>NC_019567.1:920444-1227259 GCF_000317895.1 Bdellovibrio bacteriovorus str. Tiberius
ATTGCATCGAAAGCAAGTACGGAAAAGACTATCTGACACCTCAGCCGCGCAATTACGCTGCTAAGAAAGTCAAAGGCGCTCAAGAGGCCCACGAAGCGATCCGTCCTGCCGGGAACCAGTTTATGGATCCGGATGAAACGGGTCTGACGGGGACTCAGTTCCGTCTTTATGATCTGATCTGGAAACGTACGATTGCGTCCCAGATGGTGGATGCCCGTCAGAAACAAGTCAGCGCAAAAATCACCGTGGGTGATGCGTTGTTTGGTGCTTCCGGCATGACCATTGAATTCCCGGGCTTCTTGCGAGCTTACGTGGAAGGCAGTGATGATCCAGAAGCGGATCTGGCTGAACGTGAAGTGCGTCTGCCGGCTTTGAAAGTCAAAGACGGTGTGAAGTGCGCGAAACTGGATCCAACGTCCCACGAAACCAAACCACCAGCTCGTTATACAGAGGCAAGCCTTGTTCAAACGATGGAAAAAGAGGGCATCGGCCGTCCTTCCACGTACGCTTCTGTTATCGGAACCATCATTGACCGTGGCTACGTTCGTAAGAACGGAACGGCGTTGGTGCCGACCTTCACGGCGATGATTGTTTCAAAACTTCTAAGTCAGCATTTGTCCCAGTATGTGGATTTGGGCTTCACTTCCGAAATGGAACAAAGCCTGGATAATATCGCTGACGGGGAACTGGATTGGGAAAGCTACCTTGCGTCCGTGTACAAAGGCCCTAAGGGCTTGCGTGCGATGGTCGACAATCAAGGTGACAAGATTGATCCAAACGAAGCCCGTACAATGACCTTGGAAGGCATGGACAAATACAAATTCCATGTCGGCCGTTACGGTGCTTATGTGACCACTCAGCGTGATGGTGAAGATGTCAGTGCCTCTTTGCCTGACAATGAATCTCCGGCGGATATCACTCCGGAAATCGCTGAAAAACTGATTGATCAGAAAATCAACGGTGCTGATTCTTTGGGTAATGACCCGGAAACAGATCTGCCGGTTTATGTTCTGAACGGCCGTTATGGTCCGTATGTTCAATTGGGTGATGTGACTCCGGAAGACGACAAGCCGAAACGTGCGTCGCTTCCTCCGGGCACGCAGCCTGAACAGGTGGATCTGGCGATGGCGCTCAGCCTGCTGCAATTGCCAAAGACCTTGGGGACTCACCCGGGCACGGGCAAAGACATCAAAGCGGGCTTGGGTCGTTTTGGTCCGTTCGTGGTTCACGACGGCGACTATCGTTCGATTCCAAAAGGTGAAAGCATCTTTAATATCACCTTTGAAAAAGCCATGGAGATGCTGGCTCAACCGAAAAAAGGACGTGGTCGTGCGGCTCCGTTGAAAGAGCTGGGCGCGCATCCGGATTCAGGCGATGCGATTCAGGTCTTCAATGGTCCTTACGGTCCGTACATCAAGTGCGGCAAGGTCAATGCTTCTTTGCCAGAGGGTGCGACGCCAGACACGGTGACCCTGGAGCAAGCTGTTGCTTTGATCAATGAAAAGGGCCCGGCAAAAGGCAAAGGTAAAGCTAAAGGAAAGGCGAAAGCCGCTCCGAAAGCCAAAGCCGCTAAAGCTGATGGCGAAAAGCCTGCTGCAAAAAAGCCCGCTTTGAAGAAAGCCGCTAACGCCAAAGAAAAAGCCGAAGCTTTGGGTGTCAAAAAAGTAGTCACTCGCAAGTCCAAGAAGTAATTTGTTCACCCCCCTTTTCCGAGGGGGGAATCTCTGATAAATTCGTTCCGCATAGTTACAGATCCCATCACTGGGCATCGAAAGGTGTGTTATGAGCGACAGTCCCCTGAAGGGACAATTGGAGTTAGGAATCAACCGTTCCAAGGAGAAGGATAGAAACTTCCACCTTGGCGGTCGCAGTTTCTATTTCTTCGATTTCGACGACAACATCGCCTTTTTGACGACGCCGCTGATTCTTTTCCATAAAAGCGACAAATCTGAAGTGCAGATCTCCAGCGGGGACTTTGCCCAGCACCATCAAACTATTGGCAGCAGTGGTCCCTTTGCGGACTATAATATCGACTATTGCGATGTGACCGGCACCTTCCGTAATTTCCGTGACCACCATGTGGATGAACTGGAAAAACTGGAAGGCAAGAAGCAGATTTTCGTGCAAGACGTGGCCGCGGCTTTGGGTTATCCCGACTTCCAATGGAAGGGGCCTTCCTGGGAGTGTTTCTATCACGCGGCCTTTAATCAGCGCCCGCTGTCTGTGATCACGGCACGTGGTCACCATCCGGAAACAATGAAAGACGGTATTCGGGTCTTTGTTCAGAAAAAAGTTCTGCCATTGGAGCCCAACTATCTCAGTGTGTATCCGGTGAGTCATAAAGAGACACGTCAGCTTCTGGGTGATTCGGACTTCAAAGAAGGCACTGCAGAATTAAAACAAAGAGCCATCCGCGCCAGCGTGGAGCAGGCGATTGATCTTTATGGTTACAATCCGCATCACCGCTTCGGGATGTCGGATGATGATCCTAAGAATATCCAGCTGATTGTTGAGGAAATGACTCGACTAAAGGCGAGATTCCCCGAGATGTCGTTCTTTATGATCGAGACTCAGCATGGCAGTTTCATCAAGCATGAGGTCAAATTGAACGGCCTACGTGGCGACAAAGTGGAAAACCTTTCCCAGCTATCCTTCTTCGAAGAAGATCGACGAAAGTCTTAAGAATCCTTTCTACGTCCTAATTTATGACGTGCTTCATAAATTGAATGCTCTCAGCTAATTATTTGATAATCTAATGCAATTAGGACTGCTCCCGTTCGGGGAGCCATGGAAGGATCAGCATGAGTTCATTCTCAAAAGGCGTTAGAGGTTTCATCATTGCCGGATCATTGGCAGTTTCATCTTTGGCATCGGCCCAACTGAAAGAAGGCCTTGAGTGCCGTTACCTGACAGTGATTGAACAGGGCTTCCTTGCCAACCACGTGAAGTATTCCAACCGCGACACTGACTTGCAAAATCGTGTGATCGAGCAGTATCTGAAAAGACTGGATCCTTCCAAAATCTATCTGACTCAAGGTGATGTTGATTCCATCCGCAAGGCTGCAGGCAACGTTTTTGATAAAACCAAAAACCGTGACTGTTCATTCCTGGATGCAGCTCAGAAGATCGTTCTGGAGCGCGTGAAAGACCGCTCTGAATTTGCAAAAAAATATCTGGGCAAAGACTTCAAATTTGAATCCGCAACTGAATTCACGTTCGATCCAGAAAAGAAAACCTGGCCGAAAGATTCCGCTGAAGCGAATGAATACCTGAAAAAATACATTCAGTTCCAGATCGGGAACTACATGGCGACAGACATGAAGATGGATGAAGCCAAAAAGAACGTGATCAAAAACTATGAGCGTGCAGTGAAAAGAACCGCTGACACAACTCAGGATGATCTGTTCTCGGGTTACCTGGATTCCTTTGCTCGTGCGTTGGATCCGCATTCCAGCTTCTTCTCTCGTGATGTGCTTGAAGATTTCGAAATCCAGATGCGTTTGTCCCTGGAAGGTATCGGCGCGACACTTTCTTCCCAGGACGGTTTCACAGTTGTTGAACAACTGGTTCCGGGTGGGGCAGCGGCTAAATCCGGTCTGATCGAACCACAGGATAAAATCGTGGCTGTCGGTCAGGAAAAAGGCCAGATGGAAAACGTGATCGACATGGATTTGAAGGACGTTGTCAAAAAAATCCGTGGTAACAAGGGCACGAAAGTGCGCCTGACGATCTTAAGAAAATCCGGTGAAGGCAAAAAACGTTTTGATGTCACTTTGACCCGTGAAAAGGTGAATCTGGAGGACGAAGCAGCGTCCATCATCTATCAGGATCGTGAAATCAACGGTCAGAAAAAGAAAATCGGCGTTATCAATTTCCCATCCTTCTATGCGGATTCCCGTCGTGGCGGCAGATCTTCTGCGGCTGACATGAAAAAGCTGATCAAGGAAGCCAACGAAAAGAAAGTCGACGGCCTGGTGCTGGATCTTTCCAACAACGGTGGTGGTTCCCTTGAAGACGCGGTGAAAATCGCGGGTCTGTTCTTCCAGACCGGGAACGTGGTGAAGCAGTCCTCTAAAAATGAAGGCCGTGCAGAATCCGCACTTCGTGACACAGATCCAATGGTGGACTGGGCAGGTCCGCTGGTTGTATTGACCAGCCGTATTTCTGCTTCCGCTTCCGAGATCGTGTCCGGCACTTTGCAGGACTATAAACGTGCTGTCGTAATCGGTGGTGATCACACTTACGGTAAAGGCTCTGTTCAGTCTGTTCTTCCAATCCCGAACAATCTGGGAGCTATCAAGGTGACTGTGGGCATGTTCTTCGTGCCAGGTGGTAAATCCACTCAGCACCGTGGTGTGGATGCGGATATCGTGTTGCCAGGTCCATTCAGCACTGATGACATCGGTGAGAAATACATGGATTACTCTTTGCCGCCAAAAACGATTGAATCCTTCCTGTCCCCGGATGCCTACGTGAAAGAAGGCCCGGGCGCCTGGAAAGAAATCAAACCAGAGTGGTTGAAGTCCCTGCGTGAAAGATCCGGCGAACGAGTTGGCAAAAACGATGAATTCAAGAAAATCGTGGAAGAGCTGAACAAAGCCAAAGCCCGCGGTAAAGTGATCCGCGTGAGCGAAGTTCTTAAAGACAAGAACGAAAAAGAAAAGAAAGACAAAGCTAAAAAGACCGCTACCAAGGCCAAGAAAAACGAAGAGTATCTGAAGCGTCCTGATGTTCAGGAAGCTGAAAATGTTCTTCTGGATCTGATTCAGCTTGAGGACGGGAAATCCCTGGTGCCTCAGCAGAAGCAGGCTAACGCCAAGTAGTGTGATTTGAGGAAACGTTTGTTGTTGTTGAAGCCCGGAGCCACAGTCTCCGGGCTTTTTTTATTTGTCTTCGCGAACAGAAGTTCGGTCCAGAAATGTATTAAGGGGTCCAGAGTGGATGACTTGTAATTGTTAAAAAAAATTGACGTACGACACACTGAAACAGTGGAGGGTTTATGTCGTACGTTTTAGGTCTTCTGCTTTTGTGCGTTGTTGTGCAGGTCTCTGCAGCATCCGCCCCATCGTCTGGCTCTGTCGAGCAATTGCGAATTTTTCTGAACCAGAACCCTTATGACAACAATGTCCGTCGCCACCTGATTGAAAAACATCTGGAGCTTCATCAAAGCGCTGAAGCTCATGCGGAGTTTGCCTCTTACAAGAAGTTGGATCCCCATCTGAACGTCGATGGTGGAAATGCCCTGCAGATGCGGCTGGATATGCTTGATGGAAAGTTTGGTGCTGCCAAACACCTAGCCTTGAAACTATTGACTGTGGCCCAGCTGGGGGCGGAAGACCGCTACCGAGCACATTTAACTTTGGGCGATCTGGCCTATGTTCGCTTTACCTCGGGGGATGCGGTTTCCCGGTATAAAAAAGCTCTTTCGGTCAAGCCGGTCCCGGAGGCGAAACATCGACTGGCGCGTGCTTACCTTCAGAACAAAAAGTACGGCCGTGCTCAGGGTATACTGAGCGACCTGATCGGAGTGGGCTACGCCTCGGATCCGGTTCGTTACGATTATCTGCAAAGTTTGCTGGAGGCCGGACAGAACCAGGCCGCAGCCCTGCGTTTGAGTCAATGGTACAGCGAAGAGCCGGGCAATCCATGGATTGTGACAGCCCATGCGCGTTTTTTACTAAGTCTGGGACAGGACGAATCGGCGCGTATGATACTTCAGCAGTATGCTGAGATCTATCAACCAACTACGGAAATCGATGAGCTGTTGCGAAGCACTCAGCCGCAGCGTACCCCAACGGCGGAGACCGTCATGGTGCTTGGGCTGCGCCCGGAGATGCCGGTCAATGCAGGAGTGGTGCGGGGAGCTGCCTCTGCCGGAGAGGTCGCGGGGAAGCAGGCAATGGAATCGTCTTTGAGCCCGCGACACTGGCAGATGCAGGCCGTGGCTGGATATCAGATGATTAATAACCGGGTGGAAGGGCAGGGATTTAATTCCCTGCTAAGTCCCGAGGCGGGTTACGTTGCAGGTGTTGCCGCCGAAACTGACAATGAAGGTTCCGCCTATTCCTTTGTGGGCAGGGCCCGCACGTCTTGGCAAACCTATAAAATTCCTTCTGGGCTTCAGCAGAATGGAGACCGGTCTCAGGCATTTGATATTGCCGGAGGACTGCAGACTCTGTTGGCAGCGGACTGGCAGTTGCAAATGCAGCTTAACTATCGTTCACGCAGTGGCATTGAGTCGGCGACCAACACTTATGTGTCGGGTTATCAGATGCTGGGTGTGCAGGCGGGAGTTTCAAAAACCTGGCAGCTTCGTTTTCCGTGGAGCTTTGAAGTCCACGCTGATCTGACTTTGCCCGTGTACTTTACCGAGTCCACGGCCGAATCAGGTCAGTTGCGGTTTGGCTATTTTTCAAGCCTGCAGGCACTGGCGCAGTATCCGCTGCGTGAAGGACTGGCCTTTCGCGCAGGTTTGGGTCTTGTGCGCAACGAGATTCAGTTCAATGGCAATGGGTCCCGCGGTGTGACCGATGCCACAGATTCCGAAGAAGGTTTGATGATTCCAGTCAGTCTTACGTGGGTTTATTAGGGGGACGTTGTGTTGAAATATGTTTTGATGGCCTGTCTTTTTCTGAGTGCCTGCAATTTTTCTGAAGAGTCTAAAGTCACAGGAAACACTCCGCAAAGCACTCCGGAGACTGATCCTGCGCCAGGAAGTTCCGCGCCGTCTTGGGTGGATGTGCGTGCGTTGGTATCAACAGGTGAAAACCTCAGCTTCAACAATCAAACCGGCGGGCCCCACGATCTGGCTTTGAACCCGTTAACGGGGCAACCGGGTGTGGCATATTATGATAAGTCCGCGACGGCGGGGGGCAGTGGTGCAACCCCGACGATAGGCGCACTGAAGTACGCCTGGATGGATGAGTTTGGCACCTGGAATGTGGAAGTCGTCGATCTCAACTATGGAACAGCCCTCTGCGGAAATTTGAATTCAGTTTGCGTTGGTGCGCCGAACTCGGCTACCGCCGGGCAGTTGAATCAGGGAAAAATTCTGCGGGTGGCATTTAAGTCCGACGGCAACCCCGTCATCGCCTATGTATATGGATCAAGCCAGAACACCACTTTGCTTGCCGGAAGCGGGACCAAGGACATTCGATTTGCCGAGCGCAGTTCCAGTGGTGTTTGGTCGGTGACAACAGCTTTTCAAGCCCCGGTCAGTGCGGCACCCACAAATGTGGCTGTGGCCACCATTGATCCGATGAAGGCACTTCGCCTGGTGCTGGACAGCGAGGACCGGCCTCACATCACTTTTTCATTCTTCACTCAGACCTCCACAAACAGCCAGGTGAAATATCTTTTCCGTTCCAGCACGGGTGTGTGGTCTTCAATGAACGTGGCGCCACTGGTGTCGCTGGCGGGGACCATCACGGCGGCCAATCAGGCCGGCATCAGTTCAGGGCTGGCGTTGTGCCCGGTGAACGGAGCGCCGATCCTGGGTTTCACCACGACAACGGGGGCGGCAGGGACTTTGAACAACCCTTCAGTGGCAAGATGCACGGGATTGGATGCGGATGGAAAATGTCAGGCCTTTGAAGTCGTGAATCTTTTGCGGGGGTGTGCGGGCAGCACTACTTGTATTTCCGGTTTGGTGAATACGAATCATAACGGTGGAACACATCTGGATTTGAAAGTCGAGCCCACCACCCATCGTGCGGTGTTGGCATTTTATTCTGTGGGCAATCCGAACACCACAGGCCTGCATATTCGCAGCCCCGTGGCCTGCGATGTGGCTCAGGATGGGGCCACCAACTCTTGGGGGCCGGCGACCACCATTGCGGCGGCTTCCACAGGGGCTTCCGGAATCTCTTTGGCTATTAAAGGTGTGACAGACTATCTGGTTTCTGCCGGAGTGGCGACCACGTCGGTAGCCATGAGCAAATTCAACGGCACAGCCTGGTTTGCGGCGAATCACGGGATTGAAACAACGACGGTCGCGCAAGAAGGGGTGTCACTTGCTTATGATGCTGCCAGCGACACAGCTTTCACCAGCTATGCCCAGCTTCCCGCCGCGGCAGGTGGCGCTGTCGGCAATGACCTGAAGGTCGCGCAGATTGATCCGGATGACCTGGTGACAGGGGGAGCCGCAGGAAGCTTTGTAATTTCTGTGGTCGACAACCGTGGCAATGTGTTTCCGAACACGGCCTCTTTCCCGGTGATCAGTGCCGCCAAGGCACCGGATGGCAGAGTCGGCTATGCATACTATTTTTATGACAACAACAACACTCACGCCAGTTCCAAACTTTATTTCGGAACACGCGGGGGCACATTTGTAGAGCCGTATTTCTCTGAAAAATTTGTGACCAGCCATCAACAAAGCGCTTCGGCCACGGCGGCGGTGGGAAATATGCCGTCATTGGCCTTCGACAGTAACAGCAATCCGATGATTGCCGCCTACAATGGTGTGGCGACTGAGCAGAATCTGATTCTGGCCAGATCCAGTGATCGAGGTGTGAGTTTTACAATCACGGTCGTGGATGATTCCGTAGTCAACGTCGGTCAGTACGCAAGTGTCGCCCTGAGTGGTGATGCCATCGGAATCGCGTATTATGATGTCACCAACACGGCCTTGCGTTTTGCCAGATGGACAAAACAAAAAGGCTGGAAAAGATTTGTCGTGGACGGCGCCGCGGGAGCGGGCTCTTGCGGTAACGCCACTGCGGATGCGGGGAAATTTGCGAAGCTCCAGTTTACGAGTTCTGGACAGCCTGCGATTGCCTATCAGTACGACACAGGGGTGCGAGTGGCTTTTGCCAGTGAATCGCTAAGTTCCGCCAGCTATGTGTGGAATTGTGTGGCGATTGAAAATTCCGGATCCACTTTGGGTGCGGGAATTGATTTCAAACTGGATGCTTTGAACAGGCCCTTTGCGGCTTATGTGGATACAACGGCGGGTTCAGTTCGCTATGCAAGTTGTGCTTCGGCCGTTGCAACATGTTTGACCACCGGGACTAGTGCGTTCACGGCCGGTGTCGTGGAGGTGACTGGGGTGACCTCTTTGTTGGGTGAGTCTGCGCCGACGTTGGGGGTAGGCAGTGATGGAGCCAAATACGTGGCCTTCCATAGCTCAGTCAGTAAGGCCTTGCGTCTGGGGACCCTGGCTGCGGCAGGCGGCAGTTTTGTCTTTGAAAGCATTGAACAATCAGTCCTGCCGGCGCCCTCATTTGTGGGGCAGTACGGGGCGCTTTTGATTAATTCCTACGACCGCCCGACGGTCTTTTATCGCAGCTCAGAAAACTGGCTGCGCTACTATTCCCGCGAGCAGGAATAGCCAACTGCCTAAAGAGGGGGCACATTGTGTGCCCTTGAGGACTTAAACCCCTTTAAAATTGATTTGAAGAGACTTCTCACCGTGGCAAATGGGCGTGACAAAAGCCTCTCTTTTCGCTTAGATAGACGCGAATATGGAGGCCCTGAAAATGGCTAAAAAGACCACTGTGAAAGCAGGGGGTAAGGCGGCTGCTGGTAAGACTACCAAGAAGGCTGCAAAACCTGCTGCAAAGTCCACTGTGAAAGCTTCTAAAAAAGCGACTGCTCCTGCAAAAAAGAAGCAGAGCTTTGGTGGATTGTCTGAAGAAATTTTGCTTCGCATGCATAACCTGATGGTTAAATCCCGCGTGCTTGAAGAACGTCTGATCAAAATTTATAAAGCCGGTGAGGCTTACTTCTGGATTGGTGGACCTGGTGAGGAAGCCTGGGGTGTTGCCTTGGGTATGCTGGCGCGCAAAGGCTCTGGCCCAGAGAACGACTGGTTGCACCTGCACTATCGCTGTACTCCGACGATGGTGGCTTTGGGCATGGACATGATTGATTCCATCCGCTTGATGATGAACCGTGCGACGGATCCATCCACAGGTGGTCGTAACTTCTCCAGCCACTATTGCTTCCCGCAGTGGAACGTGGCTCCGGTGACGTCTCCTTTGGAAGTTCAATATCCGATCGCGTGTGGTACGGCTCACGTGCAAAAGCGTGCGGGTAAAGGTGCGATCTCTATCGTGACTGGTGGTGACGCTGGGACTGCTGAAGGTGACTTCGCATCCTGCTTGATTCTTGCCTCCCGTAAGGGCCAGGAACTTCCGATGCTGATCACTGTTCAGAACAACGGCTACGGTATTTCGACTCCGTATGAAGGTCAGCACGGTGAAACGAACATCGCGGATCGCGCTGCTGCGTTCAACATCCGTTCCCGTGTGATCAACGGCAATGACCCGATTGAAACTTATCTGGCTCTGAAAGAAGAGATGGAATACATCCGTAAAACCGGCAAACCATCCTTCATCGAAGCGAAGGTGACTCGTTTGTACGGTCACTCTTCCGCGGACGGCGCCAATAAAAAACCACACTTGTTTGACCCGGTTCTGACTTTCGAAAAAAACCTGATCGATGCTGGCATTCTGGATCCGAAGGCTGCGAAGAAGATCTGGGAAGACTATGAAGCCGAAGGCGTCAACGCCCAGGAACAAGCCCGCCAGGAACCGGTGCCGACTCCGGAATCTGTTTGGGATCATGTTTACGTTAACAGCGAAAATGCAGATTGGAGAAAATTCTAATGGCAAGTATTGCTCAGGCCATCAGAATGGCCCTTCACTATGGTGAAGCCAACATGGGAGTTAAAGACATCTTCGGTCAGGACGTGGGCGCACCACTGGGGGGCGTTTTCACAGCGACTCAAGGTTTGGAAACGGCGTGGAACTCCACTCTGGATGAACGTGGGATCATCAGCATGGCGATGGGTATCGCGATGGGTGGTGACCGCTGCGTGGCTGAAATCCAGTTTGCGGACTATATCTTCAACACCATCGATCTTTTGAAAATTGCCGGTAACACTTTGTGGTGCACAAACGGTCAGATTCAATTGCCAATGGTGGTGATGACTCCGGTGGGTGCGGGGATCTTTGGTTCCGTTTACCACTCTCATTCCTTCGATGCATGGGCCTCCCGCCTGCAAGGCTGGAAGATCGTGATGCCGTCCAATCCGTTGGATGCTTACGGTTTGATGCTTTCTGCGATCGAAGATCCAAATCCGGTTCTTTATTTGAAATCCAAGGCGTTGATGCGCCATAAAGGTGATGAGCTGATCCCGGGTGAGCCTGCGGATGAAAAAGAGCTTAAAGCCATGATCGACAAACCAGTTCAGAATTCTGAAGGCTGGAAGCCGCGCTGGCCGGAACTTGAAAAATACATGGTTCCAATCGGCAAGGGCAAGATCACTCACGCGGGTGAACACATCACGGTTGTCACATACAGCCGCATGGTGCACCTGTGTGACGAAGTGGCGGTGAAACTGGCAGAAGAAGGCATCTCAGTTGAGGTGATCGATCTGCGCTCGATTTATCCATACGACTGGCCGATGATTAAAGAATCCATCGAAAAAACCGGCCGCGTATTGTTCGTGAACGAGGACACGGAAGTGACCAACTTCGGTGAGCACTTGGCGTACCGTGCGACTCAAGAGTGCTTCTATCAACTGATGGCGCGTCCGCGTGTTCTGGCTGGTAAAAACCTGCCGGGCATCGGTCTGCATCCGAACCTTGAAAAGAACTCTGTGCCACAGATCCATGACATTGAACTTGCGATTCGTGAAGTCGTAGCGGAAGTGCCGTAAATGAAAAAAGAAATGTCCCACAGAAAAAAGGTCCGCCGTCGTGTGAATAAAAAAAGCACGGCTTTGGTATTCGATAAATACGAACTGTACCGCAAAGCGGTTCAGTCGGCGGAAAATGATGTGGTCTTTATCTGGAACACGTTCCGCGAGCTGAAAGGCAAGCAGCCCCGTGTATTCCGTGAAGACTTCTGCGGGACCTTTGCTCTTTCCACCGAGTGGATCAAACTGCACCCTCGTCATGAGGCGGTGGGTGTGGATCTGGATCCGGAACCAATGGCCTACGGCAAAGCCAACTATCTGACGAAGCTAAAACCGGAACAGCAAAAGCGCATGAAGCTGGTGGAAGGCAACGTGCTGGATCCGAATCTGGCCAAAGCCGACATCGTGGCGGCGATGAATTTCTCTTATTTCTGTTTTAAAAAACGCGACGTTTTGAAGAAGTATTTCGCCAATGTGCTGAAGACTTTGAACAAAGACGGCATGTTCCTGGTGGACATCTTCGGCGGCAGTCAGTGCTACGAAGCCATTGAGGACGCGATCAAACACGAAGGCTTCACTTACTACTGGGATCAGACGAACTTTGACCCTGTGACCAATGAGGCTCTATTCCACATCCACTTCAAAGTGGGTGGGAAGAAGATCGAACAGGTTTTCACCTATGACTGGCGCATGTGGTCCATCTCTGAGATCCGCGACATCATGGAAGAAGTGGGCTTTAAAAAGACCCACGTGTACTGGGAAGGTACGGCTCCGGATGGTTCCGGAGACGGCAACTTCACCCGTGTGGATCACGGCGAAGCTTGTCAGTCCTGGATCGCTTATGTGGTCGGAGAAAAATAGCGCCGGTTGGTGAAAAAGGCCCATCTCCTTCGTTGTCGGGCCTTTTGCTTCTCTTCGACGTGCTTGGAGCACGCCTCCGTTTCGCAAAAAACCCTCCGCCTCGGATCTGAACCTTTTTGACCAACCTTGATTGGGTGGGGCGCGGAGGGGATTTTCTGGTTTTCTTAATTGTTTTTCTTTGGTCTGTCTCTTGCTCCTTTAGGGGCTGATGATATTCAAATGCAAACTAACCATATTCAAGCCTCGCAAGGGACACTGGGTGTCGCTTGCTGTCTATTTGTTGGTCACTTTGGTGGCTGGGCAGGGGTTTGCTAAAAATACGCTGAAAGACTTTACCAGCGATGGCTGCAGCATGAGTCCGGACGGGTTTGCCTGGTCGGTGAATGCCTATTTGGACTGCTGTGTGGCTCATGATGTGGCTTACTGGGCCGGTGGTGCCCGTGAAGACCGTTTGCGGGCCGACGAAGAATTAAAACAATGCATCACCGTCAAAGCCAACAAGTACACTGCGGACGCTTACTTCCGTGGTGTGCGTGTGGGTGGATCCGCGAAGCTTCAGACACCCTTTCGCTGGGGCTATGGCTGGGTTGAAGACCGCGGTTACAAGCCGCTGGATATGGAAGAGCGTTCCGAGGTCGCAGACAAGATTCTGTCGGTCGACTGGGAGCAGATTTACGATTCAATCTTTTTAGGAAACAAAAAATAACAGGAGACGTCCATGAGAAAATACATCGCTTTACTTGCCGGATTGATGTTGTCAGCCTTTGCCGAAGCCAAGGTGCTTGTGGTGTCTGATATTGATGACACGTTGAAGGTGTCCCACGTGTTGTCCAAGAAGGGGGCTGCAACTTCGTTTGCTGACGATGACAGCCGCTTTGTGGGTATGTCGGAAATCTTCCAGATGTTAAATCTGCAGCATGAAGACATTGAATTCCATTATGTGTCTTTGGCGCCAAAGCTTTTGATGAACGAGCAGCACACGGATTTCCTGGAGGAAAACGGCTTCCCGATCACGAAGCTGCACATGAACTCGGGCATCAAACAGGATCCTGAGCTGAAGCAAAAAGTCATCCGCAAGGTGCTTGCTGAAACCAATCCGGAAGTGGTGATCTATTTCGGCGACAACGGTCAGTTCGATGCGGTTGTTTATGACCAGATGGTCAAAGAGTTTCCGCACATCCCGGCGGTCAGCTATATCCGTGAGGCTTATTCCAGACTGGATCGTTCCAAGTTCCCAACGATGGAAGGTCAGATTGGTTTCGTGACCAGTGTGGAAGTGGCGATTGACCTGATTTCCAAAGGTCTTTTGATGAAGAAGGCCTATGGCCCGATTGAGCAGATCGTTTACAAGCGCATGAAGAAAGACGACAAGGATGAAAAATTCGGTCCCATGGTCTTCCCATGGTGGCAGGACTGCCGCGACTTCAAATGGCAGTGGGACGTAAAGAACCCTTCTGTAAAACTTCAGAAGATCCAGTCCGTAATTGCTGAAAGATGTGGATAAGACCATGAAAAAGTCCTCTTTGTTCATTCTAGCTTTGAGTGCCTCCACAATTTTGGGGGCGTGCTCGTTTCAGAAGGACCCTAGTAAGCCATCCAAAGTGGTTGAGGTTGTTGAGGTGCCTAAAGAAGTTAAGGTGGGGATGACGAAGGAGGAGATCTATGAAGACATTTCAAAATCCTCTGAGTTGAAATTTCCCGATAAGTTAAAAGTTGCTGATAAGCTCGATGATGAAGAAATGTTCTTGAAGCTTTTGGATGAAGTCGACTTCTTTAATGTGAACGAGGTCGGTGAAGATGGACTGACTGCTCTACAGTTGTTCCTTAGGGAAGATGTGGAAATAGGGCATGTCTTGAGTTTGTTGCGCAAGGGTGCCTCTTTATATGTGCCGATAGCTGGAACTGAGTACACTGGTTTTGACTTCTTGAAAAAGAAGAATAGTGAGTGGAATGAAGTTCGATCGCAACTCCCTTTCAATGATCTTTATCTATATGAAAATACCAGTTTCTATTCTCTAGAGGCCTTGTATGATAGTTATGATCGAACTAGATTTCCGATGCTGAAGCATTTGCCCGGAAAGCAACCACTTATTTGTCAAACGTTGGGTTATGCAAGAGCATACCGTGACTTTGAATCTATGGATGTGAAGAGAGTAAAGTTTTTTGATCTTTTACAGATGATTGAAAAGCGCGAGGGAACATTTGAGTTTAAAGATCCATTTGCTTTTGTTAAAGCAGCCTTTGTGATGGAAGATATCGGTGCATTTGATTTCTTTTTGAAAAAGCTTGGACGAGAGTTGAATAAGGAAGAAAGACTTAAACTGATTGAAACTTTTGATGAAGCGACTTTGTATTGGGTGCGAGATGCTCATCATTTTTTATCTTTTTCCGAGGCTGAGATTGTTGTTGTCGGGGAACAGATTCTAAAAAATGTTGAAAAAAAGAAGATTAAAAAAATGATGCAAGAAATTCAGTCTTCCTCTGTTCTCGACATGCTTATTAAGAAACACCCATCGGCCTATGCTGTGGCATATGATCGGATAAAGACCGAAGAATTTAATCCCTATTTTGATGATGAATGTGCGGCATGTGAGGTAAGAAACTCTATCAAGAGACGTGAAAATACTAGTATTGAGAAAAAGCCTTCAGAATTGATAAGAATTGAATGCGCTGATTAAAAAAAAGGGGCTTTACAGCCCCTTTTTTTATTTATATCCGCTGCCAGATTTGGATGGTTGCATTGGTGGCGGTGGAGGCTGCGGTCTGCTATTTGATCTGAAGACTTCGGGTTGGGTCACGGACTTGGTACCCTTGCTGCCAGTACAGAAATCCAATTCGATATCACATGCATTGGCCATAGACTTACAGAAAGCTTCACCTTCGGGAACATTTTTCATGAACGAATTTAGCAACGGGTCTCCTTGTCCATGTTGCATGCGATTGATTTCCTGTAGGCATTCACGAAGTCCATTGGACTTATCTCCTGATGCCACAAGTTGTTTTGAATCCTTTTTTTTCTCTCCAGAGACATCATATTCTGAAGGAAACGCATGGCTCAAACGCTCTTTGAACTTTGTCCTTTTGTCGCTAAAAGACATATTGGGATAAAGGGGATATTCCTTGCCGAACTCCGCATCCTTCATACTTTTTCTTGGATCTGGACTGCCAGTCAGTAGGTAGTTCATGTTTTCGCCAGCTTGCCAGCCAAACCAAGAACTATCATCGAAGCCATAGTATTTGCCGACGGCCTGAACACCTTTTGGCCCCAAATTGGTGTCTCTAGTTAGGCCCGGATATATTTTTGAGCTCCAATCACTAGGAGCCACGTCGGAGTCTTGAGCGCTGCGTTTAGTTTTAGAGCGCTCCTTGCTAATGTAGCTTTGACAGAAGCCGTAGCTCCTCATCATTGATATGACATATTTTTGATAGTTTTTGCGTGCATCGAAGTCAGAGGCAAGATTGTTTCCACCTCGATCGCTGAGCTCGTAATTTTGTACTGCCACAGTTCCCAATAGAAGCAGCCACTTCTCAGAGGGAACAACTTCACGACCTCCTGCTTTGTTGGCAAAATATTTTTGAGCTCCGCAGGAGACGCATTGTAAATGCGTATTGGTACTGAAGTTGCCACTGCTGCGGCAATCAAACTCATCGTAGCCCGCGAAGGACGGGCTGGCGGTGAAAACAATAGCTGTGGCTAATAGAGCCTTTGAGAACTGCTTCATCCTGTCTTCCTCTCGATAAGATAAACCAGTTCTCTTTATCGGCTAGAAATCGGATTTCTTGAACAATGGACGAAGGTCCAGACCGATCTCGGTCAGCTTGGGTTCCGGGAAGTGTGGCCCGCGGTGGATCACACACAGAACTGTGGAAATCTCAGCTCCGATAGAGCGCAAATCCGCGGTGGAAAGCACCACCTGGCCGCCGGTGGTGACGACGTCCTCGATCACGCAGACCTTCTTGCCTTTGATCTCAAGGCCTTCGGCAAACTTGCAGGTGCCGTATTCTTTGGCTTCTTTACGAACGAACACACAAGGGATCCCGGTTTCCAGGGACAATGCGGTGGCGATAGGGATGCCGCCCATTTCAAGGCCGGCCAGAACTTCAGTGCCGGCAGGAATCAAGGGAACCATTTGTTTGGCGATTTCACGCAGCAAAGTCGGCTGTGCCTCAAAACGATACTTGTCGAAGTATTCGTTCGAGATCTGGCCCGAGCGAAGTTTAAACTCCCCAGTCAGGTGAGCAATGTCGTAAATGTTCTTGGCAAGTTCTTGTCTGGTCATGGCGATAGCTCCTTCGCTTTTCAAAGCTAGGGCTATCTTTGACTTTCTTCAAGCCAGTTCTTGAAAGCGGGATTGATTCCCAGGACGGGGAGAGTCATGACACACGGGACGTCATAGGGGTGAAGCTCTTCGACCCTTTTTGTGATTCTGCTCTGTGCATCAGGGGTGTTCAAAGCCTTCAGGATCAGGATATGCTCGGAGCTTGTCTCTAATTTTCCCTCCCACCAGTACATCGATTCCATGCCTGGAATGATGTTGGCGCAACCGACAAGTTTTTCCTCCAGCAGAGTTCTTGCGATACTCTGCGCGGAAGTTTTGTCAGGGCAGGGGATATAAAATAGAATCACAATCTAGCTCCGGCGCAGTTTCTGTTTGCGCATCTGCCACTGTTCCAGGGCGAACTTGCGCATGTCTTCCACGCTGTCCAGTTCATCGACGATTTCTACACCTAGAAGGGTTTCAACCGCGTCTTCCAAGCTGACCAGACCAGCCACGATGCCGTACTCGTCCACCGCCAAGGCCATGTGTTCTTTTTCTTTGATAAAGAAATCCAGAACCTGGGACACAGTCATGCGCTCTGGGATGCTGGAGATCGGAGTCACGATCTCACCCACCTTCTTGTCGTGCAAGTCGTTGGAAAGGGTTTCGTGAATTTTATAGCGATAGGTCATGCCGATGATGTTGTCCAGGCTGCCATCGTAAACCGGTATGCGCGAGAAGCGCAGAGGACGGTATTTGTTAAAGACCTCTTCCACGGTTAATTCTTTGTCCAATGCAAAGAACACGGATCGTGGGGTCATGATGTCAGACACATAGATCTTGTCCAGCATCAGCAGGTTTTTGATGATGTTGGATTCTTTGCCTTTCAAAGTTCCTTCTTCCACGCCGATTTCGGCAGTCATCAGGATCTCTTCACGGGTCACTTCCGGATCTTCAGAGGTTTTTGCAAAAAAACGGCCCAGCCACTCGGACATGATCACCAATGGATACAAAAGCAAGATCATGAACTGGATGGTGTAGGCGGCAAAGGGAACCAGGGCTTTCCAGTGCGCGGCACCGACAGACTTGGGAATGATCTCAGACAGAATCAGGATCATGAAAGTCAGGGCAAAAGAGGCCACGGTGACGGCTTCTTGTCCGTATTGAATCTGAATTTGGTAGGCGATGGCGGCGGAGCCCAAGGTGTGGGACAGGGTGTTCAGGGTCAGGATGGCAGAGATAGGGCGGTCGATGTTTTCTTTCAGGTGTTCAAGAAGCTTTCCGCTTCTTTTATTCTCTTTGACCAGAACCCCGATGTAAGCGGAGGTCGAAGTCAGAAGAACGGCTTCCAGCATGGAACATAAAAAAGAGATACCGATGGTACTGATAAACAGAACAATAATAATCGTCATAGAGTGATGCTTAAATCTGAGAAGTTAAATGTGACGGGCAGACGCCTGTGATATTCCATAGAGACTAGAGTGTACCACATTCGGGAAGGGACCTGTCTATAACGCGACTTGCAAGAAGTCCTGATATAATCGAGATAAATCAGGAATTTGTGAGTCATCAGGACCCTGATGAGGGGTTTTTGACCTTTCGCCGGGCCCTTCATAGACTTTGGTAAAGCTTAAAAGGAGTACTAAAGATGATGAAGAATTTGGCAGCGGCCCTTTTGGTGTGGGGGGCATTCATGCAAGCTCATGCTGAAGTAAAAACTGAAATGGTCGAGTACAAAGAAGGCAAGACGGTTTTGGAAGGTTTTCTGGCTCAGGATGATTCCTTAAAAGGTCCGCGTCCGGCGATCATCATTGTTCACCAGTGGATGGGGTTGGGTGAACATGAAAAAGCCAGCGCCCAGCGTTTGGCGGAAAAAGGTTACGTGGTACTGGCTGCTGACATCTATGGCAAAGGGGTCCGTCCCGGGTCCCCGGCAGAGGCCGGCAAACTTGCCGGCACATACAAAGAGGACGTGAAGCTTTACCGGGCGCGTGAAAAAGCGGCTTTTGATTATCTTAAGAAAAATAAAAATGTCGATGCCAAGCAGATCGTGATCATGGGGTATTGCTTTGGTGGTACCGGAGCCCTGGAGGCGGCTCGTGCAGGTTTGCCTGTGGTGGGGGCGGTCAGCATCCATGGTGGTCTGGCCAGCAAGAATCCCAAGGATGTGAAGAACATCAAATCCAAGGTGCTGGTCTTGCATGGAGCTATTGATCCCTACGTGCCACCAGCGGAAGTCGATGGCTTCATGAAAGAAATGAACGAAGCCAAAGTGGACTATCAGTTCGTGGCGTATTCCGGAGCGGTTCATGCCTTCACTCAGAAAGATGCGGGCAATGATCCATCCAAGGGGCACGCCTACAACCCCGTCGCGGAGAAACGTTCCTGGGCGGCTCTGGAGGCCTTTCTGAATGAAGTGGCACCAGTTGCAAGGTAATGCGAATTGAGCTGTCTAGAGTCTGAACAATCGTGAAAATATGGCAAGGGTGGTGACGGGGAATGGTCCTGTCGCCGCCCTTGTGTTAAAGACTTCGCTTTGAATACAAAAGGAGTCTTCATATGAAAACAATCTTGCTGGCGGCCCTGCTTTCTCTTTCTTTCGCGGCGCCAACCTTTGCCAATATCTCTGACAATTCCCAGGACGTGGTTTCTGCTAAAAAAGGAAAAGGCAAATCCGAGCCGGCTCCGAAAGAAGACGACGGTGGTCGTGGTGAAGAAAAAGACCCTCGTGAAGAAACCTATGAAGGCAATGACCGTGACAGTGGTGGTTCTTTTGATGGCGGCGGTTACGGCAGCGGCGGATTCGATGGCGGCGGCTATGGCGGTGGTGACGGTGGCGGCATGATCGGTGAGATCTTCTCTGTTCCGGGCAAAGGCAAAACCTATCCAGTGACTTCCAACACGACAGTGGAAGATCGTGGCGATGTTCTGGTTTACACAACCCGCACTCAGGAAGACATCAGCTATGATGAAACCTGCACAACGATTTCTGTTTTGGTTGTGGCGAAATCCACAGGCAAAGTGATCTCTTCTGACAGCAACGAATATTGCAATCGCTGGCCGATGTAGTTTCGATTTTCACATTGTTTAAAAAGCAAAAGAGCTGACCCTAAAAAGTCAGCTCTTTCTATTTGCAGTGGCCAGTCCCGCCTAGCTGGCTTCAGAGGTTTTCGCGCGCTTGCTTTGGCGTTCTTCCACGTAGTCCATCACCAGCAAGGCCACGGCATTTTCCAGGGCGCCGGATTGTTTGGCAGCCGCAGGTTTTTCAACGAAACCCAAAGCTTTCAGCCACGTCTTTTTGTTCAGACTGTAAATCAATACACCGGCAGAAACCACGGTCATTACAAGGTACACAATCATGCCGCCAGTGATCTGAAACTCTTCCCCCTTGTCCAGCTGGCCGGCAAGGCTTGCGATGAACAGCGAGATCCCCACGCAGCTTAAAGCGAGTGATCCGATGGTGGATACCAGAACGAACGTCAGCGCGCGCAGATGCAACACCAGTTGCTGGGTGAAGGCGATGCCGGGTTCTTTGAACAGGCTTTTGGCGTTACCGATAAAGAAAGAAATGATGGGCAGAAGGAAGTTCATTTAGTCATCCTTTCTTTTGTACAGCATGCGCGCGATCACAAAGCCTGCAAGCGCCGCGATGCCGACAGAGGCCCATGGGTTTTCTTTCATGGTTTGAGTCAGGCCGTCTTTCAGGTCTTTGATTTGTTCACGTTGCTCGCCGGGAATTTTGTTTTTGATGGTGTCAGTCTGAGCTTTCAGTTCTTCCTGAAGCTGCTTTTTAATTTCGGCAATAAGCTGATCGCGATCCATGGCTGTCGTCCTTGGCTGATAAGATGATTTTACGAATCTCTTTTCGGCACAAACAGCAGGGATGTTAAGTTTTTCCGGATGAAGGTCGGGGCGGGGAAATAAAAAAAGCCCGGTGTTTCCACCGGGCTTTGAAGTTTGAAGATCAAACTTTGAAGACTACTTTTGCTCAGCTGCGCGCTTAGCTTGGTATTTCTTCGCAAGCTCTTCCTGGATGTTACGAGGTACTGGAGCGTACTTCGCGAATTCCATGGAGAACTCACCTTTACCTTTGGTCGCAGAACGAAGGTCTGTAGAGTAACCGAACATTTCTGTCAGTGGTACTTCAGCTTCGATCACGCAGTTACCTTCGAATGCAGTAGTTGCAACGATGGAACCACGGCGTTGGTTGATTTGACCAACAGCGGAACCTTGGTATTCGTCTGGAACTGTCGTCTCAAGCTTCATGATCGGCTCAAGAACAGTTGGTTTAGCGGAAGCGTAAACTTCACGAAGAGCCGCCATACCAGCGATTTTGAACGCCATGTATGAGGAGTCGACATCGTGGTACGCGCCGTCTTCCAGAACAACTTCAACGCCAACGATCGGGAAGCCAATCAGAGGACCTTTAACAGTCTGCTCTTTGAAGCCTTCTTCAACCGCAGGGATGAATTCCTTAGGAATACGACCACCGACAACTTTGTTTTCAAATTTGAATACAGCGCCGTCTTCTTGTGGAGGAAGAGGTTGGATTTTACCAACGATCTTCGCGTATTGACCGGAACCACCAGTTTGTTTTTTGTGAGTGTAGTCGTACGGAGCTTCAACGGAGATAGTCTCACGGTAAGCAACCTGAGGTTGACCCACGATAACTTCACAGTTGAATTCACGTTTCATACGCTCAACGTAGATTTCCAAGTGCAACTCACCCATACCAGAGATGATAGTCTCGTTGGATTCCTCGTCACGGTGTACGCGGAATGTAGGGTCTTCCTTACGGAATTTCTGAAGAGCTTTGGAGAAATTGTTCGCCGCAGTTTTATCTTTAGGCGCAATTGCCAAGCTGATAACGGAATCAGGTACGTGCATGGATTGCATGGACGCCTGGATGTTCTCGTCACAGAAAGTGTCACCGGAAGCACAGTCGATACCGAACAATGCTACGATGTCACCAGCGTAGGATACGTCGATATCTTCCATTTTGTCAGAGTGCATACGAACCAAGCGAGGAATCTTAACAGATTTCTTGTTCACTTGATTGACGATGAAATCGCCTTTGCCCATTTTACCTTGGTAAACGCGCATGTAAGTTAGCTGACCGAATGGAGTCTCTTGAAGTTTGAACGCAAGAGCAACCAATGGCTTCGTGGAGTCTGGGAACAGGTCGAACTTCTCTTCGTTCTTGGTGATATCAAGAGCTTGCTCTTTTTTCTCAGCAGGAGACGGAAGATAGTAAGTAACCGCGTCCATCAGACGCTGAACACCTTTATTTTTGAAAGCAGAACCGCAAAGAACCGGAACAATTTTCAAGCTGATGGTGCCCTTACGGATAGCCGCACGGATCTCTTCAGTTGTTGGCTCTTCTTCCATCAAGAATTTCTCTTCGATAGCAGAGTCAACGTCAGCCAATTTACCGATCATGATCTGACGGTATTTTTGTGCAGTTTCAACCAGATCAGCCGGGATTTCTTCAACTAGAACGTTTTCGCCGGAGTCACCTTGGTTGATGTAAGCTTTCATGTCAGTCAGGTCAACGTGACCTCTGTGCTGATCTTCCAAACCGATTGGGATCTGGATCATAACTGCGTTCAAACGCAATTTTTCGATCAAAGCATCAGTAACACGGTATGGGTTGGCACCTTGACGGTCCAATTTGTTCACGAATGCCAAACGAGGAACGTTGTAACGTTTCATCTGACGGTCAACAGTGATGGACTGAGATTGAACGCCGGCAACACCGCAAAGCAACAGGATCGCACCGTCAAGAACGCGAAGAGAACGTTCAACTTCAACTGTGAAGTCCACGTGCCCCGGTGTATCGATCAAATTGATTGTGTAATCCTTCCACTGAACCTGAGTTGCAGCAGACTGGATGGTGATCCCTTTTTCTCTCTCTAGATCCATGGAGTCCATTGTTGCACCAACGCCGTCTTTTCCACGAACTTCGTGGATGGCGTGGATTCTTCCTCCATAGAACAGAATACGTTCAGAAGTTGTGGTTTTCCCGGAGTCGATGTGCGCCGAGATACCAATGTTTCTGACCATATCAATATTCCACTTTTTGGACATATCTTTACCCTTCGTTTATATGGTTTTAATCGCTGTTATTATTAGCAAAAATTAAACAAATTTTATGAAAGTACTCGAATTATCATCAAATACTACTAAGTGCAAAAAAAGATTCTAGGCCAGAATCCCAACGCACCGCATCCTCGAGGCGGTTGGCTAGTCGGGCCCCTCTCAGTAGCGTAGACTGATCGGCACTATGACCGATCTTCTTCAGCTTTTAAAAGCGAACTTTCCTTTTACTTCTTTCCGGGGCGAGCAAGAGCAAATCCTGCATAAAGTTTGGGCAAACCAGAACCTGCTGGCTTTAATGCCCACGGGAATGGGAAAAAGCCTCTGCTTTCAGTTTCCGGCAAAGACCCGCGAGGGCCTGGTTGTCGTCATTTCCCCCTTGATCGCCCTGATGCAGGATCAGGTTTTCAAGGCCCAGGAACTGGGGATCAGCGCCACGTTTTTAAGTTCCACTTTGAGCCGGGACGAACGGGAGTCCCGGCAGAACCGCCTGGCCAAGGGCGACTTCAAACTGATCTATGTGACTCCGGAGCGGTTCCGTAAACCTGAGTTTCTTCAAGCTATTGAAAAACGGGCGATCCAGCTTTTGGCCGTGGATGAGGCCCATTGTATTTCCCAGTGGGGGCATGACTTCCGCCCGGACTATTCCCGGGTCGGAGAGTTTCGCGCCCTTTTGGGCAATCCGCCGACTTTGGCGCTGACGGCAACGGCGACGCCCGAGGTTCAAAAAGACATCCTGAAAAAACTGAACATGGAAGATGCCCTGATCATTTCTGCCGGGATTGAGCGTCCGAACCTGGCTTTGAATGTTCACGACATCTATGGAATCGATGAAAAGATCCGCGCCATCGTGGGTCTTCGTCATCTGACGCCAGGAACGGCGATCATCTATTGTTCGCTGATTCAAACTCTGAAGAAAGTGTCTTCCGCCCTGAACCGCCTGGGGATGGCGCATCTGGTGTATCACGGCGATTTGCCGCCACAGGATCGCAAGCGCAATCAGAAAGCTTTCCAGACCGAAGAAGCTCCGCTGATGATTGCGACACCTGCTTTCGGTTTGGGTATTGATAAAAGCAACGTGCGTCTGTTGATTCATGCCGAAACTCCGAATTCATTGGAATCGTATTTTCAGGAAGTCGGTCGTGCCGGTCGTGACGGGGCCGAGTCGTCTTGTCATCTGCTGTATGACCAGGACGATGTCAGCATTCAGATGGAGTTTTTGAAATGGTCTCACCCCGAGCCTGATTTCATCCGCAAAATCTACCAACTGATAGAAGACAAAAGAATGCAGGTGGATCAGGGCGGGTTTGACTTCCTTCGCGAACAAATGAATTTTAGAAATCGCCGGGACTTCAGATCTGAAGCCGCGGTCAGTATTCTGGAGCGCTGGGGCTGTCTGCAGAAATCTGACGATCCGTTTCCGTATGCTTGTGTGCATGAACCCACGGACGAACAGTTTCTGGCGGAAAACGGCGAAGCTATTTTGCGCGCTCAGAACACCAAGCTTTTGCAGATGGTTCAGTGGGCGAATCAGGACAGCGAGTGCCGCATGAATCGAATCTATGCGTATTTTGGGCATGAGCACGCGGAACCGTGCGGGAAATGCGATATTTGCAAACGATAGAACTTAAGGAGGTTGTGATGAGAGCTGGATGGATTGTTTCTTTTGTGCTTTTGATTTCGCTTTCTGCGGTGGCGAAGCAACTTCCTTTGGAAAAACTGAAAATGCCTGCGGGGTTTCAGATTTCGGTGTGGGCCCAGGTGCCGGGGGCTCGGTCTTTGGCGCAGGCTCCGGATGGCCGGATTTTTGTGGGTTCTCGTTCGGGCGACAAGGTTTATGTGGTGAAGGATGGCAAGACCAGCATCTTCGCGCAGGGCCTGGATACTCCAAATGGGGTCGCCTATAAAGATGGAAAACTTTATGTGGCCGAGATCGCGCGCATTCACGAATTTGATGCCAGCCCCAATGTGAAGCTGCCGGCAAAACCACTGCGTGCTTTGCCGCAGAGCTTTCCTTCGGACACTCACCATGGCTGGAAGTTCATCCGCTTTGGCCCGGATGGGAAGCTGTATGTGCCGGTGGGCGCTAACTGCAACATCTGTGATCCGGGGACGGATTATGCACGTATCTATCGCATCGACGTGAACGGCACCAGCAAAGAGGAAGTCGCTTCCGGCGTGCGCAACACTGTCGGTTTTGATTTTCATCCGCAATCAAAAGAACTGTGGTTCACCGATAACGGTCGCGACTGGATGGGGGATGATCGTCCCCCATGTGAAGTGAACCGTTTGACCAAAACAGGTCAGAACTTCGGATTCCCGTTTTGTCATGGTAAGGACACGCTGGATCCTGACTTCGGCAAAGGCAAAAAGTGTTCAGACTATGTGGCTCCGGTCGTGGAGCTTCGTGCGCACGTGGCGCCTCTGGGTATGCGCTTTTACACCGGTTCTCAGTTCCCGGCACCATACAAAGACAGCATCATTCTGGCTGAACACGGTTCCTGGAATCGTTCCACCCCGCAAGGGTATCGCCTGACGTTTGTGAAACTGAATGGTTCCAATGTTGAAAAAACCGAATCTTTCATCGAGGGCTGGTTGCAGGGTGATTCGTCCTGGGGGCGTCCGGTTGACGTGGAAGTTTTGCCCGACGGGTCCATGTTGATTTCTGATGACAAAGCGGGCGTGATTTATCGTCTGATTTACAAGGTAAAATAATGCAGGGGAAGTTGCGATCTTCAGTGGACTTTCCCGATCCGCGCGAAACTTTGGCCGAAGGAATTCTGGCCATCGGCGGATCTTTGGATGTGGGCACGCTTTACTCGGCCTACAGCAAAGGGATTTTTCCGTGGCCTCAGCCAGGTCTGCCGATGCTGTGGTTTTCTCCGGAAGAACGGGGCGTGCTGGAGTTTCGTGATTTCCACGTGCCTGAAAGTCTGCGCCGTTTTCGCAAGCGTCATCCCGAAATTCACTTTTCAGTGAATCAGGATTTTCACCACGTGCTGGAGGAATGTTCCAAACAGCCTCGTCCTGGTCAGGATGGTACCTGGATCACGGGGCAGATGAAACGCGCCTACCTGGAATTCTTCAAGGCCGGTTATTGCATGTCGGTGGAGGTTCGTGAAAACAACGTTTTGATCGGCGGCATATACGGTGTGCTGGTCGAAGGCGTGTTCAGCGGTGAAAGCATGTTCTATCGAAAGCCCAATGCTTCAAAATTGGCACTGTGGAGACTGGTGGAAGTTCTGTCAGAGCAGGGGCACGAATGGATCGATGTGCAGATGGTGACGCCCGTGGTGGCCAGTATGGGCGGGAAGCTGATCGATCGCGAACAATATCTGGAAATGTTGGAACAAAGACACTTCCAGTTCGAAACAACATAAAAGGTTTCTGGTTCTTTTTTTATTCCAGAGTTACTTTGTTGGCTTTACCGTCTTTGATTTCGTAAACGGTTGCCGGGCCGAGATATCTTTCCACCTGAATGCCGACTTTTTTACCCAGCTTCTTGGCGTGTTCGTCCTCCGCGGGCAGAACATACAGTGGGATGCCGGTTTCTTTGGTTTTATCCTCTTTTTTCAAGACGGTTTTTTTGATGTCTTTTATATTCCAGGACTGGATTTCGACAGCTTTCCACTGACCTTCTTTTTTGGTCAATGCCACCGCGTACTGGCGGTGCAGATCACTTCCCAAAAGCACGATGTCTTTGTCGCCGTTGTTATCGAGGTCGGCGATAAAAGCCATGGGGACACCGTTGGGTTCGACTTCTTTGATCAGGCTTAAAATCGATTCTGGATAATCTTTCAGATCGAAAGTCAGAAACTCTGGATTCCAGTCGATCAGGGCTTTTTTGGCTTCAGCGGGCAAGGTGACCTTCACGGCCCCGTCCTGCACGGTGATTTCCGCTGTATCGGACGCCGATGTGGCGACCGGGGCGGCTGTGCTGCAAACACTGTAAAGAAGAGTTGCGATCAATGCTTTCATCATTTTGCACCTGTGCTTTTCTTGGTTTGGCTGCTGCTGCCAGAAGAGGAGTATTTGCCGATCACGCCCAGTTTTTTTGGACAGGATTCACCGCGCGGAACCAGGAAGGTGTGATTGCCGACCTTTCCACAGTGGGTCATGCGGCGAGCCCAGTAGGGACGGGCAATGCTGGGATTATAGTAATAGATGACGTCATTGGGGCCTTCCTTTACGGAAAGATTCACGGCCTTTTTACACATATCCAATGCTTCTTTGTCTTCATCTTTGGTGGCGTTGATATTGTTGCCGATGCGATCCTGAGTCCAGCTGAACTGGGCATCGTCATAAACGACGCCGCAGATGGAGCTTGGGTAAGCGTCATCTTCAGAGCGGGACAGAACCACTTTATTCACGGCCACCATGCCTTCGAAGGATTCTCCGCGGGTTTCATGGTAGCAGTTGCAAATCATGCAGTTGGTGGCGGATTGTCTTTTATTGCAGGTCATGGAAGCTGCAAATGCAGACGAGTTTATAAGGGACACACAGGCAATTATGAAAAGGGCAACGATCTGTATTTTCATTATTCTCATTTTATATGGGAAGTATTGAATTTGAAGAATTCTTTGTTTTTCTCCTCGACCTTCAGTGAATATGTGTTCCGAATCTTGGCCCAAAGTCCTGCTCATGACGTGTCTTATACTGAGACACTGATCGCCGTTAATTGTTCCTCGTTCAATCTTTGGACACCTTTTAGGGCCCAAACCCCGTGATTTCACGGGCATAGCCGTTGCAATCACCCTTATTGAATATTAAAAACAATACGGAGGATTCCATGTCCAAAAGAAAACTGATCGCAAAGGGCCTTGTGACTTTGTCTTTGTTCACTCAGCATTTTGCCTGGGCGCAAACAACCACCACAGTTAAAAGACCACCACAATTTGTGATGTTCGCTTTTGATGGATCCTATAATAATGAAGTCTGGCAGTATTCGCGTGACTACACGAAACTTAGAAAAGATGCGGGCGTGGACACACGTTTCACATTCTTTATCAATCCGGTTTATTTCCTAAGCCCTGACAATAAAACCTTCTATCAACCACCGGGTCAGCGTTTGATCCTGGATGGCGCTGGTAACGAAATGGCCACCAAAAACCGTGGTTCCGCTATCGGTTGGGGTGATGACAAACGTGATATCTCGGATCGTATTGACCAGATGAATGCGGCTTACCGTGAAGGCCATGAAATCGGTTCCCACGCCGTGGGTCACTTTGATGGTGGCTTCCGCAATAAAAAATGGGACCTGCGCTGGAGCGAGGCTGACTGGAAGTCCGAATTCACGCAATTCTATGCGATCCTGGATCGCGTGTTTGACCTGAATGGTATCACTAAAAAAGAATCCAAAGGTTTGTTGTTCAGAAACGAAATTACGGGTTTCCGTGCCCCGGTTCTGGGTGTCAGCCCGGGCTTGTGGCCGAACCTGCCTAAGTTTGGTATTCAATACGACACTTCCAAATTGAACTTCGTAAACTACTGGCCACAGAAAAACGAATTTGGCACATGGAACTTCCCGCTGGCTGAAGTGCCAGAACCAGGTGGCGCGCGCAAATGGATCTCTATGGATTACAACTTCTGCGTTCGTGACTCTGCCCGGGTGTTGAAGGAAGAACCTCAATCCATGCAGATCATGAAACGTGATAAAAGCGGCAACACGGTTAAAGCCAACAAGGCCCGTGACTGCTTGAACGAAGTTTCCACTGCGCAAAAAGCACAGGTGAAAGCCAACATGCTTTCAATCTATCGCAGCTACTTCAACAACAACTACTATGGCAACCGTGCTCCGGTTCACATTGGTCACCACTTCTCCAAATGGATGAGCGGTGCATACATGGAAGCTTTCTTCGAATTTGCGAACGAAGTGTGCTCCAAGCCAGAAGTGAAATGCGGTACTTACAATGAGCTTCAGGCCTTCATGGAGAAATCTTCTGCCTCTGAAGTTGAAGCATACAAAAAAGGCACTTTCGCGAAACTGCCGCGTCCTAAGTCCGCAAGCGTGGCTCGCCACCTGGATCTGAAGATCGACATGACCTCTGACCGTGACTTCATGAACATCTCCCTTGCGGGTCGTGATGCTCAGATGGCGGGTCTTAAGAAGTTCGTGACTGTGGGCGATGTGACTAAAGAAATCGACGGCATTATCGACCTGAAAGACATCCGTGAAGTGAGCGAGGCGGGTCAAGACGCTTTGGTTCGTATCTCGGTTGAAAACCGCATGAACAAAGAGATCGCCACCGCGACTTACACTGTGAAAGCGGTAGGCACTCAGAACGAAGTTGTGGACTCTGAGAACGTGGAAGGTCGCTGGGAACAAGGCCACATGGCTGAAGCTCACCGCGATGACGTGGACTTCACTAAAGGACACTAATGAATGTGTGGAAGGCCGCCCTTGCCGGGGCCCTTATCATGAATCTTGTCGGGTGCGGAGGAGGCTCTGCACCTTCGGCATTTGTAAACACTGATGGGACACTGACCCAGGGTGTGATTTATGGCGAGGATTCCATTCAGGAGGTTTCCACTCACACCCGCAACACCCGGGCCAACGTGGCTCTGGTTCATTCTGACAAATGGAACGAGATTATGAAGGGTGATGCTGCGTGGACCGTGGATGAAATCTACGGAACCGGTCAGCAGCTTCCCTGGAGTGATCAGGAATCCAAGGCCTTTTGTTCCGGAACTTTGGTGGCGCCGAAGATGGTCCTGACTGCAGGACATTGCTTCACTGAAGATCATACCTGTGAAAACACCGTATTTGTATTTAATGACGAGCAAAAGATGGAAGGGGCCACCGCCCGCAAGGGCTGGCAGTGCAAGCAGATCGTAGCGCAGAAAAATGACTTCCAGAGCGGCTTGGACTATGCCCTGGTTGAAGTGTCCATGCCCAAGGACGAAGTTGAACCCGTCGTCATGTCGACTATTGCGTCGGTCGTCGGCGATTCTGTTTACTCTATCGGTTATCCACTGGGCAGCCTTAAAAAAACCGCGCAGGGCAAAGTGCGCAGCGTGAATGAAATGGGATCTTTAGAGACCAATCTGGATGTTTTCGTCGGAAACTCGGGTTCTCCGGTGTTTGACAGCAAAACTCATGATTTGATCGGAATCCTGCACGGTGGTGAAGATGACTTCCAGCCGGAGAGCGAAGATGGCTCTGTTCAGATCATGAAATGCGCAGAGGACGGCTGTAAGGGCGAATTCGTCATTCCTATTCAGAAAATTGTGGCCGATATTGAGAAACAGAAGTAAGTTGGGGCCATGCTTCTCATCAATACACATAAGCTCGAAAAATCCTTTGCGGGGAAAACCCTGTTTAAAAACGTCTCTTTGGGCATTGAAGAGGGCGAACGCGTGGGCCTGGTCGGTCCTAATGGGGCCGGCAAATCCACTTTGCTGAAAATTCTGGCGGGCACCATGACTCCGGATTCCGGGGACGTGACTGCGAAAAAGGGTTTGCGTCTGGGGTATCTGGAACAAACGCCCACTTTCAAAAAAGATGAAACCATTCTGGATGCGGTGTTAAGCAAGGCGGAGGATCCTCACGAAGCCATTGGTTCGGCTTACGAGTGGATCGCTCGTCTGGAGCTGACTCAGTTCGGAGAAAACTTTCTGGTCAGCGAACTTTCCGGGGGCTGGAAAAAACGCGTGGCTTTGGCGCGTGAACTGGTGCGCGATCCTGAATTGTTGTTGCTGGATGAGCCGACGAATCACCTGGACGTGTCCAGTATCATGTGGCTGGAGGATTTCCTTAGCCGTGCGCCGTTTGCGACTTTGATCATCACGCACGACCGTTTGTTCCTGCAAAGAACTGTGAACAAGATTTTTGACCTTGATCCGAAAAATCCCAACTATCTGATTTCCACCACGGGTGGCTATCTGGAATATCTTGAGGAAAAGGCGATCTTGCTGGCCGGGCAGGAGCAGAAAGAGCTTGCGATGAAGAACACTCTTCGTCGTGAAACGGAATGGCTGCGTCGGGGAGCGAAAGCCCGTCTGACCAAACAGAAGGCCCGTATTGATCGTGCCGGCACTTTGAAAGAAGACGTCGAAGAGCTTTCTGCGAAGAATGCCGCCCGCAAAGTAAAAATTGAATTCAAAGAAACCGATCGCAATCCGCAGAAGCTGATTGAAGTCGATCATGTCACGAAAGCTTATGATGGCCGTGTGTTGTTCACTGATTTCAGTTATCTGGTGACGCCGAAAACACGTTTGGCATTGCTGGGGGACAACGGTTCGGGCAAGTCCACGCTGATCCGCATGCTGCTTCAGCAGGAAGCGCCGACCTCGGGTCGTGTGGTTCAGGCAGACAAGCTGAAGATTGCCTATTTTGAGCAAAACCGTGAAACGCTGAAGCCGAAAGAATCCGTTCTGAAAAACATCTGTCCTGACGGGGATTACGTCCACTATCAGGGCCAGTATGTATTTGCGCGCAGTTATCTGGAAAGATTCCTGTTCAACCGCCAGCAAATGGATCTGCCGGTGGAAAAACTGTCAGGTGGCGAGCAAAGCCGTCTGCGTTTGGCGCAGCTGATGCTGAACGAAGCCCAAGTGCTGATTCTGGATGAACCGACCAATGACCTGGACGTGGCAACCCTGACCGTGTTGGAGGATTCTTTAAAAGAATTCACCGGCGCTGTGATTCTGGTCACGCACGATCGTTTCTTTATGGATCAGGTGGCTTCCGACATTCTGGCATTGCACAAGAATCTGGATGGTTCCACTTCGATGGAACGTTTTGCCGGTTATCTGCAATGGGAAGAATGGTTCGAGGAACAAAAAGAACTGCAGGCTCAGGAACTAAAAAAAGAAAAGAAAGCTGAAAAGTCGGCGGGCAAACCCGTGAAGCTTTCCTTCAAGGAAAAGTTCGAGCTGGAAAACATGGAAGCCAACATTTTTGAAATGGAAGAAAAGTTGTCAAATCTGCAGATCGAAGCGGGCAAGCCCGAAGTGGTCAGCCAGGCTTCCAAGGTGCAGGAACTTTTCGCCGAGATTTCATCTTTGCAAAGCAAAGTCGAAGCCGCTTATGCCCGCTGGGCTGAGCTGGAAAAAAAGTCCAAAGGCCAAGCTTAACAGTCTAGCCTGGTGCATTCTTACATATTGCTGATCTTCAGAGCGCCTTCAATCATAAGTTGTTGAGCAAGGAGGCTCTCATGAAGATCCAATTCGTCAATCTGGCCGTTGCTCTGACGGCCGGGATGCTGGTGGCATCCTGCAGTTCGTCCGAGAAAAAAAGCACAGCATCGGTCAAGACCACGGCCAGCCCCGCTGAAATTCAAAAACTGGCGGAAGAAGTTTATATTTACGGTTATCCCATGGTTCTAGTGGAAACCAGCCGCGAGATTCTGACCAATGTTTCCCGCGTGACTGCGGATGCGGCCCCTGTGAATCAATTCCTGCATAAAGACCGCTTCCCGGATGCCAGCTTCACTCAAGTGGTCAGCCCCAATGCTGACACATTATATAGCTCCGCATTTTTGGATCTGTCGCGAGAACCCGTCATCCTCAGCGTTCCGGAGATGGGGAAGCGCTATTATCTGATGCAGATGATGAGTGCCTGGACGGATGTGTTTGCCTCACCGGGAACCAGAACTACAGGTTCACATAAGGGGGACTTTGCGATCACGGGCCCTGGCTGGACCGGGGATCTTCCTACCGGGGTCACCGAGATCAAATCACCGACTAACACCGTGTGGATCATCGGACGCACGCAAACCAACGGACCGAAGGACTTTGCCGCCGTTCGTGAAATTCAGAAAAAATATCGTCTGACCACGCTCAGTTCCTGGCAGCAGTCTGACACCGAAGTTATTGCCACTCCCGCTCGTCAGGTCAGTTCCACGGTGGATATGAAAACTCCGCCGGTGGCGCAGGTGGAATCCATGGATGGGGTTGAGTTCATGGAAAAGTTCGCAGGATACCTGAAGCAGAATCCGCCGAAGGTCGAAGATTCGGCCATGGTTGAAAAGATGGCTCGTTTGGGAATTTCTGAAACCGGGCAGTTTGATGGGCGTGCATTGAGTGATGCTCAGCGGGTGGCGTTCAATCGCGGGGCGAAAATGGCCCTGGAAAAAATCGTAGCCATGAACCAGGCACCTCCTGGTGTGGAGGTCAGTGCGGGCTGGGTGTATTCCTATCACATGGGGGCTTATGGGGCTGACTATGAAAACAGATCCTATGTCGCCAAGTACTTCCTTGGGGCCAACCTTCCTCAGGATGCGGTTTATCCGCGCGCTTCGGTTGATGCCAATGGCATGCCGCTAAAAGGGGATAACAAGTACACCCTGCGCTTTAGCAAGGGGCAGTTGCCTCCGGTTCGGGCGTTCTGGTCCCTGACGATGTATAACTCCAAGCAGGGCTTCGTGAAAAACCCGCTAAACCGATATACGCTTGGGGATCGCGATAAATTGAAATACGGCAAAGACGGATCGCTGGAGCTGTACCTTCAAAGCGAGCGTCCTGAGGCCAGCAAAGTGGCTAACTGGCTGCCGGCTCCGGCAGGGGATGATTTCAACTTGCTGATGCGTTTGTACTGGCCCAAGGATGAAGTTCTTGGTCATCAGTGGCGTATGCCGGGTGTGCAGCAGGTGCAGCCAGCCACGGGCCTGAGTCTGCGTTAGGGAAATAAAAAAGGGGCTTTCAAGGCCCCTTTTTTTTATCTTGGTTGTACGCTGTAGTTTGTGACTTCTTCTTTGGCCGTTTCATTTGGATATCGAACGGTCTTGATGTTCAGGATCAGGTCCAAAACACCCTGGTCACCTTCGCAAACATAATACTTTTTGTACTTGCAGATATAGTTGAAGCAAAATTCGTTTTTCGAGAAGTGAGAAAAAGAACACTGCACGTTGTAAGTGTATTCCACGGAATCAACGACCGACGGCACATTCAGTGCCAAAGCCGGCTGGGCCAGGAATCCAATTGCAATCACCAGTAGTTTCTTCATCTCAAATCTCCTTGCTTCGTCCTTTGCGGGACTATTGTTTTTTCAGGATCAATTTGCCTGACATGGAGTAATTAGATGTCAGAGCGCCTTCCAAAACACCATTTACAAGTTTGCCATAAATAGCTGCTTCAAATTTGGAGTTCAGATCGCGAGCCGGTTTACCGGTCAAAGTCAGGCGTGGCTCTGCAAGATCGGCTTCGTAAACACCGTTCAAAGTCAGGTCTGCCGTGTGGCCTGGATCGTCCGCGCGGTTCAATTCACCCATCAGACGAGGGATGGTCACAGTAGAGCCTTCCTTCACAGTTTCCTGAACATAAAGGCGCAATGTGATGCCCACAACGCCTTTTACCGGGCCGGAGTTGCCCTGATCCATCTGGCCCACGTAAGTTCCAGAGATCGCTGTCAGCTGCGCACGCAGTCTTTCGTAGTAGGCAAACTCTTCCTTGCCGCCGCCTGTGGACTCACTTTCGCGGGCTTTCAAAGAAAGTCTCACGATGCCTTTCGGGCCCGAGATGGCTTTAGCTTCACCCAGGATGTTGTTGCCGCTGATTTTAGCGTCAACAGTCTGGATTTCGTCACGGCCCAGGGATTTGATGTCTTTTACGTTCACCAAAGTCAGGTCGCCGGTTTCTGGAGCAAAGCCAACCACGAAGTCATAGCTTTCACCAGCCGGGTTGATGCGCTTGTAAGTCGCGTAAAGAGTGGAATGCAAACGAGTGGAACCGTCAGAGTTCTTCGCGCCGTTATCGACTTTCAGTTCGAAGAATTTGACTTCCAGATCCTGAGTGCCGTCAGCTGTTGTGATTTGGCCCACGTAAGTGCCGATCACAGGTTTGTAAGTTTGTTGCAACTTTCCATTAAGTTCGATCTCGCGCTGTTTGCCGGCGTTTTTGTCCTGATCAAACGCACAGGCTGCAAGACTTAGAACTGTCGCTGCAAGAATTAGTTTTTTCAACATGGTAACCCCTCTTATTATTTATTTTCAGTGTAATCAGCTGACGAAGCATCGTCAGGAATCAATTCGTCACGGGAAGCCGCCCATTCATTCAGCGCAATGGCGTAATCACCCATGGCACGCATGTATTGAACTTCCGAGTCGAAATAGTTGTTCATCGCCGTGATCAGGATCGAGATATCCGTACGACCCTGATTGTAGGAACGGTTCAGTTCCTGAGAGGCTTTTTCACGATAGCCTTTTTGTTTTTCCGCGCTCAGCACCACCGCATAAGTGGACTGCACTTTGCGCTGGGCCTGGATTTCAAGGTCTTCAGCTTCCAGCAACTGGCGGCTAAGGCGGGTGGATTCCAGATCTTTGGAAAGCTTCTTGTTGATGATCTGCTCGTTCTGGATGTCAGAACCGAAGTTGTACTGGAATCTCAGACCCATGTAGTACTTCGGACGGGTGCCGGACACGACGTCAGAATAAGCATCGTTCGCGTTTTCATCCACACCGGTGGTGTACACACGGCCGACGAAATTCAAAGTCGGATAGCTCAGGGATTCTGCCGCGGTCAGGGATTCCTGGGCCGCTTCCACTTTCAGTTTTTGTGAACGGATGGTGCGCAGCTCTTCCACTTTTTTCAATGGCAGCTTTGGCACGGTCGGGATGTTGCCCGGGATCTGGAAGCGGACTTCAGTGCCGGGTTCCAAAGAAAGCAAAGTCACCAGATTTTCCAGATTGTCCAGATACTCGGTGGAAGATGTTTTTACTTTTTGTTCGCGAGTTTCAAACTCAGCCTGAACCTGCGGCAGGTCGCCCGGATTGGAATATCCCAAAGAGGTTTTGCGTTTCACCGCATCGACCAGTTTTTTGTAGCGGTCACGGGAAGCAACGGATTCTTTGAAGTTTTCCTGTGCAACATAAGTGTTCCAGAACTGGCGGATCGATTCCAGCACGACCTCTTCCAGCTCGTTGGCGCGGTTGATGCTTTCCGCCTGATAAGTCAGCTCGGCTGAATTCACGGTGCCACGGTCAGCAACCCCGAAGAAGTTCCCCAGAAGCGCTTGTTCCAAAAGCAACCCGGCGCTGTCCAAAGTCTGCTCGCCCGGAGGCGGGTTGGTCACAACACTGTCGAACTCAACCTTCTGGGAAAGACGGCTTAGTTCAATGCCCAGGGTGGTTCCGGTGGTGAAAGGTTTTTTCACGCCCACGGTGGTGCGATAGCGTTCGTATTTTGCTTCCACCGGAGTGGAGTTGGAAAGCAGACCCGCGGACTTGTCATACTCAAAGCCGGTTTCCGCATTCAAAACCCAGTCATAGGCGGAAAGCGCCAATGCCGGTGTCAAACGGAACTGCTGGTACTTCAAATTGACTTCCTTGGTTTTAAGGCCTTGCTTTAAAACCAGTTCGGCCACGTCTTTCTGAGTCAGCGTGATTTCTTTCTTTGCAGGAGCCTGCTGGGCATACGCTGCCTGGATTGTTGTCGTGCCAAGTAGTGCAAGAAGGATTTTTACCATGTTACTTTTGTTCCTAGCTCAAAGTTGTCTTTTTGAAGTGCGATTTCATTGTTGTCTTTAAGAGTTCTTTGGGACCATTCAGTGAATACAGACCATTTTTTACCAAGCATCACATCAACGCCATAATTCATGGATTCATAAGCGCTGGATTTGCTGAAAGTCGCAAAATCGTTAGAGCTGCTTTGTGTGTAGCTGATGTTTCCGAATTGCGGGGACACGTTCAAAGAAAGCCAAGGCAGGCGTTCCCAGCCCATGCTGATCACGGGCCCTGCGCTGAACATGATGGTGTTCAAACGGGCATCGTCGATTTCGTAACCGGAATCCAGTTTCACGGAAGCACTTTGAGAAGCAAAGCCGCCCTTGGCGCGAAGACCCAGCGTCCACAAAACTGCTTTGGTTTGCAGGGAAGGGCTCATCACACCCAGTTCAAGACCCGGCATCACAGTTGTGCCATTTTTGCTCAAGTCAAAAGAACCGGAACCATCTTTGGTGGCGATGCCTTCTGGCTGGAAGCTTTGGATCGAGAAGCCGGCGAAATATTTCCAGCTGCGCGTGATGATTTCCGGGCGGGGATCTTTCAAAGTCAGCATGCCGGACACTTGAGCGTCGGTGGCGCTTTGTTTAGCCAGACCGTCGTACTTGGCTTCTGCTACTGCCATGTCTCGCAAGCTTTGAGCGTTGCAGATCCCAGAAGAGAAAATAACGGCTAAAAGAAATCCCCATTTCATAGTGCACTCCCGAATAAATGTGCGTCAGGAATAGTCCGAGGGTTGGGGGCTGTCAACCTCTGCCAGTGGTCCTTCGGGGGCCTTTATAAATCCTTTAATATCAAGGCCTTATGAGCCGCTGTGTTGATAGGAATCCTAATGACTAATGGGGGTGGATTGCCTAGAGTGTCCCGGTCTTTAGAGGGGTATGTATGAGACTGTCGGATATTTCTATTAAGAATCCTGTATTTGCGTGGATGCTGATGTTCGGTCTGATGATTTTCGGACTGATTTCTTTTTCCCGCATGGGCGTCAGCCAGATGCCGGATGTCGATTTTCCAACCGTGACGGTGAGCGTCAGCCTTGATGGCGCGGCTCCAGAAGTCATGGAAACTCAGGTCGTGGATCCGATTGAATCCTCGCTCATGACCGTCGAGGGCATTGAATCCATCAAATCCAGCAGTAAAACCGGCAGCGCCAGCATCACGGTGGAGTTTGACCTGGATCGCAACATCGACCTGGCGGTTCAGGATGTGCAGGCGAAAATCTCGGGTATTCAAAGAATGCTTCCGGATGATGTGGATCCTCCGTCTATTTCAAAAACCAATCCCGATGATCAGCCGATTCTTTGGTTGGCTCTTACCTATGATAAGGAAGATCCGGAATTCCTGATGCGCTATGCGCGTGACTATCTGAAAGACCGCTTCACCACGGTGGAAGGTGTCGGTGACATCTTCCTGGGCGGTTATACCGATCCGGTAATGCGTGTGCATGTGCGCCCGAAAGATCTGCTTCGCTATAATATTTCAGTCAATGACGTGGTCGATGCCATTCGCAACGAGCACTCGGAGCTTCCGGGTGGTTACATCCAGACTGACAAAAAAACCTTCAACGTGCGCACCATGGGTGAGGCAAAAACCGAAGAGGAATTCCGTGACATCGTGATCAGCCGCCGTGCGGGTGTCACCGTGGCCGATCCTACCAACATGGTCAAAATCCGTCAGGTGGCTGACGCCAGCATGGGTCTGGATAAGATTGAGCGCATGTCCCGTTTCAACGGGAAGACAGCTTTGGGTCTGGGGATCCGCAAGCAGCGTGGCACCAATGCGGTGTCCGTGGCGCGCGCGGTGAAAGAGCAAATCACCGTGATTCAAAAAACGCTGCCTCCGGGCATGAACCTTCAGGTGAACTTTGACAGTACCAAGTTCATCGAACAATCCGTGGGCGAGCTGAACCATCACTTGGTTCTGGCAGTTATCTTTACGTCTTTGGTGTGCTGGATGTTCCTGGGCAGCTGGTCGGCGACCTTCAACGTCTTGTTGTCGATCCCGACGTCATTACTTGGGGCTTTCATCGGTCTTTATTTCCTGGGTTATACGTTGAACACATTCACGCTGCTGGGTCTGACTCTGGCGATTGGTATCGTCGTGGATGATGCCATCATGGTTTTGGAAAATATCTTCCGGTACAATGAAAACGGACGGGGACGCATTGAATCCGCGATCCTGGGTGCGCGTGAAATCTCGTTTGCAGCGATGGCGGCCACCGCGGCCGTGATCGCGATCTTCCTGCCGGTGGCTTTCATGAAGGGCATCATCGGTAAGTTCTTCATGCAGTTCGGGGTGACAATTTCTATCGCCGTATTCCTGTCACTGGTCGAGTCTTTGACCATCACACCGATGCGTTGTGCGGGCTTCGTTCACCATGGTGAACGAAAAACCAAACTGGGCAAGGGCTTTGAAGCCCTGATGGAAAACACGCGCCTGGGTTACGACCGTTGGCTGCGTGTCAGCTTGCAGCACCCGTGGAAAGTATTGATCGGTTCATTGGTGTTTGTGGCGGTGTCCTTTATCTCTATTAAGTTCCTGAACAAGGAAATGAGCCCGGCGCAGGATCAGAGCATCTTTATGGCCCGCTTGATTATGCCGGTGGGAACGTCCCTGCAGTACACGGATCAGCAGACCAAAAAAGCGGAAGCGTGGTTGTTGTCCCGTCCGGAAATCAAACAGGTGTATGCGGCCCTGGGTGGCTTCGGCGGCGGTGTTTCTGATGCCAATGTCACGATGATGTTTATCACCATGAAAGAAAAAAACGAGCGCGGCAAAGATCCTGAAACCGGGAAAGTTCTGTCCCAGCAGGAATTCATGCAAGTGGCCCGTAAGAACCTTTCCAAGATCGAAGACATGCGTCCGGTCCTGATGGATCTTTCGCAGCAGGGTTTCTCGGGTGGTCGTGGTTATCCGATCGAATTCACGATCCTGGGTTCAGACTGGGATAAACTTGCGAAGTACACCGAAGACATGATGAAGGCCATGAACGACAGCGGACTGATGGTCGACGTGGATTCCAACTATCTGTTGGGTATGCCCGAGATTCAGGTGCAGCCGGATCGTTTATCAGCGGCTCAGCATGGGGTCAGTATTTCTTCGATTGGTTCCACGGTCAGTGCTTTGATCGGCGGGGTGAAGGCCGGGGAATATCCTCAAGGCGGGCACCGTTACGATATCAAATTGAAACTTGTGGATCAGGGTGATCCGATGGGTGAAATCAAAACGTTGTTCGTCGGTAACAGCCGCGGCAATCTGATTCCACTGCCAAGAGTGACGAAAGAAGTTCAGACTTCCAGTTTGCAGTCGATTTCCCGTTCCAACCGTCAGCGTGCGATCACGGTGACGGCGAATATGAAGCCGGGCGTGTCCCAGCAGGCGGCAATGGCCTACATCGAGGATTCCGCAAAAAAGATTCTGGAGCCTGGTTACATGATCGATCAGGGCGGAAGTTCCAAGACCTTTAAAGAATCCTTCCAGAGCTTGATCTTTGCTTTGGTTATGGGTCTGGTGATTGCTTACATGGTTCTGGCCAGCCAGTTTAATTCCTTTATCGATCCGGTGACGATCCTGATGGCGTTGCCATTCAGCTTCAGCGGGGCGTTCTTCGCACTTCTGATCACGGGTCAGTCTTTGAACATGTTCTCGATGATTGGTTTGTTGCTGTTGATGGGTATCGTGAAAAAGAATTCCATCTTGCTGATTGAATTCACCAACACGGTTCGTGACCGCGGCACCAGCAAGGCTCTGGATGCGCTGATTGAGGCGTGCCCGACACGTCTTCGTCCGATCCTGATGACATCGGTGGCAACCGTGGCGGCGGCAATTCCGTCAGCAACGGCACGCGGAGCGGGTTCAGAGACCATGCGTCCGATGGCGATTTGTCTTATCGGTGGGGTTGTGGTTTCCACGGCGCTGACTTTGTTCGTTGTTCCGGCGGTGTACCTGCTGATGGATAAGTTCAAAAAACGTGACGAGGTTCGTGAAAAAACCAAACAAGCCTTCGCCGCTGTTGGCGAAGAGGGCCTTGAGGCCTAAAGCAAAAAGCCCGGTGGCAGTGCCCCGGGCTTTTTTTATTTCAGCCATTGCTCTCTTAAAAGTTGGGCGCCGGTGCCTTTTTTGCCGTACCGATCCTCGGGATTTCTTAGCGGGCAGTCTTTCAGCGACATGCAGCCGCACCCAATGCAGCTTGCCAGCTGTGATTGCAAGAGCTGCAACAATTTGATGCGTTCTTCAAGATCATCATTCCATTTTTTGGTTAAACGTTTCCATTCCGTCGCCGTCGGCGCGTGATCCTGTGGCAGGGATGACAGGTGATCTTTGATTTGCTCTAAGCTCATTCCCAGATGTTGAGAGATCTTAATTATTGAAATCAGACGTAAAACCGCGCGGTCATAGCGGCGTTGATTGCCGTTGTTGCGATGACTTTTGATCAGCCCTTTGGATTCATAAAAGTGCAAAGTCGGCACAGAGATGCCACTGCGAGTGGAGACTTCACCGACTGAAAGTGTTGTTGCGAGGGCCGGAGCTTTGGTTTTTGCCGCCATATTTGTTTTGACCTCAAGTTAACTTGAGGTTGTAGCATCAGCCAAAAATCACGCAAGCAATTTAATCGGGCCGCTTAAGGCCAAAGGAGATTTCGTGAACTATTTTACCTATAAGATGATCCATCTGATCAGTCTGACCCTGATGTTTGTGAGTTTTGGTTTCATGCTGGTGGCCGTGGCCATCGGGGAGCCAGCGCAGAAATTCAGAAAATTCAGTTATGCCTTGCACGGTGTTTCGTGGCTGGCCCTTTTTGCCAGTGCCTATGGGCTGGTGGAAACTTTGGGGATGAGTGCGAATTTTCCCAACTGGGGCCGGGCTAAAACCGCGATCTGGGTGATGTTGGGGATCTGGGCATTTATTGTGCGCAAGAAGCCGCAATGGACTTTCACCAATATGGCGGTGCTTTCAGTTTTGGGAAGTGCGGCAATCTGGCTGGCGGTTGCCAAGCCTATGTTCTAACGGCTCCACATCACGGCACGCATCGACAGGGAGCCCATTTCAAACCCTTCGTAAGGATAGGAAATGCGGTCTTCCCCAGTGCTGGCGCCAAACGCATACAGCAACGGCAGATAGTGCTCTGGTGTGGGAACGCTTAAGGTGGCGCTTTCACCCAAGTCTTCATAGTCGGTCAGGGTTTTGGTGTCGCGGGATTCCAGGGCGGCTTTGATTTTGCCGTCGAACTCTTCGGCCCATGGGAAGCTGCCGTCTTTGTTTTTCCATTGAATCAATCTTAAGTTGTGAACGATGTTGCCACTGGCAACGATCAGGACACCCTGTTCACGCAAAGGGCGCAGCAGTTTTCCCAGTTCCAGATGTTGTTGGTTTGTTTTTGTCACATCCAGGCTGACTTGATAAGTGGGAATATCCGCATGTGGGTACATGTGCGCCAGGACGGACCACGTGCCGTGATCCAAACCCCATTTGTCATAGAGCTCAGATTTTGGCAGCAGTCGTTGGGTTTCGTGGGCGATGCTTAACGGGCCTCGTGCCGGGTACTGCATATCAAACAGTGCTTTCGGGAATCCGTAAAAATCATGAATCGTGGGAGGGTCGGGATGATAAAGAACTTTCGTTCCTTCTGTCTCCCAGTGAGCAGAGACAGAAAGAACGGCCTGTGGTTTTGGCAAAGCTTTGCCCAGTCTGTTTAAGGTCTCTGTGAATGTGTTCTTGTCCAGAGCATTCATCGGAGAACCGTGACCAATAAAAAGCACAGGCATCGTCGACATATTAACCTTTCTTAGGAGCTGGTTTGCCAGCCTGGATTTTGAGGATCAAAGTCACCTCATCACCCACAACCGGACCGGCTTCCACAACACTGCTCCAGTTCAGGCCGAAATCCTTGCGGTTGATCTTGCCAGTCGCAGTGAATGCCACTTTGTTGTTGCCGTAGGCGTCGTTCACGTCACCCAGGTACTTGGCATCCAAAGTCACTTCTTTAGTTTTACCCTTCAATGTCAAATCGCCAACAATTTTCAGATTGTCCGGTGTGCCAGTGATCTTTTTTGTGACAAAGGTCATTTTAGGATTTTTGGCCACATCGAAGAAGTCCGGGCTTTTCAAGTGATCGTCACGGTCTTTGTTTTCTGTGCTGATGCTGGCAACTTCAATATTCAATTTGGCTTTGGACTTTTCAAGTTTTGCGTCCACGTCCAACGTTCCATCAAATTGAGCAAAGCGACCTTCCACCGTGGAAATGACCAAGTGAGGAATTTCAAAACCGATTTTAGAGTGGGCAGGGTCGATGTTGTAAGAACCCGCCGGGATGGATTTAGCGAATGCGGACATACCAATCAAAGTAGCGAAGGTTACTGAAGTAACGGTGGAACCAAGAATAAGTGCTTTCATGTGAATTTCTCCTTTTATGTTGTTTCAACGGACTTAGTATCGTGCGTTTTTGATTATTGCGAAAGGTGACATATTCGGAATATACTGTTGCGTATATGGAACAATTAGATCTCAATCAGATACGCACATTCGTAAAACTCGTTCAAAGCGGCAGTTTCACCAAGGCGGCCGAGGTACTGAAGCAACCCAAGTCCCGCGTCAGCCGCAGGCTGTCGGCCCTGGAAAAAGATCTGGGCGTGCAGCTGATTTACCGCACGACACGTCAGTTCCAGCTGACCGAGATGGGACGCATCTATTACGAACGCGCTCGCGGTCTGATTGAAGGACTTGAAACTTTGACCGGCGAGGTCAGCGAATCCACCGCGGAAATTTCGGGTGTCATTCGGGTCACGGCCTCGGATGATATGGGCGTGAAGCAGCTTCCGCTGATCGTGGATGAATTCACCAGGCAGTATCCGCGTGTGCGCTTTGATTTGTATCTGACTCAAGCGTATGTGGATCTGGTGAAAGAATCAGTCGACGTGGGGATTCGTATCGGGAACCTGAAAGACAGCTCCCTGCGGGCGCGCAAGATCGGCACCGTAAGAAATTTGCTGGTGGCGTCCCCGGGCTTCCTGGAACGCTATCGTGTCGGGGATGATCTGACCAAGCTTGCCGCAGCCCCTTTCCTGGGGCTGACCCAGCAACCAAAGCTGGATGTCGTTCGTTCCTCTGATGGAAAGCGTCTGACGTTGAAAACCAATCCGATCGTCACTGCGAACAATCCGGAAATGCTGTTGAATCTGGCCCGTCTGGGAAAAGGCTATGTTTTTGTGCCTGAATTTTTGTGCAAGGATGAATTGCGTGATGGCCGGCTGGTGCAGATTCATAAAAATCTGCGCGGGGATGAAGTGTCGGTTAGTTTAGTATCGCCCGATACGAAAGAAACTTCCCAGAAGGTGAAGCGCTTCATGGACTTTGCTTATAAACGTTTAAAAGAAGTGTATTTCGCTTAAGAAAAGGCGCCCAAAAGCATCTTGTAAATACCGGAATATTCAAAGCGCAGAAGCGCCCAGATCGTCGCACACCACATGGTTGCCAAAAGCCCCATCAACACCAACTGGGGCAGATTGGCGAAGCTGACTGAGCTGCGCGGGCGGCTCAGCATGTCATCAATCTGACCGCGGTCCTGGCTTTCTTTGAATTTGCGGGCCAGGCCCTGGGCAAGCACGATTCTTTGCTGCATTTCAAGCTTATAGAAGTGGACTCCCACGAGCATGCGGGAATCAGAAATGTTTTCAAGTCGGGTGACGATTCCATAACACGCCATCTGTCTTGAGCCCGGAGGAGTGACCTGGATTTTCACGACTTCTCCCAGAAGCGGACACAGATCATCCGGAGCAGTGAAGGCCAAGCCCGTCAAAGAGACGTTTTTGATTTCGGTGCCTTCTTCCCATGGGATTTGCTTCGGGCCTGCCACGCGAACCAGGCTGTCGTCCTCAGTGTTGAGAATGTAGCGTGGTGATCGGCCGTGATAGCGAGCAAGACTTGTCATGCTATACTTTTCGGCCCATTGCTGGCCTTTCTGAAGTAAAAGGGCTGTCTCAATTTGAGAAATTTCAGTTTGAAAAGTGTTTCCAGCCCTTGAACTCTTTAATCTCTTCATGATGATCCGCATGAGTCACAAAGACGCGAGGATCTTCTGTGAATTGTCCAATCATCTTCCATCCCGGGAAATATTCGTAGTCCTCAGGGTGGATCGCCATGAGAAGTTCGTAATCCTCGCCACCCCAAAGTACAATGTCCTGTGGATTTATATGCAGATCTACGGCAAGACTTTGGCTTTCAGTGTGCAGTGGAAGATTTTCGGCGAATAGATGAAAACCTCCGCCCGCGGGGCGTAACAACAGGGCATCATTCACCAGTCCGTCACTGCAATCCATCAGCGCGTGAATGCGGGTGTGATGCTTTTGCAGATGGGACACCAGATCTAGACGGGGCTTCGGACGCAGATGTCTTTCTTTGGCAGTATCAAAGCCTGCAAGCTTTTTTTGTAAAGCGGTCATGCCCGTGAAAGACAGCCCCAAAGGTCCACTGCACAACAGCAGGTCACCGGGCTTGGCACCTTTGCGGGTCAGCGGGTTTTCGCAAGACCCGTGCACGCTGACATCCACCACCAGTCGGTCCGGGGATGTTGCCAGATCACCGCCGGCAACTTGCATGTGGAAATCATCAGCCAAACTGGTCATGCCTTTATAGAAATCGTCAAGCCAAGATTCATTTAGTTTTTTCGGCAGGGCCAGGGACACCTGCGCAAAATGGGGAAGTGCTCCCATGGCGGCGATGTCACTCAAATTCACCGCAAGTGACTTATACCCCAGATCAAATGCGCTGAAATAGTCGAGGTCGAAGTGAACGCCTTCCACCATCATGTCCTGGCAGATCACTGAATAGCCGGGATAATTCCTGAAAACAAAGGCGTCATCACCCAACGGTACTTTGGTGTGATCATTTTGACGCTGGACCCGATAACGGATGCGATCAATAAGCGACCATTCTTTTGGAGTATTTTGCATGTCGTTGTTCCTGGTAAGACATTGCTAAAGAAGTCGCTTTATTGTGAAATAAGGAGGTTAGGAGTCAAGGAGGATTCTTTTGAACACGCCCAAAGCGGCTTCGCCGAAACGCACATCGAAAAAGAAATCTACACGCAAGCCGAAGGTTGTCGAACATCCTCTGTCATCTGAAAGTCTTTTCTCCAGCCGGGAGATCGGCTGGCTGAATTTCAACAGACGAGTGTTGGCTGAGGCCGAGGACTCACGCAATCCATTGCTGGAGCGTGTGAAGTTTCTAAGTATCTCCGGTTCAAACCTGGATGAGTTCTTTATGAAACGGGTCGGCGGTCTGAAGCGCCACATGGCCTACGGAGTTTCCGCCAAATCATCTGACGGCAAAACCCCGATGGCTCAATTACAGGAAATCCGACAGTTCGTGATCCCGATGATTCAGGATCAGGCCCATGCGTACAACAAGGTGCTGAAGCCGGCTTTGGAAAAAGAAAGCATCTATCTGCTTTCCTGGAAAGACCTTACTGACAAAGAAAAAGACAGTGTCAAAAAGTACTATAACCGCAATGTCTTCCCCGTTCTGACGCCGCTGTCGGTGGACCCGGGGCATCCATTCCCGTTCATCTCAAACCTGTCGATTTCTTTGGGTGTGACTTTGAAACATCCGGGGAATGAGGAAAAACTTTTCGCCCGCGTGAAAATTCCAAAAGTTCTGCCGCAATGGATTCGCACGGATGCGGAAAGCAAGGACTATCGTTTCATCAGTCTTTTGGATGTGATCAAAGAGAATCTGGCGGATCTGTTCCCAGCCATGCACGTGCTGGGAGTGATGCCTTTCCGACTGACCCGTAATGCCGATTCGGACCAGGATCAGGAAGATGCGGAAGACTTGCTGGAGGCCATCGAAGAAGAACTGCGCCAGCGTCGTTTTGCTGAAGTGGTTCGTCTGGAGCACGGGCCGAATCCAGATCCCTGGATGCTCAAATTCCTGATGGAAGAGCTTGAGCTGATTGAAGAAGACATATACGAAACCTCCGGTCTTTTGGATTTCACGGATCTGGGGCTGATCTCGGACGTGAATCTGCCGAAATTGAAATTCGAGCCTTATACTCCGGTGGTGGCTCCGGCCTTTGCTGAAGACGGGCACGGGATGTTTAACGCCATCAAGATGGCGGACCAGCTGGTGCATCACCCGTATGAAAGCTTTGCCGCGTCGGTGGAAAAATTTATTCGTGTGGCCAGTGAAGACCCCAAGGTTCTGGCGATCAAGATGACTTTGTATCGCACCGGCGATAACAGCCCGTTCATCCGCGCTTTGATTCGCGCGGCAGAACAGGGAAAGCAAGTCGTCTGTTTGGTGGAACTGAAGGCGCGCTTCGATGAAGAGCGCAATATCTATTGGGCAACCGAGCTTGAAAATGCCGGCGTTCACGTGGTGTACGGGGTTGTGGGTTTGAAGACTCACGCCAAGACCGCGTTGGTGGTTCGTCAGGAGCAAGAGGGCTTGCGCTGTTACTGCCATATCGGAACAGGGAATTTTAACGTGGCGACATCGCGGTTCTATACGGATCTGGGGTTGTTGACGGCGCGGGAAGAAATCACCAACGATGTGGTCGAGTTCTTTCACTATCTGACGGGTCGTTCTTTGAAAAGCAATTATCAGAATCTGCTGATTGCTCCGGTGAATATGTTCTCGCGCTTTAAAGCCATGATCGAGCGTGAAGCCGAGCATGCGAAAGCGGGGCGTCCGGCGCAGATCATTGCCAAGTTCAACAACTTTGAAGAAAACGACATTGCCGTGGCCCTTTACGCGGCTTCGCAAAAAGGTGTCGATATTGAGATGATCGTGCGTGGTTTCTGCTGTCTTCGCCCGGGGGTGCCGGGAATGAGCGAACGCATTCGTGTGACGTCGATCATTGGTCGTTTCCTGGAGCATTCGCGCCTGTTCTATTTCCGCAACGGCGAAAAAGACCCGGTGGACGGGGAGTTCTATCTGGGCTCTGCCGACTGGATGTACCGCAATCTGCACGCCCGGGTGGAAGCCATCGTGCCGATCCTGGATCGGTCCCTTAAAGAGAAGTGCTGGGAAATCCTAAGTCTATGTGTGAAAGAACAGCGCCAATCCTGGGAAATGAAGTCCGATGGCACTTATGTTCGCCAAAACTCGCAGGATGTCGGCTTGCATCAAACCCTGATGCAAATTGCGAAAGCCCGGGTTACATTTGTGGATGAAAATACCAGTTCATCCACCAGTTCAATTTCGGAGTAGTGCATAAGTGGAATTGATCATCATCCGTCACGCAGTCGCTGAAGACAAAGAAGAGTTCGCCAAAAAGGGCCAGGAAGATCACCTGCGCCCGCTGACCCTGAAGGGTCGTAAGCGCATGCAGAAGGTCTGCGTGAATTTGCGCGACTATGTGAAGGAAATCGACCTGATTGTTTCAAGTCCCCTGACTCGTGCACGCCAGACGGCTGAGATCATTTCGCAAATCTATTTCGAAACCAAAGTGGTCGAAGCACCCGAGCTGGTGCCGCACAGTCCTCCGCAGGCGTTCTTAAAATGGCTGCGGGTGCAAGGGCGCAACTACAAGCGCATCGCCATTGTCGGTCACGAGCCGCATTTGAGCGTGTTTGCCAGTTATATGCTGTCGATGAAGGCTGAAAGTTTTATTGATTTGAAGAAAAGCGGCATTATCGGTCTGGAGCTGGAATCTTTTTCGTCAGCCGAAGCGGGCCGAGCACAGCTTTTGTACTCGATCCCGCCCAAATTCCTGGCTGATTAAGGTGTGAACTTCAGGGACTTGAAGAACGCCTCGGAAGAATCTTCCGCGTCGTTGGAATCGTGCTGGATCGTGATTGCCACGATTTCAAAGTCACTGACGTTTCTTTCCGGGAAGGCTTTTTTCAGGTCTTCCATCAGATTGCGCTTATAGTTCTGAGCTTTGCCCAACATATCCTGGTTGTTCAGCAGAAGCTGTTTCGCTTCTGGCAAAGTCGCCACCACGATGTTTTTGTTCGAGTACCAGTTTTCGAACACGGAACCGGCCTGACGAACTTCACCGTTCACTTCGTCACCCCAGTAGTAACCGAACAAGATCACCTTGTCATTCTTAGGGTCCACCAAAGTGCGGTCGCCGTTGGATTTGCCATCACGGATCGTGAACCAAACCTGGAAGGCCGAGTCATCTTTGCCGGTTTTTCCTTTCACTGGGTCCGCGCCTTTAACGCCTTTGGTAACTGCCAGTTTCAGATCCATCGTCGAGAATTCCGCCGGAGAGAATCTGTACGCCATCGTCGTCAGACGGATGGAGTTGTTTTTACTTCTCATCGCAGCCCAGTCTTTTTCACCGTTGAATTCAGCAGTGATGTAACCGGAATCCTTGTTGTCATCCATGCCACCCGGAGTGCGGGATTCATAGTTGAACTGGTGATCCATGCGGAAGTGCACCATGTTCTGGTGGTGGTACTCGATGTTGATACCTTCAGGCATGTTGGACTTGGTCGCAGGGGACACCTTCACGCCAGCCATGACATCCGGAAGTTTTGCCACATCCAGAACCGCATACGGATCATAACGCAGCTGGGACTGTGGAAGTTTCGTTTTTACTTCATAGCTGTCTGCCGGATCCACGATCGCTGGCAAAGCCTGACGGTTCAGTTCGTAAGAATTTCCGTATGGCAGGAAGTCCACCAGATTTTCGTGACCCAGGTGCATAACCTTGGCAACGCCCGGTTTACCCAAAGAATAGTAAGCGCGGTTCTTGATCGGTGAGGCATTCGCCGCAGACAGGATCACGCGGGAGTTCCATTCCAAGTTGGCGTTGTCATCCGTGATGTTGGCTTCAGCCAGCGCCGTCACCAGACCTTTCATGAAGGCTTTTTGGTTGAAGCGGGAAGACAGGATACCAGCCAGGTGATCGGCTTTGATGGTGCCCATGTCCACAGCCTTCAGGCGCGCCGGGAACTTGGATGAAGACACTGTCACAACACCGTCGTTGTTTTCTTCGAATTGACCGATGATTTTTGTGGCTTTCATGAAGATGTGAGAATCTTCAGGGTCACTTTCAAAGGTCACAGAGAAGTAACGAGTTAGACCGATCAAAGATCTTTCGTTTTTTCTCCAGAAAGAATCCATCGCCGTCGGGGAAATGGACTTGGAAGCGGTTTTTTCAGTCTGGCAGATCTCCGGACCTTGGTTTTCAGACAATGCTGATACCAGGGCAAACGGAACGTCTGTCGTGTTCAGGATGCTGGAACCATGCAGTGGAGCCGCTACAGACACGAAACCTTTTACGTATGTGGATACGAAACTTGGGTTTTTAACAAAGGCGTGAAGTGTATCCACCGCACCTTTGGAATAGCCCAGGAACACATAGCGAGGAGCCTTGTGGCCACGCTGCGTGCGCATTTTATAGTCATCACGGATGTAGTTCATGATGATGTCAGCGTTCAGGTCGCTCGCACACGTGGATTCCACTGGCGGCTGGATCACACGCAGACCCAGATCATCCTGCAAAGCATTCAGACCCAAAGAGAAGATCTCTTTGTCAAAGATGCTGTTGTAGATGCCTGGAACGTAAACCAAAGTTACGTCTTCCAGTTTGGAGTTATAGATCTTTGTCAGCGGGGTTGGATAGATACGGTCTTCAAGGTCTGCTTCCTTGATAGCTTCTTTCAACAGTTGTTCCGCTGCACTTGCTTTAGTCGCTTGTTTCACGTCAGTCAATTTTGCGAAAGAGGAACGCAGGGATTCTTTTGTGGAAACCCAGTTTTTCGCAAACACCATGTCACGTGTTTCAGGCAGGAATGGTTTTTCCTGAACCACGATGGATTTTTCCAGCAGGTATGGCAGCTGGTACATTTTCATGACCGCGCGTTTTGCTGGCAGAACGAATTTCGCGATGTCGCTCATGATGCCGCCACCGGAAGTCAGGTCTGTGGTTTTCAGATCCAGGTTCGCGGTTTTGGTATCCTGAAGGATGCCGACTTTCGCTTTTACTTTTTCAATGCGTGGGTCGTTCATCAGGTTTTCAACAGAACCTGCAGTCAGGACAGCGTCAGTGACCGCACCGATGTCTTCCGGGCTGATCATAGTGTTGACGTCGAACTTGGAGATATCAAAGTTCATCGGGCTCATAGAGCTGGATCCTGGTTTTTGGAACGGATCAAACTTGAAGGCATCCATGAAGCTCTTGATTTCAGACACCAGGAAGTAAGGACGCGTGTCAGACACGAATCTGGTCAGGTGCTGGAAGATGCGTTTTTGGGAAAGGTCTTTGGCTTGAGTTTCAACACCACGGCGGGAGTTGATGTTGACCTCTTGCAGAGCTTCGCGGCCGGATTTTTCATGGCGTTGAGCTGTTGCGCCGAACAGGTCTTTGGCTTCCACACCGAAGAATGGAAGGATGTCTTTAGAGCGGATTTGGCCTGGGATCTGACGTTTGTTGGAAGCCACCAGACCGAAGCTGGAAGCCGCCGTCAAAGAACCGTGGGTGCGGTACATTTTAGTGAAACCACCCAAAGCAGACTTGATATAGTTGCCATCTTTCAAAGTCAGGATGAAATCCGGGAAATCGAAATTGCGCTCAGAAGCCGACTCAATCAGACGGAAGACAGAGTCAGGATATTTAGTCAAAGCCGTGATCTTCAAAACCTGATCCGCTTTCATGGCTTTAGGAGCCGCTTTCGTAGAATGATATTCCTTAGGAATATCCAAAGGATTCCCTTTTTCCGGATAGTAATAATACAACCCATTCTTCTTGTCATATTGGACCTTCGCCCCACCAGTGGAGGTTTCAACTGTCATCAATGTGTCAGAAGAGTTGTTGCGGTTGATGTAAACGGCCATGTCGAACCAAGCTTCTTTTTTGAACTCTTGGATCAGGTTAGGCATTTGTTTGCGGTCTTTAAGATAGACCGGACCCCAGGTGCCCAATGCCATCAAAGGCACAGCCACGTCTTTGGATTCTTTCAGTTGTTGAACGTTATTCAGGCCCGCACGTTTGATAACTTCAGCGATATCAACGCCATTCAGTTCCTGTTCTGGTGCGCCTTCCTGGAAGCGACCGATGTTTCCGTGATCGGAAACCAGCACGATTTCAACTTCGACACCTTTGTCTTTATAGTTTTTGATCAGGCGTTTGATTTCAGAATCAAGGATGCGCATGACGGGGAAAAGGCGATCTTTTTGCGTGTGCGCGGTGGAATCGATAGCGCCCACGTATCCAGTCATGACTGGTTTTGCTTTGGCGGAGGAAAGCTCATCGATAACGGTTTTGATTTCAAGTTTAGGAACTTCTTCGGTTGGGAAGTACATCAGGGCTTCAACGTAAGGGTTGAAGAAGGATTCAAATGCACCCATATAGTATTTAGGTGCCGCCAAACGACGGTAATAGTCGCGTGGATCACCCTGGATGGATTGAGAGGATTCATCAAAATACGTGGCTTCAACAGATTTGATACGGCCCGCAGCTCCGAAGATGTCGGAAGTGTGGGTCACTGTTGCCCAGGACAGATCGGTCATGGATGGGAATGGAGCGACGTGCGCGCCGAAGTTGCCGAAGTCTTTAAACAGACCCTGTTTTTGTGCGGCTACGAAGGCTGCATAACTTAAACCGTCAACACCTAGGATGATGGTTTGGGAGTTCTTTTGAACCGCGTCTTTTTTCAGGTAAGCCGTTACCGGCTTTCTAGGCTCAAGCGGAATATCAAAGGCATGGGCAGAGGCTGCTCCCAGTGTCAGGGAAGTGGCGATAAAGCTCATTGCCAGAACATTCTTATAAGACTTTGCGGACTTCATAGGAACCCCTTTAAAAAGTTGTCTCACTATGAATAAAGGCAAGAGCGATGCCAAAGGTCCTTCGCCATCTTAACCAGAACAGACTTAAAACCGAATCTGTATAAATCACTGTCTCACTCCGGGACCAGTGACATTTCACTCACCACACTGTCAGCTTTCTACCTCCTCTTCCCATGCTTTGGGGACCCTCGCCCCGGTCTATCCCCAGGACCAAATCACCGAATCAAATCCCGCCCGCCGCCAAAGGGGATCTTTCTTCATAATGGATTCCACCACCATCAGTCCCTGCTCAACGTTTCTTTCTATATACTTCCGCACAATTCCGAACCCTCGCCCCATAGAGGTTACGCGAGTGAAGGGGCGAAGGTCCCACATGCCTGCGGATTTGAAGATCATTTTGGAGATGGTTCCTGTCAGGGCGCTGATAAAGCTGACATAGGCTTTGCGATCAGGAACGCGGATTAATATATGGATGTGATTGCCGACGTTGGCAAAGCTGTAAAGTCTCACCTTGAAACGAAACACAAATCTTCGCGTGTATTTCAGAAGCATCTTTCTGTTCGCCGGATGTAAAAGGGACCTTCGCCCGAAGGCTTTATTGCTCTTAAGTACCAAGTGAATAGGTTCAAAGTTTGAAAGCGGACGCTGACTGCGTCTTTTGCCTTTGGAAAGTTCCCCTCCATAAGAGGTTCCATTGAAGTCATGTCTTAGATCGCCGCCGAAAGAAAAGTGTTTTGCCATGTGCAACTCCTTGATGGAGCGCCTTAGCTGCAAAGCGGGCGAGGGTCCCCAAATGGCTGTGGGAGGTGATGGAGGACCGAGTGAGGCGAGGGTCGGAAAGGAGGGAGGGCGGGGGCGGGGGCGGAAGCGGAAGAAAGTGCTAAAGCATGGACCAGATCAGGCCGTCGCGCAGGCCGACGTTGGGGATCAGGATCTTTTCAGCTTCGGCTTGGCGCATGATGGTTTGGACCAGCATGGCTGCCGGGACAATGACGTCGGCGCGGTCGGGGCGAAGGTGCAACTTTTCAATACGGTCTTTGACCTTCAGGGTGCGCAGGCGGTCGATGATTTCGGTAAGTTCAGCCAGAGTCAGGAAGGACTGTGGGGATTTTTTCAGCAGTTCGCCTTTGAGTTGGCCCAGGCATTCCAGATTGCCGCCGGTGCCGATGGCGAAATCCACCGGGTCGTGATCACAGTTCTTATAGATATGCTCACCCAGGGCGCCGATGAATTCTCCCATGATGATATTCAGGTGATTTTCATTCAGATTTCTTTTGGCCAGATTTTCCAGCACACGCACCGTGCCCATCGGGAACGACTTGGTTGCCAGCATCTTCGGCCCTTGTGAAAAGGTGACCTCGATGCTGCCTCCGCCGATATCAATCAGCATCGTTTTTTTGTTGTCCAGATCCAGCTCTTTGCGCACGGCCAGGTGAATCAGGCGGCCTTCTTCAGTGCCATCAATGACCTCGATTTTGATGCCCGAGGTTTTATAAATCAGATCCACGAATTCTTTCTGATTTTTGGCTTCACGACTGGCCGAGGTGGCCACGGCCCGGCACTTTGTCACACCCAAATCTCGATTGGTCAGGGCATAGCGCTGAAAGGTGGCTTTGGCGATTTCCAATGAAGCCGGCGTGATCAGCCCTTGCGTGAAAACATCGTGCCCCAGTCGAACAGCGGCGCGATACTTTTTCACGATATGCAGGTGCGGAGCTTGCTCTTGAACGTCAGCAATCATCATGCGAATGGCATTGGACCCGATATCGATGGCGGATATACGACGTGACACGTAAAGCTCCCTTTCCTTTGGCAACAGTATATAAAGATGGCAGCATGAGAGACATGAAAAAAATCGTTCTTGGCTCTTTATTTTCACTTTTTGCGTCCACGCAGGTTTTGGCTCTTTCTGAGATCGAACTGACCGGCGAGTTGGACGCTACAGCCTCTGTCTGGAATCTGCCAACGGGCGAGCGCGGGAATTCGGCCTTTCAGGTTCCGTCCCTGTTTTTGGGTGTTCATATCCCCTTGAAAGAGGACAATCTTTTGGTCGTGACGATGGAAGGTTCTGAACAAAAGGACATCAGTCCGAACCGTTTTGATGTCGGTGTTCGCGAGGCCTACTTGGATCTGGTCAGTATCTTTGAAGGTATGCATGCTTTGCGCGCCGGCTTGATCCCGCAAACCTGGCAAGAGGCTCAATACGAGAACTATCAGTACCGCTTCCTGGGTCAGACTGCCTGGTCCATGACGGAAAAGTGGAAGTACCTTTCTTATTCCGATCTGGGAGTGTCCTTCATGTCCCAGCTGCCACATGATTATGGCGAGTGGGCTTTGAACCTGACCAACGGCGAAGGGGCCCAGGAAAAAGAGGAAGGCCCGCACAAGGAAGCCACCGTTTTTGTCCGTTTCTTTAAGTGGTCCCCTTGGTCCTTGAGCTTGAGCTATGTCCGTGGAAGTTACGATCTTTATGGCGCCGACGTGGGCCTGAAAGAGCGGATCCAGGGGCTGTTGGCCTATGAAAAAGAGGACGAGTGGATGGTGGCTTTGGAATACCTTGGTACCAAGGATCCGGCCGATGCCCTTCGCGATTATGGCATGGCGGAAGGGGTGGACGTGACGGCGCTCAGCGGTCAGTCCGTTCGGGGCGAGGGTGCCAGTCTTTACGCCGTGGTGCATACAGGGCCCAAGGCAGAGATTTTGGTGCGTTATGATTATCTGAACCCTGTCGTTGGTGAGGACGGCAAGGATTTGCAGACCGCGATTCTTGCTTTGGGCTATCAAGTGACGGATGATATTAAGGCGGCCTTGGCGGTTGATCACACCAAATACGGTGAAGAATTCGCCCCCGGGGTTCGCGAGCGTTCCAAGCTGGAATTGGCCGCTCAAGTCCTGTTCTAGAGTGTGTTAAGTTTCTGTTAGAATCACTAGAGATGCCGTGTTAAGCGGTGTCTTTATTTCTTAAATCATTATAAATCAAGCCAAGCGCTAAAGGTGGATACCATGGAAAGAGCGATAGATATTCAACTGGAAGACCTGAAAAAAATGATTCTTCTGATGGGTGGCCATGTTGAAAAATCTCTGGCTCAGGTAACCGCGGCTTTGTTGTCCCGTGATGTGGATATGTTCAACGGTGTTCATGACATCGAAAAACTGATCAATGAAGACCACATCCGCGTGGACAACGCCTGCATGCACGTACTGGCAAAGCAGGGCCCGGTGGCCAAAGACCTGCGTTTGATCATTTCCGTTCTTAAGATCAACAACGATCTGGAGCGTATGGGTGATCAGACCGTGAATATCTCCTACTCCGGAAAGGACTATCTGGGGCGCAAACCCATCCAGCAGCAGCTGAACGACATTCAGAAAATGTCTGAAATCGCCGGCCGCATGGTGAAGGGCTCTTTGGACAGCTTCGTCCGTGGTGACGTTGAACAGGCCAAAAAGATCCTGTTGATGGATGACGAAATCGACGCTCTGAAAGGCAAGGTTTTTCAGGACGCGATGGCGCACATGAAAGCCCACTCGGATGACGTTGAAGCGGGCATGGATTTGATTTTAATTGCGAGAAACTTGGAGCGCCTGGGTGACCATGCGACCAACATCGCAGAGGACGTGATCTTTGCTGTAACCGGCAAGGATGTTCGACACGGAGGAAAGTTTGGCTGATAATTCAGTTCATGTGCTAGTGGTGGAAGATGAGCAGGAAATCCGGGAGCTGATGGCTCTGCACCTGCTTCGTCAAGGGTACCGAGTGACCGAATGTGCTTCCGCCGAAGAAGCCCTGAACGAATTGAATCGCCAGAACTATACTTTGTTCGTCCTTGATTGGATGCTGCCGGGTTTAAGCGGCGTCGATATCGTCGATAAAATCAAAGCCAAAAACACCGGTGCCTCGGTTCTGATGGTCACCGCGAAAACCGAACCTCAGGACATCGTTGCCGGCCTTGAAAAAGGGGCCGACGACTACATGACCAAACCGTTCAATCCTTCCGTTTTCATTGCCCGCATCAAGGCGCTTTTGCGCAGGTCTCAGGTGCAGACGGCGGCTCCGGCGGCAGCTGACGACGGTGAAGTTTCCCTGATGGGTTTGAAAATCAATTTCAAGTCTTACGAGATTTCCTATAACGGCGAACCTCTGCATTTGACTCCATCCGAGTTCAAGCTGCTGGGGGCCCTGGTGCAGAACCATGGCTGCGTTTTGACCCGCGAACAACTGATTGAAAACATTCAGGGCGAGGGTATTAACGTGGTTGGCCGCACTATCGACACCCACGTCTTCGGATTACGCAAGAAGTTAGGGGAGTGGGGAGACCGTATTGAGACTATCCGTGGCGTTGGATATCGGGTTAAAGTAGACATCGCATGAAGCGATTTATCCGATTCCCATGGCGAGTTTACTGGCGCTACTTCTCTTGGCAGGTAGTGGCCTTCAATGGTCTTTATCTGGCCATTATTTCTATGATCGATGTTCGCCACGGGGTTCGTCCGTTTGTCTATAACGAAGCCCTGCTGAATTTCTTTGTTTTCAGTATTCTGGTTTCGGCCATCACTTCCTATCGTTTTGCGAAACCCATTCACCGTGTGATTCTGAAAGCTTTGCGCATTTCCAGCAAACGCACCTTCGGCAGTCTGGTGAAAGAACAAGAGGACGATCTGGCGGATGATGAAACCGCTGATATTTCTGAACTGGAACTGGCGTTGGATCGCATTCATCGCAAGATGAAAAACCGCAAGGCCCGCTATCTGCAGTCGCAGGAAGAATCCCAAGCTTTCATGAGCGCCGTGGCCGAGGGCCTGGTGTCGGTCAGCCTTGATGAAAAGATTCTTTATTTTAACTCTCAATTTGCTGCGCAATTCCTGTCTTCAGACCTGCTGAATGGTCAGATTCTGCGGTTGAAGGACGCGATTCGTTCTTCCGATGTTTTGGAAGGCTTTGGCAAAACCATAAAGATTGGCAAGGTTCAGCGTTTTACCGTGAAGCTTCCGACCTTGATCGACAATCAACCTCGTTTCTTTGCAGTGTCGGTGAATCCGATCCGCAATGAAAAGACGCAAGAGATTTACGGCGTTGTGGGGATCTTCCATGACATCACCGAGATGAAACGTGCCGAACAGATCCGTATGGAATTTGTTGGCAACGCGTCTCACGAGCTGCGCACACCACTGACATCCATCAAGGGCTATGTTGACACCCTGAAAGAGGACGTGAAAACCGGTCAGATCCAGCAAGCTGGCAAGTTCCTGGACATCGTGTCTCGTAATATTGACCGTCTGATGGATCTGGTGAATGACATGCTTAGCATCAACACTCTGGAGGCTTCAAACTCCGAGCTGAAGCTTGAGATGATTCATCCCCTGGCCATTTCCGAGCATGTGGTTTCTGAGCTGGCCGTGATGGCGGCGGAAAAAAACATCACTATCCGTGTGAATGGCGATGTGCCACCGTTTTTGGCAGACGCCCGTAAAGTGGAGCAAGTTCTGCGCAATCTGGTGTCCAATGCCGTGAAATACATCCCGGCGGGTAAAACCATCCAGATCCGTTGGGAACGCGACATCAAAGAATACATTATTCTGCGTGTGATCGACGACGGGCAGGGTATTCCTGAGCAACACTTGGATCGTCTGTTTGAACGCTTCTATCGCATCGACAAGGGGCGCACCCGCGATGCCGGGGGCACGGGGCTGGGGCTGGCTATTGTGAAGCATATTATGCAAAGTCACGGTGGCACGGTCGCGGTGAAAAGTATTGTCGACCAGGGATCTGAATTTATTTGCTCTTTCCCGATCCGAAAGTAAAATTCGGGGGATGAACACCGATCATCCCTTTTATCGTCATTTTGAAAAAGTCTATGGCTCCCGCTGGGCAGGCCTCTTCGCCGCCCTGCAAACCCGCGAGCAGCAAGTTGCCCGGGTGAACGCATGGAGCCCCTCCGATAAAAGCACCAAATCCTGGTCTCAGTTCCCGGAAAAGCCCGAGCTTCCTGGTTGTCATTGGTTGACGCCGGCTCATGGTAGCCAGCCCGAGCGCAATTCTGATGAGCTGCTGGATATCTATATCATGGATCCAGCCAGCGTTATGGTGGCGAGGGCTTTGGATGTGCAGCCGGGTGATCGCCTTTTGGATATGTGTGCCGCTCCGGGTGGGAAAAGCCTGGTGATGATCGAGTCTTTCGGGGACGAGGGCGAGATCTTCTGCAATGATCTTTCACCGGAACGTCGCGAACGTTTGAAAAAGGTGATTCAGCAGTATGTGCCGCGCGAAGTGCGTAACCGCGTGTGGGTGACCGGTAAAGACGGCGTGCAGTTTGGTTTGAAAGAACCGGGCAGCTTTGACCGTGTTCTGCTGGATGCCCCTTGTTCTGGTGAACGCCATATTCTTGAAAATCAGGCAGCCCAGGATGAATGGAGCCCGCGTCGCACCGAGCATTTGGCGGCAAGGCAGTATTCATTGTTGGCGGCAGCCTTCCTGGCAGTGAAGGCCGGGGGGCGCATCGTTTATTCCACATGCTCTATCAGTCCGGCGGAAAATGACGACGTGGTTCGCAAACTTTTGAAAAAGAAGAAATCAGCGGTGAAATTACTGGAAGCACCATTGGGTGTGGGCGGGGAACGAACCGAAATGGGCGTGGCTTACATGCCGGATCAGTGCGGTTTTGGCCCTTTGTATTTTGCCGTGATCGAAAAGGTCGAAGAATAAAAAAAGCGAACTTTTCAGTTCGCTTTGTGGATGACTAGTTGTCGTCTTTTTGACGGAATTTATGCTTGCGGTATTCTTCCAAAGTCAAAAAGCCGTAGGTTTTCTTGCGATAGATTTCAATCGCCTCCGCTTCAATGTCTGTCAGCACGTCTTCCATGAATTCCAGTGGAATGGTGCCGGTTTTCATCAATTGCAGCGTGTACAGATGCACGACCTTGCGGATAAAGTCCGGCGTCTTTTCGCGCATGTTTTGGGTTTCTTGAAGCTGTGTTTCTACGATTTTTAGCAGCATATCTGTGTTCATACCCTTCAAATATCGGTTTTCCTTCTTCGAACCTGAGCATCACCCATAGAAATTTGGTCCAAAGGATGAGAGACTTGGACCAATGAAGGCCCTGACTCAGCAAGAACTCCAGCATTTTGTCTCTTACTTTGCTCCAATTTTGGACGGCGCCCAGTTGCAGGACGTGCTTGCCAATGACCGAGGTCTGGCTTTGGGTTTTCACCTGCGCGGGACCATGTATTGGATGATACTGGACCTTGTGCCAAACACGCCGATGCTGCTGCTTTTCGAGGATCAGTGTCCGTTTAAAAAAGGCCCGAAAACCAAGCCGGTCAGTCTTTTCCTGAACTCCCACGGGCGCAATTTGTATGTCACTTCCATGACGGTGCAAGAGGCCTTCGGCCGCGTGGTCAGCCTGCAACTGAAGAATGCCTCGATGGACTGCGAACTTGAAATTCGCCTGATCCCGAAACAGTGCAATCTGATCGTTAAAGCGCACGGCAAACAAGTGGCCTGGGATCGCCCGTTGGATTTGTCACAGGCACCGGTCGTGGAAAATCCGCCCGAGCCCCGTGATCTGACCGCCATCCACGAAGAATGGCTGGCAGAACAATCCGGTGGCAAAAAGCCAACGAATCTGGATCCCGTTGCCCAATGGGAAAAGCAGAAACAAAAGGATCTGGAAAAAAAGCGCAAAGCTTTAAGTGAAATCCAAAAGCAGATCGAAAGTGATCGCGAGCTTTTGTGGTACGAAGCCGGTCAGTATTTGAAAACCCACGGGACACTGGATGTGCCCGAGGATCTGCAATCTTGTGTGGATCGCAAGCAGTCTTTAAGCTGGAACATCGAGCACTGTTTTTCCAAGGCCAAACAAATGGTCGGGAAAAAAGAAGGTGCTCGCGAACGTTTGGATGAGCTTGTGATTGAAATCCAGAAGCTCGAGGCCACGCGCTATTCAGAAAAACAAAGCAAGCCCGCTTTGGTGGATCTGATGAAAAAAGCCGATGCCCGGGGACGCAAACTGCATCTGGATTCAGGTGCTTTGGCCTATTGCGGGAAGTCGGGTGCAGACAATCTGGCACTGCTTCGTCAGGCCAAAGCGTGGGATTACTGGCTGCATCTGAAGGACTATCCGGGGGCGCATGCTATCATCCATCGCCAGCGCGATCAGGAAATTACCACAGCCGAAGTGCAGGAGGTTGCCGCCTGGGTGGCCCGCGAATCCCTGTCGTCTAAATCCCTGATGGTGGGGCAGAAAGTGGCGGTGGTGATCGTCGAATGCCGCTTCGTTCGTCCGATCAAGGGCGATAAATTGGGACGCGTCACCTATCACTCGGAAAAATCGTTCCATCTGACCCTGAATTAAACTCTTACGCCGCGACGCTTCGGAAAAAGTAAGCAGGTACCTTTTGGGGTGTTTTCGGTCTAACATTTTCCTCTAGATTACAGAGGAGATTGCATCGTGATTGAAGTCAAAGATCTCACCAAAGATTATGGTCCCCGACGGGCCATCGACAAACTGAACTTCTCCATTTCCAAGGGTGATGTTGTGGGCTTTTTGGGTCCCAACGGAGCTGGTAAATCCACGACAATGAAAATCATCACAGGCTTCATGGCTCCAAGTCATGGCAATGCCTCTGTCGCGGGATTTGATGTTTTTGAAAATCCTTTGGAAGTCAAAAAACGCATCGGTTATCTGCCCGAGATTCCGCCGGTCTATGCTGACATGTTCGTGCGCGATTATCTGCGCTATGTTGCGGCCCTGAAGCAAGTGCCTAAAGAAAAGATCGAAACGTGTGTCAACAACGCCATTGAAAAAACCAATCTGGGCGATGTGCAAAAACGTCTGATCCATCATCTGTCCAAGGGCTTCAAGCAGCGCGTGGGCATTGCGCAGGCGATTGTGTCTGATCCGGAAGTTCTGATTCTGGATGAACCGACCGTGGGTCTGGATCCCAAACAAGTGGCCGAGATCCGTGAATTGATCAAAGCCCTGAAAGGCCAGCACACCATCATCCTTTCGACCCACATCCTGCCGGAAGTGGAAGCGACTTGCGAAAAAGTGATCATCATCAATAAAGGCAAGATCGTGGCGGAAGACAGCATTCAAAACCTGGCGGCCTTGGATAAAGGCCAGGTGCGCCTGCACGTGCGCCTGCGCAAGGACGTGGAAGACATGAAGAAGGTTCTTTCCTGCGTCGGTGCCGTAACCGGCGTTCAATTGGGTGCTTCCCGCAAGGAATGGAACATTGATCTTAAGGGCGGCGAAGAGGCCGTTGAAAACGTATCGTCCCAACTGGTGACCGGCGGTTACGGTTTGCTGGAACTGAGCCCGGCCAAACGTGATCTGGAAGATGTCTTCCTGAAACTCACATATGGTCAGCAGGATCGTGGAGGTGAAGCATGAATCCAACAATGGTGATCTTTAAGAAAGAACTTAAAGGCTTTTATTTTAACTCGACGTTCTGGGTGATCTGCTTCCTGATGAGCCTGGTGTTCAGCTGGGTGTATCCAATTCAATTGAATTTGTTTTCGCAGCTTTTGATGAACTACGTGATGCAACAAGGGGTTCCCCAGAACCAGTTGAACATTCATTACGGGGTTTTCCTGCGTCAGCTGTCGTACCTGAATCTGCTTTTGATTTTTGTGGTTCCGGCTTTGACGATGAAACTGTTTGCGGAAGAAAAGAAGCTGCGCACATTTGATCTGCTTCTGACTTCACCAGTGACATCCCTGCAGATCGTGATGGGTAAGTACCTGGCGGCCTTGGGTGCCGTGGGTGGTCTGGTGATGCTGGCATTGTTGTACCCGGTGGCGACCTCCACTTTGGCGACCGTGAACTGGGGCCCGCTGATTGTGGCCTTCCTGGGGATCTTCCTGGTGGGAGCGGTGTATGCAGCGATGAATCTGTTTGCGTCTTCACTGACTGAAAACAGCATCGTGGCCTATGTGGCGTCGGTGATTTTCAACGTGTCCATCTGGTTTGTCGGTATCGGCACGGAAGTGATGGACAGCGAAGCGGCTCGCAAGGTCTTTGAGCATGTTTCCCTGAGCAGTCATCTTTCCAGTCTGGTGGAAGGCACTGTGCGCTCGAATGCGCTGGTGTTTTTCTTCAGTATTATTGTCCTGTTCTGTTTCCTGGCAGAGCGTGTTGTTGAATCCTCACGTTGGAGATAAGTCATGAGTAAATTGAGCAAAATTTCTTTCCTGTTCGCTGGGTTTTCTTTGGTCGCCATGTCCATCACTCGTTACCTTTTGGGTGACTGGGTTCCGTTCTGCTGGCTGGCTTTGGGCCTGGCGGTGGTGTTTGTTCTGGTCGGGCTTATCAAGGACCGTGCATTCTTTAAAGAGTTCTTCACCATGAAGACGACCAAAGAAGGCATGAGCATGGGGATGCTGATCCTTTTGTTGCTGGCAGTGCTGGGGGCGGTGAACTATATCGGCGCCCGTCATACCAAGACCTGGGATTTTTCTTCCGCACGAGTGAACACTTTGTCTGAACAGTCTATCCAGCTGGTGAAAAATCTGGATTCAGATCTGAAAGTTTATTTCTTCTATAAAAAAGGCGTGGAAGGCAACGAAGAAAACCGTCGTCTGTTCCGCGAGCTGATCAAAAAGTACCAGGATCACAGCAGCAAAGTGCAGCTGGATTTCGTGGAAGTGAATGAACGTCCGGATCTGGCGCAAGAGTACGGCATCGACAAGGGCAGTGGGGTGGTGTTCCTGGATTACAAAGGCCGCCGCAACCGTATCGAAAAAATCGACGAGCAGGATTTCACTAGTGCTTTGGTGAAAGTGACGCGTGAAAAGAACAAGACAGTTTACTTCACCGTAGGGCACGGTGAAAAAGCCCTGAGCGAAAACAAAGAAGGTCTGGGACTGGGTTCTTTGAAGTCGTTGCTTGAAAACAACCGTTACACCGTAAAAGAACTTTCCCTGATCCAAAATGCCAAGATTCCTGACGATGCGGATGTGATCGTGGTGGCGGGCCCGGTTCAGGGCTTCCAGGCTTTTGAGATTGAGGCTTTGGAAGGTTACCTGAAAAACGGCGGCAGTCTGTTCCTAGCGATAGAGTCCCAGAATACGGCGGGTCTTGAAAAGCTGGTTGCCAAGATGGGTGTGCAGTTTGAAAACAACTACATCCTGAATCAGGTTGAAACCGTCATGGGTAAAGGCATCAATCAGGGGCCGACCATGGGTGTGATCTTCTCGATGAACAACAAGATCACAAAACCTTTCGGCCGTTCAGAAGTGACTTTGTTCCGTTATCCGCAGTCTTTGAAAAAAGTGGACATCGTCAAAGGCGTGGTCGTGGATGAGCTGGTTTCCACCGCTCCGAACGCGATGGCGTTTCCGTCCATGCAGATCCGCGGCGAAGGGCCTGAGAACACTTACGCGCTAGTGGATGAAGTCAGCGGTAAATGGGCTGGTGATGAAAATGCCAAGGACTTTGCCGCGATCATCGCCGGGGATGTGGATTTCCTGACGAACCAAATGCTGTATCAGAACCTGAACCGTGATCTAGTGCTGAATTCCATTGCCGCCCTGGCCAAAGAGGAAAACCTGATCAGCATCACGCCGAAAGAGCCTTTGGCGACACAAATGATCATGACAGAAACCAAGTTTGGTCTTTTCTTGTTTGCTTTCATCATCCCACTTCCTATTCTTTTGTTGGGCACCAGCATCGGTCTGTGGCTTAGAAGGAGAAATGCGTAATGAAACTTAAAGGGCGTTCAATTCTTGTCATCTGTCTGCTGGTTTTTGGTGGTTATGCGGTTTACGACTTCTTCCACGAAAAAAAGATGGAAGAAAAGCGTTCCATGGACGCGCGCCTGATGACCGTGAACTTTGAACAAGTGGACTGGGTTCAGGTCGAAAAAGGGGATCAGAAGATCACCCTGAAACGCACCGTGGATGGCTGGAATATGGAAGAGCCCTTGAAGGATCTGGCCGACAACACCGCAGTGGATGACTTTGTCAAAGGTGCATTCCCAGAGCGTGTCATTGAAACAGCCGCTGAAGGTGACAGCATCAACTGGGCGGTCTATGGGTTGGATAAACCCGCGGGCAAAGTGACTTTCAAGACGACAGCCGGTGCTCAAAACGTTTTTGAGATTTCTGAAAAGCGCAATTTTGAAGACAACGTGTTTGCCCGCCGTGATGGTGAAAACAAGGTTCTGGTCGTGAACTCGATCTGGCAAAGTCGTGTCAGCAAAGGTGTTATGGATTTCCGCGAACGCCGTTTCCTGCGCCATAAAATTGCCAGTGTGGATGAAATTCGTCTGAAAAACCAGATGGGATCTTTGGAGATCCGCCGCGTGGAAGGCCAGTGGGTGGCCCCAGCCCAGAAGGATCTGAAACTGGATCAGAACAAGGTGCGTGAATTCCTGACGGCCATGGCGGATGCAAAAGCCTCTGCAATCGTGGAAGGCAAGTTGCCAGCTCTTAAGAATTTGTTTGTGATGGATTTGAAGATCGCCGACAAAAAATGGAAGGCTGAAGTGGGGCAGGCTCAGGATTTGGGTATTTTTGCCAAAGTTTCAGAACCTGCTCAATCCATGAAGATGGAGCCGGGTGCCCTGGATCGTTTTATCAAAGTCACTTTGGCTGACTTGCGTGAAGTGTCCGAGCAGAAGCAACCTAAAAAAAGTGAAGCAGAAGAATCGCAGGCCATGATGGCCGAGCAGAAAGAAAAGTAATGCAGAAGATTGTAGTTAAATCTCCGACACGTGTGGATTTGGCTGGGGGCACATTGGATTTGTGGCCCCTTTATTTGTTTATCAATGGAGCTTCCACCGTCAATGTGGCTATTGATATCTACACTGTTGCGGAACTGACTCCGCATGATGATTCCACCATTGTACTGGAATCCGCAGATTTGAAATTGCGCAAGGCCTACAGCAACCTGCAAGAGGCCTTGGCGGATGCGGATCCTCAGATGATTCTGCTGCAAACCCAGCTGCGTTACTGGATGCCGCAAAAAGGTTTCACTTTAAAGACGTCTTCGCAAAGCCCGGTGGGCGGGGGATTGGGCGGAAGCTCCAGTCTGACAATCAGCCTTATGAAAGCTTTTGCGCAGTTCTGTGGAAAGCCATTCAAAGATGTGCACAACATGGTTCATGTAGCCCACAATATCGAGGCTGAGATTTTGAACACTCCAACAGGGACCCAGGATTATTATCCGGCGGCTTCCGGTGGGATCAATGTCCTGCACTATAGCTATGACGGCATCGAACAAAAGGTTCTGCCAGTGTCACACACGCCGCTGGCTGAAAAGTTCATGCTGGTCTATACCGGTAAGGCCCATCATTCCGGTCTTAACAACTTTGAGGTGATGAAGGATTCCGTTATCAAGGATGCGCGAACATTACAGGCCCTGCGTGATCTCAAAGGTATTGCTATTGAGACCGAGCATGCCATCCGCGCCGGCAACTGGAAAGACCTGGGAGGGTTGTTTAAACGCGAATTTGAAGCCCGTGTCCGCTTGGCCCCGGAATTTTCAAGTCCTGAGATCTACAAGCTTGCGGAAGTCTCTTTGCAGAATGGGGCAGAGGCTGTTAAAATTTGTGGAGCTGGGGGCGGTGGCTGTGTGCTGGTTTGGTGTCCTCCGGATAAACGTGAGGGAGTAGCCAACGCATGCCAAAAAGCCGGCTTCCAGGTGATGGACGCAAAACCCGTCGATCCCCTGTAAAGAAAAAGACGACGAAGAAGACCGCAGTTAAAAAAACTGCGGCTTCGGCGACGCATGCCGGAGATGTTCATCGTTTCATCGGTCTGTCCCTGGGGGGCGGTAAAACCGACAAGGCCTGTCTGGCCGTTCTGGAATACTATCCCAAACATAAAAAAATCTTTCTGTCGCGCTTGGTGGAAAAAATCAAGAGCGACGAAGTTCATTCCGCTGATTTCAAAATTCAGGAAGTCATCCGTCAGTATCACAACGAAATTGATCTGATTGCGTTTGATGTGCCATTCAATTTGCCGGTGTGTCTGCAATCGGATGATTGCTGCACCAGTATCGAGGATTGTAAAAAGCCCCACGTTAAATGGATGTGGGATTACACCCGCAAATTGCACAAGAAGAAAAAACCGCGCAAGCTTTTCACTCCGTATACTCAGCGCTGTGTGGAGATGTATGTGTCTTCCGAACTGGAAGAACCTTTCATTCTTCAGCACGCGATGGGGGCGAACACCGCACCCTTGTTGGCGCGGGCGATGTACTTGAAGCGCGGGTTGAAAGCCAAATGCATCGAGGTCTTTCCGAAGCTTTCTGTATGGCGACTGGGGCGGTCCTTGAACGTGATGAAAAGTCACCTGCGCTTTCATAAGCACGCCATCGGAGGGGATGAAAGTCGGCGCGAGATACTGCACGCCTTAAGCGCTCATAATGTCGCGTTCGTCTATGATCAGGACGTAAAACTGATGATTGAAAACAATCACGCCTTCGAAGCCTTTATATGTGCTTTGACGGCCTTCCTAAGTTTCAAGGGCGGCACCGAGCCTCGCCCAGATGGGTTTCCTTCCAACGAAGACTGGATTGAATTCCCACGTCTGAATGCGCGTTGGGACGGATTCTAATCGGCCCTGCCTAGGTGTGGGGCTACCCTCAGTCAGTAATTTCGCGACACGCCATCCGGGCTCTGCCGTGGCCCGCGCTTTCGCGCGGGTGCGCGCCGTCGTGGCGCCCACGGAGGTCGCTGCATTTCTGCCTGTGTGTAGCCCCGCACCTAGGCAGGGCCTCAGTTTGCGTTAGTGAACTAAGATTAGGGTTCTTAAGTTTGTTGCGTGGCAACTTTTGCTTTGTGCTAGCGCAGAGTGAGAGGGCTTGAGCAAATGGGGGGGCAGCTATTAAATAGAGTTTCCACCTTTAAGGGGGCTTTCGATGGCTGATTTTCCTTATTTGCATGGGTTCACCAAAGAAGAACAAGATCGTTTGCGCAAACAGGCGCGCTTCGGTGAACACACGGTTTATCAAAATATCAATCTATCCAACGTGAAAGATCTGCTGGAAGTCGGCTGCGGGGTTGGCGCGCAAAGTGAAATTATTTTGCGGCGTTTTCCAGACTTGAAGCTGACGGGCATTGATCGCAGCACGAAACAGCTTTCTGCCGCTAAACACCGTTTAAGTCATCTGCCCTTTGCCGAGCAGCGCTTTGATCTGAAGGAAATGGACGCCACGGCGATGGATTTTTCCTCGAATTCTTTCGACGGCGCTTTCTTGTGCTGGATCCTGGAACATGTGCCGGATCCGATCCGGGTATTGTCAGAAGTGCGCCGGGTGCTTCGTCCGGGCTCTGTGGTCTATGCCACTGAAGTGATGAACGCTTCGTTCTTCCTGGATCCGTATTCACCGAATGTCTGGAAGTACTGGATGGCGTTCAATGAATATCAGCTGAAGCAAAAGGGTGATCCGTTTGTCGGGGCGAAGCTTGGGAATTTCTTTATGCAGCTGGGATATCATGACATTCACACCGAAATCAAAACCTGGTTCCTGGACAATCGTTATCCGCAAGCGCGCAAAGACTGCATTGAATACTGGAGTGAGCTGTTACTAAGCGCCAGCGATCAGCTGGTGGAAGCTAAATGCATTTCCCAGGAAGTGGTTGACGGGGTGAAGGAAGAAATGGCCCGGGTTGCAAGTGATCCGAATGCCGTGTTCTTTTATTCCTTCGTTCAGGCACGAGCTCGGACCTAGTTGTCATTCGAAGCAGGCCCGGGGGGCCTGCTTTTACAGTTCTTCTTTTTTCAGCCAGCCTTTTTTATAGATCCACCAGGTGATGCCGACAACGACCATCACCATAAACGTTAAGGTGGCGTAGTAGCCGTTCGGCTCTTTCAGTTCGGGCATATTTTCAAAGTTCATCCCGTAAACTCCGGCGATGAAATTCAAAGGCAAGAAGAACAAGGAAAGCACGGTCAAAACCCGCATCACTTCATTGGTGCGGAAAGACGCTTCATTGGTTTTTTGTGACATCAAGGACAGATGCAGATTCAAAAGACCAGTGATTTCTTCATAGATATCATCGGCATAAAAGGCCACTTTATCCAAAGGTTCACGCACCTGCTGCACGTCTTTCAGGGGAATGTTTTCGTGATGATGAATTTTGTTAAAGACATCTGCGGTGAATTTGAAAATCTTGCGATAAGACGCGGCTTTTCGTTTGATGTGATAACCTTCACGCAGGATCGTGCGGCGTTTAAGTGCAAACACGCGCTCTTCAATCACATCGGTTTTGGAATCCAGCACATCCAGGGGCGCATCAAAACTTTTCACCGTCTGCACACACAGGGATTTCACCAGGGTATACAGCGGAATCTGTTCAAAAGCGACTTTGTCTTTTTTGATGGAAATGCATTCCAGCGGTGCGCGGTGAATTGTCAGCAAAAAGTCCTGACCGACAAAGAAGATGACCTTGGTGGTCAGTTCCTGCATGGTGCCGGCTTTGGGTTTTGCCTGCGCATCATGGTGGCGCAGAATGAAAAAGCATACTTTTTCAAAGAACGTGCACATCGGCAAATGTTCGGGATCAAGACACGTCGTCAAGGCCTGCAGGGGAATGGGAAATTCCTCGGCCAGCTGACGCAGATCCTCCTGCGAAGGAGCTTCACAATCGACCCACTTATAGTCTTGCCATTGATGTTCGAATCGTTTCATGATTCCAGTATGACAAAGTTTTCGGGGCTTCGCCGTTTCTTTTTCGGATGCATCGCGACGATGCTGCTGACGGGGTGTCAGTCATTTTTCTATTATCCGATGAAAGAAAAGCTCTTTGATCCGGCACGCATTAAATTAAACCCAGAAGATGTGTATTTGACCACGTCCACGGGTGAAAAAGTGCACGGTTGGTACTTTGCCTCTGCACAAGCCGACAACAAAGGCACGATGCTGTTTTTTCATGGCAACGCCGAAAATCTGACATCGCATTTTCTGATGTTTCAATGGCTGCCTTCGCAAGGGTACAATTATTTTATCTTTGATTATCCTGGCTATGGTCAGTCGGGGGGCTATCCGACCCCGGAAAACACGGTGGCGGCGGGGGTTGCGGCTGCCGAGTGGCTGCATCAGAAAAAGGATTCTCGTCCCTTGATAATTTATGGTCACAGTCTGGGCGGGATCATTGCGCTTAAAACCGCTGAAGAAATCAAAGGACGTATTCCGTTGCGAAATGTGGTGATTGAAGCCAGCTTTGATTCTTATCAGGGTATGGCCAAAGGGGTGATGAACCGTCATTGGTTCACGTGGGTGTTGCAACCGCTGTCTTCTCTGGTGGTCAGTGACGAATACGCTCCGCAGTCGCTGGCGTCGCTGTCACCCATTCCATTGCTGTTCATCACCGGGACGGCGGATAAAGCGGTCGAGCCGCGATTTACCGAAAACATGTATCAGAATGCCGCCGAACCCAAAGAGCTTTGGCTGATCCCGGACGGACGTCACGGAAATCTGTATGAAATCCGCAATGGCGAGCTGCGGGACCGCTTCTTGTCATACCTATCTAAAACTTTGACAGTCCGACAGTAGGAAGTCCGCTTTAATTGCAGCTCCCGAAAGCACGGTTCCTGCAATGTTCCGGGCAGGATGAAGACTTTGTTGCGCGCCCTCATCATTTTTAGCTCCATAACACTGCTGGCTGCCTGTGCTCCGGACACCCGTGATCAGGGTTCTGAGGTTGTGACGACCTATGAACCAGCTCAGCCGAATGTGATGGATGAAGACGGTTACAAAGTCGTGCGTGGTTCCACCCGCGTGCAGGACATGAGTGTTAACTTTGACCAAGCCACCAAGGGCATGACCCTGAAGGGTAAAATCGAATTCCTTCCCGTGCGCGCAAAATCCGTTCAGACAGTAGATCTGGATCTTGCCGGGATTCTGGATCCTTACGGATTCATCGCGCTAAAAACCTATAAAGCCAAAACCCAGGACAATCAGGATCTGAAAGTGGCGGCCAAAGCCACGTGTTTGAGTGTCGACGGCGGATGCCGTTCGTCTTTCATTGATATCTACGTTTATTATCAGGGCATCGTTTATCATCACCAGGTGGAGTCCCTTCAGGATGACGTCAGTCCAACGACAGAAGAACCAATTCCGGGTGAAGAAGAGCTGCCAGCAGACGAAGAATCTGAAATCGAGGGCGGCCACGATGAAGTCGAGGGCGAGCCAGGTCGTTACGTCGGTGATATCGCCGATGACATCGAAAAAATTCTGGAAGTAAAAAAGCCGGAAGCTCCGAAGTCCGAAGAGGCTCCAAAAACGGAAGAGCCTAAAAAAGAAGAACCGAAAAAAGAGGAACCAAAACAGGACGCTCCGAAAAAGGAGGAGCCAAAGAAGGATCCTCCAAAGGCTGATCCACCCAAGAAGGAAGATCCAAAAAAAGATCCTCCCAAAAAGGACGAGCCCAAGAAAGAAGAACCACCTAAGCGTGAAGAGCCTAAAAAGGATCCGCCTAAAACCGGTCAACCACGCGTGCCTGAGTCGGCTCCGGCGGTGAACAAGGTCAGTCAGGCTATCGGGCCGGTGAATGCGGGCCGTTTGCAGAATGCGGCGAACATGCTGACTTACGAGCAGGCGCATGCTCCGACGGGTTATGAGATCATTCGTCCGAAAAGAAAAACTCATTTTGCGACCAATGAACTGGCTTATATCATTGTGAAAATGGGTCTTTTGACCAAAAAAGAAATTCCGGGTTATGAACTGTCCGTGGGCGATCTGTCCCGCGAGGCGGGTGGTAAGCTGGGCTCCCACAAGTCCCATCAAAATGGTTTGGATGCGGACGTGGCCTTCTTCTTTAGCAATAAGTCCTTCCAAGGGTACTTCGCGTCCGCAGTGGCGGTGAACAAACCCCACGCCAACTGGATGCTGGAGCCTCAATGGAAACTGTTTAAAGAGGTCGTGGGCACCCAGCTTATTGACCGTATCTTTATTCACGGTACTTTGAAGCAAGCTCTGTGCAGCCACGCCATTGCCAATGGCGAGTTGACGAAGGGTGACAACTCAAGCCTTGCCGCTCAGACGCTGCGCCGCCTGATTCCGGAAAAGGACCACCACAATCACTTCCACCTGCGTGTGAAGTGTTCCAAAGCTCAGGTTCGTTGTCGTCAGATGGCAGAGCCAGTCAATACCACCGGCTGTTTCTAATCTCAATTGCGGCAGCCGTGGGGCTGTGTCAGAATAAGCCCATGGCTGATTGGCGTGATCGTAGTGAGATGAATGGTGATGTGGTTTTTTTCCGTTACGTGTCCGAGGGCATGGAGAAAAGTCACGAGGAAGTTTTTCTGTGGGATCTGGATAAGACTTATCTGGACACCACGATTGATTCCCTGTCTGGTCTGATGACCACGATCCTTGAGCGCGCCCTGAACAAGAAAAACATTCCGGGCACCAACACGCTTTTGCAATCCCTGTCTGAATACCGCAAGCAGCAAAAAGGTTACATGTACTTTCCGATCTATTTCATCACGGCTTCACCGCCGCAGATGGAAGAACGTATCTCGGAAAAGTTTTCTTTGGACAACATCCGTCCCTTTGGTTGTTTCTATAAAGACAATCTGGCGAACTTGCGTCCAGGCCGTTTCTGGCGTCTGACGAAACAGGTCGGTTACAAGCTGCAGGCGCTGATGCAGCTGCGCACGCGTCTGGGCGAAAATGTGCGCCAGATCTGCTGGGGCGATGACAGTGAAACTGATGCCATCATCTATAATCTTTATTCTGATATTTGTTCACGCCGACTGGGCACCAATGACATTCGCACGACGCTGGAAAAGCTGAATGTCACCGGTGAACAGGTGAATACAATTTTGGAACTGCAGGCGCAAATTCCTGAAAATGATCCGGTGGCAAAGATCTATATCAATCTGGCCACCGACACCGATCCGGACTATTACCTGAAATTCGGCCGGCGCACTTTGGCCACTTACAATACTTTCCAGGTCGCGCTGGACATGTATCAGGATGGCCGTTTGAATCAGGATGGCATCTATGCCGTGATTCAGGACATGGTTTACAACTATGGTTTTACTCCGGAAGAGCTGATGAAGAGCTTTGATGAATTCATTCGCCGCGGGGTTTTGGGTGAACGCGCTTACAATGAAGTCCGTCCGTTCTTCATCGAAAAAGGTCTGCTGCACTCTTCGTATCAGCCAAGTGTGGCACCACTAAAAGAAAAACTGGTGGATGAAGGGCGCGTGTACGAGATGGAAGGGGTGCATGAACCCTGGATCCCGGACCGCATTGATTACCTGCACGATTATCGTTAGGCCTTCAGAACGAAGGCCCTTTCATTATTCAAAACGCAGTGGGAAGACGGTGGTGATCGGATCACCGCCAAAGACTTTGAATTCCACGCGGCGGACAGCTTCCAGAAGACATTTTTTGAATTGAGCATCGCTCAGACTGCTGCTGGCAATGTCGGCCTGGCTGACTTTGCCGGTGCGTTCAATGGTGAAGCTGATTGACGCTTGCCCCACCACGCCCGGAGTTCTTTGCAGCAGTTGCGTGTAGCATTTAAAGAATGAACTGCGGTGGGTTTTCAGCGTGTCCTGAATGAATTCTGACGTCAGGCCTTCCACCGGTTTTTGATTCGTCACCGGGGTTTCCGCGGGCGCAAGTTCCGGCAGGGTTTCCGTCGGCGCTTGTTTTTTATAGTTCATTTCATAGTCAGTCGCTGTCCAGCGCACACCGTCTTTTGAAATATAAACGCTGCCTTCGCGGCCATAGTTTTCAACCTGCAGATCGCCGCGTTTGATGATCAGAACAATGCGCTCGTTTTCTTCATCCAGGGTGATCAAAGAATTTTCCGGCACACGAATGCGGTAAGAGGAATCAAATTCCATGGTGGCATCGCCATCAACACTGGTTTCAACGGAATCCAGCGCAAACAAAGTTGCCTTGCGGGTCAGGGTTTCTTTGTTGGTCATGTTGTTGCGAAGAACAAAGACTTTACCCAGATTCAATTCCAGTCGCGCCAAAGGACGGGCACCGGGTTTGGTTTTTTCAGTCTGAGTTGAGATGAAGAGAGAAAGGGCGACGCTTAATACGCCTACGATAATCAGAGATGGAATCAGCCAGTTGTTCTTCGCCATAGGAGAACTATAGCGAAGAACCTGTCAGGAAGGCACTAAAATTACTTCTGTGCAGGAGCTGCAGTCGCAGCCGGGGCAGCAGGAGAAGCAGCTGGAGTTGCTGCCGGAGCAGTCTCTGCAGCAGGAACAGCCGCAGCCGCGCCAGCATCTGTCGTACCTTCAGTCGGGAAGTGCTCTTGTGCCGGAGCTGTTGGCAACGGAAGGCTGTCTACGACGGATTTGGTTTTGGAAGAAGTCAAAGTCGCCAAAGCCAGGCAAGTCACCGCGAAGATGATTGCTGCCCATACTGTCATTTTACCAGCCAAAGATTGAGCGCCAGTTGCACCCAACAAAGAGTTGGAACCGGAAGATCCACCCATGCCCAGAGCGCCATCAGATTTGGAATCTTGGATCAAAACCAAGATGATCAAAACAAGGGCTACGATGATATGCAATACGCCGATAAATGTACTCATTTTATGTAATCTCCCAAAGACCCCCAAATATATGGATAATGGCGGTTTTCGTCCACCCCAAAGTGACCCGTTTTGGGCAACATATCGCATCACGTCATGAGTCTGTTGAGTCTTCAGTCCATATTGATCACCATAGAGGTTATGAAAAACACCCTTCGTCTTTCGCTCTGCCTATTTTTTGTGCTTCTGTCGGCCTGTACTTCTCAGGAAGGAAAGATCAAAAAGCTCGCATTGGAGCTGGGGGAAAAGAAATTCCAGGAACAGCTGAAGATCGAAGCCGATGATTCCATCAAACAATCCGAATGGCTGAATAAGTCCTATCAGGAATTCATGCTGAAGAAATCTGAAGTCGAAGTGGTGGAGGTCAAGCTCCTGACCGAAACAAAAGCCACTGCCGTGGTGGTGGTAAATACCTATCCGCCTTCGCTTAGAATGACCCTCGCCCGCATTGCCGGAGGCATGGATCCCGGTCGCAGCCGCAGTTTCAATTTTGCCGAAGCCGTGAACGGAATCGGAAAGCAGATCGGCAAATCCCCGGAACCCATCGAACTGCCGTTGATTATGTACAAGTTCAATAAAACCTCCGCAGGAACATGGGTGGTTGAGTTTTAAGGGGTCCCACGCCTCAGCTCGAACTGGTGGCGGGCTAGGGCCTGCCGTCTAAGCCTTAGACAGCGGAAAATCGAGAAATCATATAGTTAGCATTGCTAAAAGCCCGGTCCTTGGATTGCATTTTTCACCGCTTAATATGAAAAACGTAGTTCGCTCCCTTACCTTTGCGGCATTGCTTGTCTCAACTTGGGTCCCAGCCTGGGCCGAGGATCTTTCGTCGGTTGAGACCGAGATCGTGGAAAGCACGCTTGAAAAAGCGCAGGTCGCCGAGCAGGACAAACTGCGAATCAAAGTCGGCAAGGGCGAACAAATCTATGAATTTGAAACGACTCCGAATCGCGAAAGCATGAAGGAATCATTGGGTCTGAAGATCCCGGATAAAGTGCGTGAACAGATCATCGCCCGTGGTGGCTCTGTCGCTGAAACTGATCCTTTGGAGCCGTTTGAAAGCCTGCCGGAAGATCGCCGCAAGAAATTCCATGAAATGCGTCTGATGTTTTTGACGAATGCCGCGCGCATTCTGAATTCCACCAAGTTCGTTTACGGGGCGGGCAGCCTGGTGGGCGATGGTCTGAGTTTTGTGAAAATCAAAGTGAAAAAGGCCTTCGGGAAAGAAACTGTTGTCGAGTCCCAGGCGCAAAGAACCTTCCAAGTGCGCAGCCAGCAGGCTGTACAAAGCATCTTGCGTGGTCTGGATTACAAACTGTGGTCTCAGGCCCCGCTTGTGATTGATTCCAATGAATTTGGTTTAAGTGTTTCTGCCGGGATTCTGGCTGAAGCCGGCGTTCTAAGAAAAGGCGGCGGGGGAGCTGACGAAGTCGGTTTCAGCATTGCCTTTAACAAAACCAAAAAAGCTTTCGTGTTTGAGATCTTCCATAACTCTGAGAAATTCGACAACACCAAGGCGGCCATCACTGTGATCGGTGTGGTCGGTAAAGCCGGTATTACCATGGGCCGCCGTGATGGTGCAGAGACCCTGAAGGGGTCTTCGTTCTATCCACCAGCGATCCCGGGTTACAGCACCTCTTCGCCTGAGTTTTTCTCTTCCGGATTGAGCTCCAGTCTTGGATTCCCGCCACCACCGCTGGCGGACCTTTTGACGTTCACCAACCGCTTTGAACGCCAGGCTTTGATCCGCATAACCGTGTCACCGCTGGTCAAAGGATTCGTCAGAGTCCAAATAGGCGATGTGAAGGGTTCTGTGCGCCTTGTCGCGATGCGATTTGTTGACGTCTACACCGCAATATCTGACAAAGTCCACTTAGGTGGGCGTCGTGCTTGCGGCCCTGTATTCAACTAATCTATCTTGCGGTGCAAAATGAAATTTATCGTATTTGAGGGGCTGGACGGCTCCGGCAAAAGTTCTTTGATGGCGGCGTTGGAGCGTGAGCTGCAAAACAGAGCCATCAACTTTTTGCGCACCCGTGAGCCCGGCGGAACCCCGCTGGGTGATGAAATCCGCAACATGATTCTTCGTAAGGAAGGCCCGGCCCCAACCCCGCGTACAGAATTGCTGCTATATGAAGCCAGCCGTTCCCAGCACGTGGATCAGGTGATTCGTCCGGCTTTGGCTGCGGGCACCTGGGTTCTGTGTGATCGTTTTGCGGCAAGCTCTGTCGCGTTTCAAAGCGGCGGCCGTGCGATCTCTGAAGCCGATGTGGTCATGCTGAACACTTTTGCCACCGGCGGTTTGAAAGCCGACATCACCGTTCTTTTGGATTTGTCTGTGGAAGAAAGCCGTCGCCGCCGTCAGGGGCGTGGTGCTGTTACCGGTGAAACCGAAGACCGTATTGAATCTGAAGCCGACACTTTCCATGAAAACGTTCGTCAGTCTTTCCTGAAGCAGTCTCGTGAAGACGCCGCTGCGTGGATCGTGCTGGATGCGCGTGAAACCCAGGAAGTTTTGTTTAAACAGCTGTTGCAGTCTTTGACTGAACGAAAAGTTCTGTAAGGACGCAACTATGGCCCGCATGCTGGATTTCGTCTTAGGACATCAGGAAACAATCAAAAAAATGGTCGAGTCTTTCGAAAACGGAAAGCCCGGTCAGACCTTTTTGTTTGTCGGTCCGGGCGGCATCGGCAAGAAGCTGACCGCGATGGGTCTGGCACAGGCTCTGCTTTGTCCTTCCAGCCCGCGGGGCTGTGGTAAATGTCCCTCTTGCTTCCGAATTTCTCAAGGGTCTCATGAAGGCCTGAAGGTGATTGCACCCAATGGTGCCAACATCAAAATGGAACAGGCCAAAGAGGTTCTTGAATTTCTCAGTCTGCGCAGTCTGACCGGCAATCGTGTGATCGTTATTGATCAGGCGCAAACCCTGAATCCACAGGCGGCCAATGCCTTGCTAAAAACTTTGGAAGAACCGCCAGAAGGCACGTTCTTCTTTTTGATTGCTCCAAGTGTGGCGGGGATTCTGCCCACCATTCGGTCGCGATCCCGCATTGTGCAGTTCCGTCCACTGACGCAGGAAGATCTGGGGAAGCGCGTGAAAGCGCCAGCCTGGGCTTTGAAGGCGGCGGGGGGCAGCTTTGAAAAGCTGGCTCAGTTGCAGGAAGGTCCTGAACAGGAAGTGCGCGAAAAGGCGGTCGAGCTTCTGACTTTGTTTATTCAGGATGCCGACTTCCTTCTAAATGAACTGTGGAGAACCGAGTTCAAAGACCGCGCTCAAGGGCAGCGCATGATTTCTTATTGGATTGGCTTCTTAAAAGATGCCATTTGTCTGCAAGAGGGTGCCAAAACTCAGATTGTGAATCTGGATCAGGCCCCGCTGATTAAGGTCCTGGCAGAGCTTGAGCGTTCACGAATTCTGAATTTGATTCAGAAAGCACTCCAAGTGGAGCTGGCCTTTGCCGCCAATCGTGATCCGCAGCTGATCATCGAAGAATTCTACGTAACTTCCAAGGCGTAAACCGCATTGTCACAATCCGGTGCGGCTGTTATACTTGCCCTATGGAATGGATCGATATTCACGCACATTTGAATATGCTCGAAGAGGGTGTTGAAGCCGCTATCAACAATGCGAAGGCCGTGGGCGTGAAGAAGATCATCACCATCGGCACCCAGCCGGAAGATCATCCGATCGTTCTGGATATCGCCCGTAAATATTATCCGGAAGTGTACTGCACTTTGGGTGTGCATCCTCATGACGGTGGCGTTTACACGGAAGCTGCCGGTAAATTTATCGAAGACCACGTCAGTGAACCTTGTGTGGTGGCTGTCGGTGAAATCGGTCTGGATTATTATTATGACAATTCCCCGCGTGAACTTCAGAAGGAAGCCTTCCGCGCGCAGCTTGAAATCGCCCGCAGAACAAAAATGCCGGTCGAGATTCACACCCGCGATGCGGAAGAAGACACGATCGAGATTTTAAAAGAATTCAAAGGCGAGCTGACAGGGCTGATCCATTGCTTCACGGGAACAGAATGGCTGGCCCGCCAGGCGTTGGACGTGGGATTCAATATCTCTATCAGTGGTGTGGTGACTTTCAAAAGTGCCGATTCTTTGCGTGAAACAGTGAAGATGCTGCCACTGGATCGTATCCATGTGGAAACCGATTCACCCTTTCTGGCGCCGATCCCGATGCGCGGGCGTAAGAACACTCCGGCTTACGTTGTTCACACGGCGAAGTTCGTGGCTGACCTGAAAGGGATCAGCCTTGAACAACTGTGTGAGCAGACGCGTATCAATGCTCTGAAAATGTTCCCGAAAATTCAGTGGTAGTTTGCAGCAACTGGGCGCGCGTGGTTTTGATCCATGGCGCGAACGGGGCCACCTTGGTCGCCTGGGCAATGCCAGCACAGCTGACTTGTCCGTTTGGCAGGCGTTTGCCATAGACCGCGGAATTGACTCCGATCACTTTCAGCACACCATTTTCATGTGAAAACTGCGGTCCACCGGAATCCCCCTGACAGATGAATACCGGCACTTTTGAGTTCAGCCAATAACGGTCATTGTAGCGGTTGAATTGGGAATCGATCCGCATAACTCCACGATGCAGCTGCCCCAGGTACGCAAAGAGGTCTTCGTTCGGTTTGCCGGTGTAATCCTTAGAGCGTCCAAAGCCATACACATAAACACTTCGGCCGGAATAATCTCTATTGGATTCGGTGTCGATACTGACCGTGGAATAACCTTCCGGAATGCCGCCATCGAAGGTCGCGATGGCGATGTCATGATCATAAAGTTTGGTGGAATTAAATTTCGGGTGGTGTTTATACGCCAGTCCCCGGCGGGTGGTTTCACGCACCAGCATCTTGCGGCCGAAGATCTCATAGTTGTTCGTGAACACAATATTGAATCCAGTCATGCCTTTGATGCTGTCGTCGAAACAATGCCCGGCTGAAAGCACCGTCTGTGGTGCGATCAGGGTGCCGGTGCAAAATGCCAGAACCTGATTGTGTCTGTTGATCATTTCAATCAAGACCACGCTGCGGGCGGCTTGGGTACCGCGTTCCCGAATCGGGTCCCCGTTAATAATACCTGTTTGGGACGTGTCGGAAGGCTCTTCCGCAGCGGGCCCGAATGAACGGGGGCTGCAGGCGGTCAGGGCAAGAAGGGTCGCTGTCAGGGCTGCGACCAGGGTTTTTAAGGCCGGGGAGGGGCTTTTAAATGCATTCATGGGATGACTCCTTGATGTGATCATCAATTGCTATCGCACGCTTTGCGGGGTCACCCGTTTTCTTTCTGAAACCTGCAAAAACACAGTTACCGTGAGGACTTGGGAACGCGCCGAAAAAGGACCTGCTGTCTAATTCTGAGTCAGTAAAAAATGCCCAGCTCAAAATTAGAGCTTATTTAGGAACCATTGTGGAGGCACGAACTTTGGAATAATCGCACTGTCTATTAAAAACAGGAGCGTCTTTATGAAGAACACACAATGGGTGGCGGGTTTGCTTGCCGCCGTGACTTTGATTCAGGCCTCAGCCCACGCTGAGATTATTTCGGACCTGCCGGGCTTTGACGATGGTGGCTCTCAAGGCCAGACGTTCCGTCCGCCTCCTCCGCCGATGCCTGATCAGGGCGTGACCCGTCAATATACGGATGTGGCGAACCTGGATCAGATCAGCCGCAAATCCGGTGGTGAAGCCTATCGTTTTAATCTGGTTCAACCCACTGTTTTGAAATATCTGGAGCTGAAAGTTCAGTCCAGCCGCCTGAAGATCCATGAAGCCACGGTGATGACCGTCAGCGGTCAGCGCTATATGATTCGTGAATTCCATAACAGCAACGTGCTTGAATCGGGCACCGTGTTGACCTCTGAAAACCTGAATCTGAATGAAGACATCCGCACGATTGAGCTGCGTATGGAGTCCTATTCCAATGCGGCGACGATTTCCCTGAAAGCCGTGGGGGACAGAGCGGTTCCTCGCCTGTCTGTGCAAAGACCTGTGATTGTGGCGCCGCCGACAACACCTTCACAGCCCAATCGTCCGACGCAGCCGTCGCAACCAAGCCGTCCGGTCGACACGCGTTTGAGTTCCGGTGATGTTGTGGTGTCGGTTTCTTCTCAGGGCAAATACTATGATGGCCGTGTGGTTGAGGTTTATCAGAACGGCAAGGTTCTGGTTCGCGACAATGACGATGGCAAAACATACGTTCGCGATATTTCCACTGTAGGCAAACGTATTTCCTGTGCATCCAATGGTTTGTGCGAAGGTGAAAACGTCATGGCGTACCCTGTGGGGACTCAGTCTAAAAACTACATGGGTAAAGTCATGGCTATATATTCCAATAATATGGTGAAAATGCGTGATGAAGATGACGGCAAGGAATACTTCCGCGATATCAAGGTCATCCACCGCAAATTGAACTGCCTCGAGTCCCTTTGTGTGAAAGACCGTGTTCTTTCCCGCTCGAATGACGGTTCCAAGTACTACGGCGGTAAAATTGAAGAGATCTATTCCAATGGTATGTTCGCTGTTCGTGATGACGATGATAGCAAGGTTTACCTCCGCGTAAGCCAGAACCTCTTTAAATCCGTACAGTGTCACAGTTCAGGTCTTTGTATTAAAGACCGTGTGATGTCCAAATCCACTGACAAGTACTACTTCGGCACAGTGACAGGGGTTTACTCCAATGGCCTTATTTATGTGCGCGATGACGACGACGGTAAATCTTATGCTCGTCAGCAGAACGTAGTGTTTAAAGAAGTCAAATGTGCCAACGGCTTCTGCCGTGGCGACCGTGTTCTGTCCACTCTGAGCAATGGCCGTTATTATGCAGGCCGTGTGGAAGGGGCCTATTCCGGCGGCATGATCTCGGTTCGTGATGACGACGACGGCAAGGTGTACGTGCGCCCTCATACGGTTTTGTCCCGCGCCAGATAGTCCAAGGCGCCCTTGGGCGCCCGCTGTCCAGGAATGAGACAGTTGACCAGCTTTAAAACAAATTTATCTGTGTTTGAGTCCCTCCGCAGGCGGCACGAACCTTGGATTACTGCCTGCGGAACCAAAACAGTATGGAGTCTTTATGAAACGTCGGTTGATTGCCACTGTGCTTGCGACACTTGCGATGATGCAAAATGCCCAGGCGGATATTATTTCAGACCTGCCAGGCTTTGATGATGCCGGCACGGGCACGGCGTTCCCGCCACCTCCACCTGAGGCAGGGTCTGATACTCAAACAGTGCAGCGCCAGTACACGGGCGAAGTTCAGGTGCGCGAGGTGTCCCGCAAAACCGACGGTGAGATCCGTAAGATCACTTTGGCTGAGGCTTTGACTTTGCAAAATATGGAAATCAAAGCCCGCAACGCCCGCGTGAAAATTCACGAAGTGACTTTGATTCTGGCCAATGGTCAGCGTTCCGACGTTCGTGAGCTTAGAAACGCGGCTGTTTTGGATATCGGTGGGACCGCGTCCTCCGGCAACTTGAATTTGAATCAGAAAGTGGCGGCGATTGAAATCCGCGCTGAATCCTATGGTGGTATCAGCGAATTGTCCGTGAGAGCGGTTTCTGATCTGGGTGTGCCGCGCATGACGGCGCAGGCTCCGGCAGTCGCTACACCGGTAGCTCCAACAGCTCCTCCAGCTCCGGGCCGTGCTGAAGAATCCGCGACTGTTCGTGTGGCTGACAAGGTTCTGTTCAACAACGGCAATAACTATGTCGGCACGGTGAAAGAGATCTTCATGAACGGTAAAGCCCGTGTCAGCTTCCCGGGTTACAGCCAGGATTCAATTCTGGATGTGAAGGATCTGGCTCGTTCCGTGAACTGCCAGGGCACTCACTGTGTGGGCGACCGCGTTTTGTTTGATAACGGCAACCAGTATGTGGGCGTGATCAGTCTGGTCTTTAGCAATGGTGTCAGACAGGTCAAGTTCCCGGGTTACAGTGAGCCTTCTTATCTGAAAGGTCAAGACCTGCAAAAGTCTGTTCAATGTGTGGGTGCTGTGTGTGCGGGTGAAAGAATCATCTACAACAACGGCAGCAACTATTATGCAGGCACTATCCGTGAGGCCTTCGTGAATGGCACAGTTTCCATCAAGTTTGACGGTTACAGCGAGTTGAGCTTCATCGATCAGAAGAAGCTGATGAAAAATCAGGCTTGCGGTAAAAATATCTGTGTCGATGACCGTGTGATGTACAACAACGGCAGTGGCGTTTTTGGTGGCCAGGTGAAAGAAATCTACACAGATGGTTCCGCCAAGGTCCGCTTTGATGGATACAGCGAGGTCAGCTATATCCACACATCTCGTCTGGTGAAGGCGACGTCTTCTGTGCAAGGCCTCAGCAATGGCACACGTGTTCTTTTCTATAATGGTTCTGGTCACTTCATCGGAACAGTTCGTGAGACTTTTGCTGATGGCACCGCTTCTGTCCGCTTTGATGGTTACTCTGATCTGAGCTTCATCGATGTGAAACGTCTGGGGCTTCAGACTGATTGTAAGAAAAATATCTGCACAGGCAACCGCGTGATCCTGAATGGTCAGCATCCAGGAACTGTGCGTGCGGTCTATACCAATGGTTATGCGTTGGTGAAGTACGATGGATACAGTGAGATGAGCTTTACTGATATATCCAAGCTTTCAAGATAAAGCCGAGTGGTAAATAGAGATTAGAAATTAGGGTTTTGAAGTTTAAATACCTGTAAATCTGGAGAATGTTATGAAAAAGAAACTGGTTCTTGGAATGTTGGCTGCGGCAGCAGTGATGCAGGCGACAAGCCCTGCGATGGCACAATACAATGACAACCGCCCGGGTCGTTACCCTGAAGCTCCGATGCCACCACCACCTCCGGGTCAGTATCTTCAGGAAGGCACTTTGGAAATCCAGGGTATCAGTCGTAAATCAGGCGGAGAGTACTATCGCATCAGCCTGCGCCGTGCGGTTTCTTTGGAGCGCATTGAAGTGGCGGCTTTGGCAATGCGTTTGAAAATTCACGATGCCAGCGTGATCACTGAAGACGGCCAGCGTGTTTCCATCCGTGAATTCCGCAATACAGCGGTGTTTGGTGTGGGTTCCCGCGCGGTTTCTGAAAACCTGAACCTGCGTTCCCGCATCGTCGCTATCGACATCCTGGCTGAATCCTATGGTGGTTATGCAGATGTTCGCGTGACGGCGCTGTCTACAGACGAGCGTCCTCAGCTGGTTCTGGGCAATCTGCAGCCGGAAAGACCTCAGCGCCCGGATCGCCCAAACCGTCCTGAGCGCCCTGATCGTCCAGGCAATGGTGGCGGCCACGGTGGTGGTAACAATGTCTGCGCTCGTCGTGCTGACGTGACTCAATTGCTGGCACAGCTTGATGCAGACATGGAAACTTACAGCCGCACGAAAAACTCTGCAAGCTACGGCAGTCCGGTTTACAACATGGCTGAACGTGAACTGCAAGCCACCGCAGCGAAGATGATCGAAGTTGCCAACAGCCGCGAAGGTAAAGAAACCGCTCTTGAAAAACTGGAGATTTTGGGTGCTTTGTACTTCAAGAAGATGAATCAGTCTTCTTATGGTTCCACTCAGTACAATGCGTATTCTGCAGTGGGCACGGCAATGTTTAATGCGATGGAAAAAGGTCTTGAGGTGACAATGGCCTGTGACCTTCGTTCCACTCAAGAGCTGCTGGCGAAAGCTGACGAGATGTCCAGAAAGATGAATCAGCAGTCTTATGGATCTGTTGCTTACAACGCCTACATGGGTCTTTCAAAAAAGCTGTACTCTGAAGCGCCGGGTTTCTTTGAGAAAGAAGCTTATCAGAACAGAAGAACGTATGTTGATATGAATACGGATCTGGAAGCCTTCTTTGCGAAGGGTGTGTCGTATTCTTACGGTTCTGTGGCTTATAATTCTTACCAGGAGCTGGTGCAAAAAGCCTCTTTGGTTGCACAAGCCAGCTTGAGAGCCTCTTTGCCTGGTATGCGTCCTTTGGAGCGCATTGAACTGGTGAAGCAGTTCGATTCACGTAAGAACCGCTTCTCTTACGGCAGTGTTATTTACAACCACTACGAAGCTATGCGGGACATCAGCTCAAAATAAAGGTGTGTTAAGGGAATTTCGGTTCCCTTTTGACACTGGTTTTCTTGGCACAAAGTTTGGATATAGGGTCAACGGATTCACTAATCAGTCTTTTAAGGAGACTTTATGAAAAAGAACCTCGTTCTAGGATCAGTAATTGTCGCTTCCCTTGTACAATATACAAGCCCTGCGTTTGCGAACAAAGAAGTTATCGGCGGTATCATTGGTGGTATCATCGGTGGCGGTATCGGTACGCAAATTGGTAAAGGGAACGGCAACAAAGCAGCTATCATCATCGGAGCTGTGGCTGGAACATTGATTGGCTCTAAAGTCGGCAAGGACTTGGATGAAGCTGATCGTCAGGCTCTGGCAGAAGCGCAAAGACGTTCTTTGCAGGACAATATCGGCAGCCGCCGCGACTGGGATGGCCGTTCTTATGGTTCCCGCACCGGTGCTCGCGGAAGCTTCACTTCCACTCGTGAAGGTTACAACAACCGCACGGGCGAATACTGCCGTGAATACACTTCCATCATCTACATGCGTGACCGCACCGAAGAAACCCGTGGATATGCGTGCTCTCGCCGTGATGGTTCCTGGTATGAAGTAAAAGAGACTGAAGTTCGCTTCAACGGCCGTGGCAACGGTGGTGGCGGTGGTCGTCACAATAACGAACCAATCCGTCCTACTCCGGCTCCGACTCGCCCAACTCCTCCTCCAGCGCCGGGCGGTCAGTATGGTCATGGTTATGAAGGCACAGCTCAGATCAGCCAGATCACCCGCCGCACTGGTGGTGAGTGGTTCCGTGTGACCCTGCGCTATCCAATCGCTTTGGATCGCATCGAGATCCGTGGCTTGGCTGCGGGTGTTAAAATCCACGATACGACTGTGTATACTGAATCCAACCGTCGCATCCAGGTTCGTGAGCTGACCAACACGGGTACAGTTTACGCGGGTGATACAGCGATTTCCGAGAACCTGAACCTGCGTGAGCGTGTTCAAGTTATCGACATCCGTGCTGAGTCCATGGGTGGCGTTGCCGACGTACTTGTGAAGGCGATTTCCAGCGAAGACCGTCCTTCCCTGACAGTCAGCCGTTACTAAAAAACATCAGTGCCGCCAAAAGCGGTACAGATGCGGAAATTTTAAGTAATTTTCACTAAAAGCCAGTCTATGACTAACAGTGTCTAGACTGGCTTTTTAGTCTCCAAAAGTCGATATTGAGTGGGTTTAAAACAAGGAGCTCACTCATGTCTAAGTTGCGTGTTGGTATCAACGGTTTTGGTCGTATTGGTCGTGTTCTTTTCCGCGCGGGTTTTGAAAAATTCGATATCGTCGGAATCAATTCTCTGGACAGCATCGAAGGTGATGCTCACTTGCTGAAATACGACTCTGCCCACGGCGTGTTCAACGCTGATGTTTCCACCGAAGGTCACAACCTGATCGTAAACGGTAAAAAAATCGCAGTTTCCAAAACTCGCAATCCAGCCGAAGTTCCTTGGAAGGACCTGGGCGTGGACATCGTTCTTGAGTGCACAGGCGCATTCAAAAAACGCGAAGATTTCATGCAGCACATCTCTGCTGGTGCAAAACGCGTTCTGGTTTCCGGCCCTGCTGAAAAAGGCGCTGACATCACTATGGTGTACGGTATCAACCACGAATCCTACGATCCATCCAAGCACGTTGTTGTTTCCAACGCGTCCTGCACGACAAACTGTCTGGCGCCTTTGGCGAAGGTTCTGAACGACACATTCGGTATTGAACACGGTACCATGATGACAGTTCACTCTTACACGAATGACCAGAAGATCCTGGACGCTCCTCACAGCGATTTGCGCCGTGCCCGTGCAGCGGCTGTCAGCATGATCCCGACAACAACGGGTGCTGCGAAAAACGTGGGCCTGGTGCTGCCAGAGTTGAAAGGTCTGATCGACGGTATCTCCGTGCGTGTTCCGACTCCGAACGTTTCTTTGGTGGATTTTACATTCACTGCGAAAAAAGACGTGACCCGTGAATCCGTGAACGAAGCTTTGATCAAAGCTTCTGAAGGCGCGATGAAAGGTGTTCTGGCGGTAGAGCACAAAGAACTGGTCAGCGTTGACTTCAACGGCAACAAACACTCTTCCATCGTCGATCTGGCTACAACCATGGTTGTGGGCCCGCGCATGGTGAAAGTTCTTTCCTGGTACGACAATGAAACTGGCTTCTCCAACCGCATGGTTGACGTTGCTTTGCACATGCAGAAGAAAGGTCTTTAATTCATGGCTAACGGTCTTAAAGGCATCAAGACAGTTCGTGACTTCGAGTTGGCAGGGAAAGTTGTTTTCCTGCGCTTGGATTTGAACGTTCCAATGGAGAACGGCAAGATCACGGATGAAAACCGCATCACGGCTTCTTTGCCGACAATCAAGTATTGCATGGAACAAGGTGCGAAGCTGGTTATGGCTTCCCACCTGGGCCGTCCAAAAACCAAAGACGACACAGAGTTTTCTTTGGAGCCTGTGGCAAAACGCCTGCAGGATCTTTTGAATGCCGAAGTGATTCTGGTGGAAGAACCGGACTCTGACGCTCCAAAACACCTGTTGCCTTCCCTGAAACCAAATCAGTTGATCCTTCTTGAAAACGTGCGTTTTGAAGAAGGGGAGACGAAGGACTCCATCGAGTTCGCGCAAAAGATCGCCAACTACAGCGACATTTATATCAATGACGCTTTCGGGGCTTCTCACCGCGCTCACGCGACCATTCATGCTTTGCCTTCAGTGATGAAGGACAAAGGCATTGGCTTCCTGATTGAAAAAGAAATCACGATGCTGGATTCCTTGCTGCAAAATCCAAAACGCCCGTACATCGCGGTGATGGGTGGAGCAAAGGTTTCTGACAAGATCGCGGTTATCGAACGCCTGATGGACGTTGTTGACGGTTTCATCGTGGGTGGCGCGATGGCGTACACTTTCCTGAAAGCTCAAGGTCTGCCAGTTGGTAAATCTTTGGTTGAAAATGACAAATTGAAATACGCGAAAGAAATGATCGAGCGTATTGAAGCCCGCAATAAAACCATTTTGTTGCCGGTGGATCATGTGGCAACCAAAGGCATCACGGACACAGCGCACGCGCATGTGACCAATGATGTGGCGATCGCAGAAGACGAACTGGGTGTGGACATCGGTCCTAAGACCATCAAGAACTTCTCTGCAGCTTTGCGTGAAGCGGGAACTATTTTCTGGAACGGCCCTATGGGCATCTTTGAAAATCCGGCCTTCGCTAAAGGCACTTTCGGCGTAGCTGCGGCTATTGCTGAAAGCGATGCAGTTAAAATCGTGGGTGGTGGTGATTCTGCAGCGGCAGCGGAAGCTTCCGGCTTTGCAGGTAAAATGACCCACATTTCCACAGGTGGTGGCGCGTCCCTGGAATATCTTCAGGGCGATAAGCTTCCAGGTTTGGAAATTCTTAGAACCCGCATCCGCGCATAAGGATGGACGTTATGAAAAAGATTTTTGCTGCTAACTGGAAGCTTTTTAAATCCCCAAAGGAAACTCGAGAGTTTTTTGGCCAGTTCAAAGAGCTGGTGGGGAAGGCAACCGGCGAAGTGGTCTTTTTCCCTTCGGCGATTTCTTTGGAAGCTGCCAGTGAATCTTTGAAAGGTTCTGCCATCAAGTTTGGTGCGCAGAACTGTTATTTCCAGGCACAAGGTGCTTTCACAGGGGAAAACTCTGCTCAGGTCGTTAAAGAACTGGGCGGCAGCTATGTTCTGATCGGCCATAGCGAACGCCGTGCGATCTTCGGCGAAGGCGACGCCTTGGTGGCAGACAAAGTGGCTTTCGTTCAAGGTTTGGGTCTGACGCCGATGTTGTGCATTGGCGAAACCCTGCAAGAGCGTGAGTCTGCAAAGACTTTCCGTGTGCTTGAAACCCAGCTGAATCTGGGGCTGGCAAAAGCCGACAAATCCAAGCCTGTGGTCGTTGCTTACGAGCCGGTTTGGGCGATCGGGACGGGGAAAGTGGCAACACCGGAACAAGTGGCTGAAACGCACACTGATGTTTTCAATATTCTGAAAGCTCTGGGTTTTGAAACTGCGCCGATCCTTTATGGTGGCAGCGTGAAACCGGACAATGCCGCTGGGTTGATCAAACAACCGCACGTGAATGGTTTCCTGGTGGGTGGGGCTTCTTTGGAAGCAAAATCCTTCAGCGAGATTGCTTCCGTTTAGGATTTAGCCGTTGCCGTAGCGCTTTTGGCGCGCGGCTGCTTTGACAGCGTCTTCGACCAGTTTGGCGTCAGACGGGGAAAGCTTCTTCAGTGATTCGAGGAAGCTTTTTTTATTTTTCTCATACAGTGGCAGGACGATTTCGCCTGCGAACTGAGTCGGATCTTTTTTCAGCATTTCCACAGTCACACGCAGGATTTCGGCATCCAGTTCCGGCGTGGATTTTTTGACAGCGGATTGCACCGCACCTTCCAGGGCTTCAAACACTTCATCCTGAGCTTTCATGTCAGCTTCAGTCAGCTTGGTGTCTTCATCCGCTGTTTTGACGGTTTCAAGTTTCAAAGCCTGCAGTTTTGACACATCAGCAGACACCGCATCAGCCGCCAAAGCAGGGGCTGCGCAGAAGGAACAAACGATGGCAATAAGTGCTAATTTTCTCATTGTGCTCTCCTTCTTACGGTTTGATCATCACGCCGATCATTCTGTACGGTTTTCCCTGTTTCGCGTATCGACGCGCTTTCGGGGAACTTAAGAATGAATTGTTTGAATAGAAATCGCTGACAAAACCACCGTTGTCACCCCAGTCCGTTTTGATCTGAACGTCACCGGATTCCTTCGTGCCATTATGATAGACGATCACAGCGCCTTTTGGAACATCCGCAGGACTTTTGATCATGTCGCGGTACTTCGGATTGTCCATCAGATTGATCATGCCCTGGGCTTTCAGATCACGAACCGCATCGCGGGCATGTCCCCCTGGAGGATAGCGATCAATCATGTCACCACCCATCAGGGCGCGTTTGACATAGCGGTAACAGTAGCTTGTCGAGCGGGAGCGTTTGTTTCTCAATCCATAGCGGATAGTGTCTTTGACTTCTTTGCCTTCAGAATAGCCCATGATCATCGGATCATTGGACCACTTCCCGGCAGCCGCATTCTTGGGAATTGATGCACTTGAAGAGCGGCTGACTTCTTTACTGACGTTCTCCAGGTTCTGCAGATTGCGCTGAACAGTTTCGCTGGGCTTGGTTGTCGAGCAGTCTTTACAAGTCGTGATAAAGCCACCCTCGGTTTGACGAGGATCCTTGTTCTTCGCCAGATTTGGATCGACGTCCGGCATTTGATTGGCTTTGACGCTTTCTTTGGTCGGAAGTGTAGGGCGGGCCTCGGTTCCTTCCACAGGCAGGCCTTCACCGTCACGGATCGCTCGGGAAGTCAGTGCCACTTCAGGATCTTGTACCTCAGAACCGTCTTTGTCTTTAAAGGCCAGCCAAGGATCTTTCTGAGAGAAATAAACCCAGACTTCATCACCGGCTTTGGCTTTGGTTTTACCTTCGCCCACTTTCGTGATGCGAACTTTAACACCATAGGAACCGGTGCGTTTCAATTTGCGGGTTTCAAGGACAGTTCCTTCAGAGTCTTTCGGAACGACAGACACCACGTTTTTGGCTTTGCCGCGGAAATCAACCGATGAACGAGCATTCAGGTCTCCAGAGAAGACCACGTCCTGCAGTTCTTGGGGAATGTCAGCCAGCGCTGTGCTTCCCACAAGAACAAGAGCCATTGTGATGCGAATTGCTCGACTCAATAAATTCAAATTGATACTCCTTAGGGGCTCTTCGGTCTTCTGTCCAAAAGGTGAAGCCTGAACCCGGGAAACAAGTCGAAGGTCTGGTCTAAATCACAGATTGTTAATGAAAGTACGTTCTGGGGATGAATTCATGGTGTCTTACTCTGAGATACCTTTCTGATGGTGTATGAAGATATTCAGAGCAAAGCTTCAATATTTGTACCGCGTATAAAGTGGGTGTGATGAAGCTGACAGGGGATCCACTGTCAGGGTGGATGAAATCGTACAGAAGATTTTCAGGGGTGGTTTCCCGATGCGAAACGCGAATAAAAAAAAGGGGGATCAAGTGATCCCCTTTTTGAAGGTGCTAGAACAAAGCGTTCTTCGGTGTGCGCGGGAATGGAATCACGTCGCGGATATTTCCCATTCCAGTCACGTACATCAACATACGTTCGAAGCCCAGGCCGTATCCCGCGTGCGGGAACGTGCCGTAGCGGCGCAGATCCGTATAGAAGGAATATTCTTCCGGATGCAAGCCGACTTGTTTCATGCGGGATTCCAGCTTTTCGATATTGTCTTCACGCTGGGATCCGCCGATGATTTCGCCGATGCCCGGTGCCAGCAAGTCCATTGCACGAACAGTTTTGCCGTCTTCGTTCATCTTCATATAGAAAGCTTTGATGTCTTTTGGATAGTCGGTCACAAACACCGGCTTTTTGAAGTGCTCTTCAGCCAGGTAACGTTCGTGTTCAGACTGCATGTCGATGCCCCACTGAACCGGGTACTCGAATTTCTTGCCGCATTTTAGCAGAATGTCGATGGCTTCAGTGTAAGTCACACGTCCGAAGTCGTTATTCAGAACGTTGTTCAGTTTGTCGAACAGACCTTTTTCGACGAACTGGTTGAAGAATTCCATTTCTTCCGGACATTGTTCCATCACGTAGCGGATGATGTATTTGATCATGTCTTCAGCCAGTTCCATGTTCGCCGTCAGATCGGCAAAAGCGATCTCGGGCTCGATCATCCAGAACTCTGCCGCGTGGCGGGAGGTGTTGGAGTTTTCCGCACGGAAAGTCGGTCCGAACGTGTAGATGTTACGGAAAGCCGCACAGAAGGTTTCGCCGTTCAGCTGACCTGATACAGTCAGGTTGGTTTCTTTGCCGAAGAAGTCCTGGCTGGCATCAATGCTGCCGTCTTCTTTGCGCGGTGGTTTGTCCAGTTTCAGTGTTGTTACGCGGAACATTTCACCCGCACCTTCAGCGTCAGATCCCGTGATGATCGGAGTGTTCACATAGACAAAGTTTTGTTCGTTGAAGAACTTGTGGATCGCATAAGCCAATACAGAGCGCACGCGGAAGACCGCGCTGAATGTGTTGGTGCGTGGGCGAAGATGCGCGATCTCACGCAGGAATTCCATGCTGTGACGTTTGTTTTGCAGCGGGTATTCAAGATCCGCTTTTTGCACGATCTCGATTTTGGAAGCCATCACTTCAAAGCTTTGGCCTGCACCCTGGGATTTTACAACTTTGCCTATGACCAGTACGGAACTGGAAATGGAAAGAGCGGCAACGTCAGCAAAGTTTGAAAGATTATTATCAAAAACCACCTGCACACCTTTGAAGAAGGTGCCGTCATTCAGTTCGATGAAGCCGAAATTCTTTTGGTCGCGGATTTTGCGAACCCATCCGGAAAGATAGATTTCTTTGTCCAGATGCTTTTCTGTTTCTCTGAATAGCGATTTTACGAGCGTGGTTTTCATAGGGACCCTTTCAACAGTCCGATTAAAATATCGTTCTTTCGCATGCTTGTCCAAGATTGATGCGACTACGTGATGTCCGCTCGGGATGCCTGGAACAGGCCTCAAATTGCGCATAACGCGAAAAGTCATTAGTCATTTTGTGACGTCATTTCAATAGCTTAAATTGAGACCGCCCCTTGCTGGGGTCTGTGGACGGGCCTAAGATGAATGGAACTTCCAAAGGAGCACGTATGTCGGACTCTACACACTTTCGTCGCTGCCACCGCTGTGACACTGTCAACTCGGCTGACGGGGAGCTGGTGACGACCTGTGAATGCTGTGGAAAGCACCTTGCACCCTTCTATTTTTTCGACGAGAGTAGGGCCATGGGCATGACCGATTCGAACTTTTACTCCAGCCTTGGAGTGCGGGTTTCGTCCGGACTTTTGCCTCATAAAGAGTATCCTCCGGTGTGGGGATTAACTGTGTATTGGGAGCCCTGATCCAAAATGAAAGTCAGCTTTGCAGACATCCAAAAAGCCCGTGAACTTCTGAAAGACATCATCTGTCCAACCGAGATGAGTCATTCCATCAGCGCCAGCAACCTGCTTAAAAGCGAAGTGTACCTGAAGTTCGAAAACACTCAGCGCACCGGCAGTTTTAAATTCCGCGGGGCCTATAACAAAATTTCCAACCTGACAGCCGACGAAAAAGCCCGCGGTGTGGTGGCAAGCTCTGCCGGGAATCATGCTCAAGGGGTGGCGCTTTCAGCAAAACTGGCCGGGGTGAAATCCACCATCGTGATGCCGGAAACAGCCTCTATCAGCAAAGCCTCCGCGACCCGTGATTACGGCGCGAACGTGGTGCTGAAAGGCGAGATTTACGACGAGGCTTTCGAACACGCCCAGAAACTTGAAAAAGAACACGGCTATACATTCGTGCATCCTTATCAGGATCCACACGTCATTGCAGGTCAGGGGACCATCGGCATCGAGATCCTGGAAAAGGTTCCGGATTTGGACACGGTGATTGTGCCCATCGGTGGTGGTGGTCTGATCAGTGGTGTCGCGTTGGCGGTGAAAGCCATCAATCCAAAGATCCGCGTGATCGGGGTGCAAAGTGACCGTTCTCCGGGGATGGCGCATCTTTATAACAAGCAGCCTTTGTCCCAGATCAAACGTGCCGCTACTATTGCTGACGGTATTGCGATCAAAAATCCGTCTCAGGTGATGCTGGACAGTTTCATTTCCAAGTATGTCGATCAAGTGGTGACCGTCAGTGATGACGAGATCGCTGAAGCCGTGGTGTTCCTGATGGAAAGAGCCAAAACCGTGGCCGAAGGTTCTGGTGCCGCGGCGATGGCCGCGGCCATGTCCCGCGGACTGGATCTGGGTAAAAAGACGTGTGTGATTATCAGCGGTGGCAATATTGATTTGAATATCGTTTCCAAGATTATCGACCGTGGTCAGATTCTGCGCGGACGTCTGTGTGAGTTGTCCGTGATCGTGGATGACCTGCCGGGGAACTTGAGTCGTTTGACTCAGGCGATTGCTTCACAAAAAGCCAATATCCTGGAAGTGCGTCACGACCGAGTGTCGAAGGGGCTTTCACTGCGTGAAACCCGCATCGACTTCGTTCTAGAGACTACGAGCATTGAACATGTTGAACGGATTAAGCGGGCTCTTGAGGAAACTGGAGCCAAGGTTGTCCAAAGCACCTAAAGAAATGCCGGAGGACTGTTCCCAGTCCTTCAGGTTGTATTTTTGAAGAATCCGCTGCAGCTCTCCGCTGCGGCGAAGTTCCTCCACCCCACGAGTCAGAATTTCTGCGTATTCCTGAGACTTCGGATTGTTTGGCGAAAAAGAGATGTAAAGCGCCGGATCGTGATTTTCAACCCAGCCACCCACTTTCATATTTTCCATCGTGATCTTTGCTGACACGGACGTGTACTGCAGCACCACCGGATTTTCGATAAACCCATCCAGGCGTCCGGCCTGCATCATGCGAATAACCTGCTCCAGCGGGCGGTCCCCGGAAAACGGAATGAACGAACGATGGCGGGAACGGATCAGATTGTCGACGCTGTCACCATAGGTGTAGCCATTGATCACGCCGATCTTCATGCCCTGCAAAGACGGGCGGCCCTTGTAAGTCCATGTTGAATTTTTAGGAACGAAGTAGGCATTTTTCATGATGCCCAGGGATTTCTTGGGATAGATAAAGTCCGGCGCATCCACCACACTGCAACCCATCAGGCCCTGCACGCGGTTGCTGCGGGTGTCTTTGATGGCGCGCACCCAGTTGGAAAGTTTCACCTGCACTTTGTGGCCGTGTTTTTCAAAGACCGTGCGGGCGATTTCGACCATATAACCGGGAGTTTCAGAATCAGGATTGCATACGTAAGGGCACCAGAAGTCAGAACGGAAGGAAATCACGTCAGCACGGGCGCGCGCGGACGCGAAGACAGTTACTGACAGAATCAATGCGACAAGTGCTTGTTGAATTCTCAGGTTCATAAGGCCCCTCTCCTTACTTACTCTTATGCAATACTGTGCGGCTTCACAAGTTGCACGGAGAAAAGAAGGACCTTTCTGATATGTAACCTTTACTGTTTGAATTCGATTTTACGTTCGAAGTGGCAGGTGTATCCGCCAGGATTCTTTTGTAAATAATCCTGATGATATTCTTCGGCAGACCAAAAATCGGCAGCTTTGACGATTTGGGTGACCACGGGGCTTTTCCAAGCTCCTGATTTGTCCACGCGAGCTCTTACAATTTCTGCCTCATCTTTTTGTTTGTCAGAGGTATAGAAAATGGCACTGCGGTACTGGGTCCCGATGTCATTGCCTTGACGGTTGGTCGTCGTCGGATCGTGAATCTTATAGAAATAAAGCAGCAGATCCTGATAGGTGATCTTTTCAGGATTGAAGGTGATCTTCACAGTTTCGGCGTGATTGGTGGTGCCGGTTTTTACAAGATTGTAGTTGGCGTTTTTGGTGTCGCCGCCCATGTAACCGACTTCAGTTTGAGTGACACCGGGAAGTTTGCGCAGCAAATCTTCCATGCCCCAAAAACAGCCGCCGGCCAGATAAGCCACTTCAGACGTGCTCACGGTGGTTCCTTTCTTGGCAGACTTGGTCGCTTTGGCCTCAGAGTTGAGGCCCACTAATAATCCCAATGCTGCGAAAAACATAAAAAGGTGTTTCATGCCTGATATGTTAACACCGACAAAGGACTCTCGCTAGAGTCCTTTGTTATTCCGCACGACCGTAGCCGCCACCTGAACCAGAACACAGGGTCAGGACGTCTTTGACAGCAAACTTTTGCTGTCCCAGAACGGGAAGAGTCTTTGCAACTTCACCTTGTTCCAGGGTGACTTCGGCTGGATCGCCATGGCTGCAGGTTTTCAGCAGACGGGGACGGTGCAAAGTCAGGTCGGTCATCCAGGTGGCGGAAAGATCCCCGCACACCTCGATCTTCATGACAACACCACGGCCACCGCTGAATTTGCCTTTGCCACCGTTAGAGTGACGCTGATCCACGCGCAGAACCTTGATCGGGAAATCACGTTCAAGTTGTTCCAAAGAAAGTGTGTCCATCTGAGCACTGACGCCATCACGGGACGCTTTCGCGCCTTCACCGCCGGGCAAAGTCAAAAGCGCATGTTTGCTGCCAGCTTGCAGATCAAACTGCAAGGCACAGTGACTGCCCACAGAGGATTCCTGTTTGTGGTGAATCTGCGCCAGCGCCAGTTCAATAGCTGTTTGCAAAGCCGCGACCCCACAGGTCATGCCTTTGAAGGTTGGAGCCGGATATTTACCCACCAGCCAGCAGCCGGAAGGTTTGGTGATTTGCAAAATAGAGAACGATCCCGAGTTAGCCAGATCCGTGAAGCCGTAATGACGGCTCAAAGCATGGAAGCAGGCGCCATAGGTTGCAGATTCAGTCATGGAAACTGTTTTTGCCGCCGTCGTGCCGCTGAAATCCAAAGAGATTTTACCATCCTGGATTTCCATATTCAGACGCAGCAGTTCGCCGCTGTCCAAAACCACATCGACGCGCGCTTCGCCCGAAGCGCTTTCAGAAATCTTTTTCGTCGCGGCTTTTTTAGAAATGCGCAGGTAATCTTCGATCAGTTCGCCGGTCACCGTGAAACCAGTCAGCTCGATGGCGTCGACCAGTTTTTTTGCTCCTGCAGTCAGGTCCGCCACTTGGGCTTTCAGCCAAGGCACAAAATCAGCAGGGCAGGCCGGGTGTGCCTGCATGGCAGCCAGAATCATTTCATTCAGCTGGTTTTTCTGACGAAGTGGTGTCGGCGGAATGCGCAGGCCTTCTTCTTCGATGGATTTAACGATTTTTACCTGCGTGTCCAAAGGACGGCGCGAAACCCACAAAAGGTCTTCTGAAACCGCCATCACAAAAGTCATTTCGGACAACAGGCTGCCGCCACTGTAAGGGTCATTCAAAAGGGCGATGTCGCCTTCCTGCAGTTTTAGATATTTCGCGGCAGTGGTGGCCGCCGTTGTCAGCGTGCCATAGGTCACCGGCTGCTGACCGCGCACACCCAGGACGTCTCCATCCAAAGTCATCAGTGCGGATTCACCCACCAGAAATTGATTCAGCAAGGAATGCAAAAGTTCGATTTGATAGTTCATTTGGACTCCTTCAGGGCTTTCATGCCCCACAGGGCCGTGGCGGCGGATTCGCAGAATTCATCAGCGGCAACCGTGGTGTGCGGATCTTTTTTGAAGATATTGGCAAACAGCGCTGCCAAAGGACCCGTTACCAATAATTTTTGCTGATCACGCTGCAGGAAAGATTCCACCGCAAGTCTTTGCACAGACAGGCTTTGCAGTTCTTTGGTCAGATGATTGAAGTCGTTGTCTTTGAAGGTGCTGATTTTGGAAAGGGTCAAAAGCGCTGTTTTAAAGCGCTGAATCCCTTGAGCAGAAACGCGGTCCTCAAGACCTTCCAGTTTGGAAAGTTTTGGATTTTCAGACCACAGATCCAAAAGACTCATTTTTTGCCCACGACCCAGGAACATCGGTCCTGGCTCCCAGCCTTCTTCCTGAGTCAGGAAGTCAAAGCGTTCAAAGGTGTTCAAGCCGATTCCCAGCGTGGGCTGGACGCCCAGATTTTTTACTTTCAAGTGGCGCACTTCCACCGGACCCCAGCAGCTGTTCCACTGTTCCGCCCAGCGGGTGGGGGAAATCAAAGTGAAATACTCAAGGCCCAGATACAAAACATCTTTGCCCGAAGCTTTGTTCCAAAGCCCCAGAGCCGTGGACGCGGCAAACTGACTGCTGATTTCTTTTCCGGTTTCATCCTGGAAAAGTTCACCGCTGGCATCAAGGAAGTGAATGTCATTTTTATCAAGCGCGGCCTCAAGGCCCGCATAGACGTCTTTTTTCAGGTCAGCGAAAACACCGGAAAGGGTGGCGTTCAAAGCATTCTGAGTCCAGCGCGTGACTTCGTGAGGATTGTCGGTGCTTGCCGGAGCAAACACTTCAATGCCTTTTTCGCTGAAGAATTTGGTCGCCGCATTCAAGTGCGCCGGATTGGTCGCAGAGTGCAGCAGGTTCAGGCAGACTTTCTTGCAGCTCATCAGCTCAAGTTTTGCGGCAATCGCTTCCAGTTCTTCGGTTTGCAGGGGGGTTTCAACGGTGCCATCGGCGCGCACGCGTTCACGCAGGGCAAATTGCAGATCCTTGCTGGTCAGCGCTGCGGGAGTTCCGCAAAGATCCAGCCAGTGCTCCAGGCCTTCTGTGCTGACGTGGGCCACAGCGCCGCTTAGTTTATAGTCCAAAAGTTTTTTGGGAACGCGCAGGCTGACAAAGGCCTTCTGGATTTTTCCATGGGGCGCGATGAACTGGATCAGTGAGGATTTAAGGCTTTCACGAGAGTGAAATACTCTTTTTTGCGCAAGGGGACTGGAGTCTGACAGGAGTGAGAATTCGGCGAAGGATTCACCGACGCTCACACCGAGCACGAGGCTGTTTTGCATTTTCGAACGCTCTCTATTGAATTTGCACTGGAATGTTGTTAAGTCTTAGTCGGACAGGTATAGCAAAGTATTCTCTCTAAGAAAAGGATTCTAAAGTGAAGATTTCTCCCGAAATTTTGAATCTGGTGCCCTACAAACCTGGAAAGCCGATTTCTGAGACCCAACGTGAGTACGGGCTCACAACGGTCTACAAACTCGCAAGTAACGAGAATCCTTTGGGTCCCAGCCCGAAAGCCATGGCGGCGGTGAAGCAGGCCTTGGATCATCAGCACCTGTATCCGGATCCATCCCACTATGAGCTTTTGCAGACTTTGTCGAAAGAATGGGGCTTCCCGACAAAACAACTTGCTATTGGTAATGGCAGCGACGAACTGATTGATCTGTTGTGCCGTATCTATTGTGAGCACCATGATGGCGTTTTGACATCTGCGGCAGCGTTTAATGCCTATGAAGTCAGCGCTCCGGCAAACCGTGCGGTGATCCACAAAGTTCCGATGGCGGAAGGCTATCGTTTTGATCTGCCTGCCGTTGCAGACTACTTCCTGAAACACCCGGAAAAAAACATCCGTTTGATTTTTGTCTCTAATCCCAACAATCCAACCGGCACTTACGCCACCAAAGCGGAAGTGGAGGCTTTCCTTCAGAAAGTCGGTAACCGTGACGATGTGATGATTATTTTTGACGAAGCTTATAACGAATTTGTGCGCGCCAAGGATTATGCATCCGCACAAGGTTATATGGGACAGTATAAAAACCTGATTGTTCTTCGCACTTTCTCCAAAATCTATGGGCTGGCGGGTTTCCGCCTGGGTGCGATGATCGCGCCGCCAGAGGTTGTGGAAGTCTTTAACCGTGTGCGCAAACCATTTAATGTCAACGATTTAGCGCAAGTGGCTGCAAATGCGGCTCTGCAAGATAAAGAATTTATTGAGCGATCGCAGCAGATTTGCTGGAAAGGGCTTGATTACTTCTACAAGAAGTTAGAAGAATTAGGCCTGCCGTACATTCCATCTCAGGGAAATTTTGTCATGTTTGACACTCTCCGCGACGCCGCCAAGGTGAACGAAGCCTTGTTACGTCGTGGGATCATCATGAGACCGCTGTTGAACTATGGGTTCAAGACGCATCTGCGTTTGAGTGTAGGGCGCGATCATGAAAATGAAGCTGCTATGTCAGCTTTGGCGGACGTTTTAAAAGAAATTGCACCGCTGTAGTTTTGGAGAATTATGGGAATGGTAATTACGATTGATGGCCCTGCGGCCTCCGGAAAATCTTCAGTAAGTCGTGAGTTGGCTCGTCGTTTGGGCTGGCAGTGGGTTTCTACGGGTGCATTCTATCGTGGTTTGGCATTTGCTGCTCTTCAACTGCAAATTGATCTGGATGACGTTTCCACTTTGGCCAATCTGACTCACGATCCGGTATGGAGCGTGAGAATGGATGACGAACGCACTCGTGTGTTCTTCAAAGACCAGGATGTGACTGATCAGATCGCTCACGAAGACGTGGGTAATTTCGCCAGCAAAGTCAGTCATTATCCAGAAGTGCGTAAAGCCCTTTTGGATGCGCAACGCAACTGTTCTTCCGGTCCTCAAGGCTTGGTGGCAGAAGGCCGCGATTGCGGTACTGTGGTGTTCCCAACTGCGGATGCCAAGGTTTATTTGACTGCTAACAGTGAACACCGCGCGGCTCGACGTGCAGCAGAGTTGGGTCTGGACCATGAGGACATGGTGAAAGCCCAGCAGCAACGTGACCATCAAGATTCCACTCGTAAAGTAGCTCCGATGGCCGTGCCAGAAGATGCTTTGGTTGTGGACACCACTGCACTGAATTTGAACCAAGTCGTAGACGCAGTTGTTGAATACGTTAAAAATAAGATCTAAGGGTGGTCGCCTTGGCGACCTTGGTCCTTTAGCTTAATTGTCTCTTGTCAGCCTTTTGAAATTCTCACGGTAATGGCTTAATTCTTACTGCTAATCTTTAGGTACTTTATGAAAAGTGCCTGGGGTTTTCTTTTATTCTTTTTTCCATGGTTATTGTGGGCGATTGAACCGCCGCCGCAGAAGCCGGCTGTGCAGTGGATTGTGAATGATTTTCCGCCGTTTTTGGTGCTTTCGGGCGAGGGCATGACGGTGGATATTTCTCAGGCTCAGGGGCCCTTTGCCAATATTTATCAGGAAATTGAGCGGGCGTTGCCGGGGTATTCGCATCGTTTTGTGCGGGTGTCTTTCACCCGGGCTGAAAAGCTTTTCAGTGGGCAGGGCGGCTATTGCACGGTGCTTTTGCAAAAAACCAAAGAGCGGGAAAAGTTTCTGATCTTTGGTGATGAACTGGCGCGGGCTTTTCCGGTGGGACTGGTGGTGCATGCCAAGGGCACGCCGGGTATTGCTGATGATCAGAAAGATGTGGATTTAAAAGAACTGCTGGCCTCGGGCAAGTTTCGTCTGGGGGTTATTCAAAGCCGCGCCTACACCCGGCAAATTGATGACATTCTATCTTTAAGCGGGCATGCCACAAAGATTGTCGGCGACAGTGCCATGGGCAATTTATTTCTGATGCTGGAAAAAAAGCGGGTCAACGGGGTTTTGGCATACGCCCTGGAAAAAACCGATTATGAACGACACAATATCGCCGTTCCCGCTCTGAAATTTCTGAAAGTTAAAAACATGCCCGACTATATTTCGGTGTGGGCATCCTGTGAAAAGTCCCTGCGTGGCGAACAGATTTTAAAGGACCTGACCCGCGCTGTTCGCGAAAAAAATGTGAAGGGCAAAATCTATAAGTACTTCATGCAGGAACTTCCTCCGGACATGAAAAAAAATTACCGCGACCTTTACGAAAGCCCGCCTTAATTCCAGCGCAAATCGGCCACCGTCAGGGCTTTCACGGCCAGCGCAGTGGTGTAGCCAGTTGATCTCCACACCACTGGGAATCTTGCCACAAACGTAGCGGCAAAGAACACCTGCCCGCTCCAGAACAGGCGGCCCGCCGAATCTTTCCGAGACTGCGACATCAGAAAATTCAAACCCCGGCGCACGCGTTCGCGATGCGTTTCGTTCTGGGGGTCGCCTAAAATTAACAATGTATTCAAGGCCCACGCGGTCGAGTGCGCGTAATCCGGTCTTGCCATAAAGCTGTTACGCCAGGATCCATCCCTGTGCTGTAAAGCCAGAATATAATTCAGCAGTTTTTGCCGTGAAGGTTCCAGACACGAGGCCCCGGCATTGATGGTGGCGGCCATTGCATATGGCAGGGCATAGCGGCTGGGATAATACATTCCGCAGAAATAGAACTGTCTTTTTTCAACGACCCGATTCAGATGGCGGCAGCTGGCTTGATAGCCCGGGCCTTCGGTTTTTTTCGCATAGGTCAGAAGCTTCAGCACATTGGCGTTCACCACGCAGTCGACGTCATTCATATTAAAAGGGATTCGCGTGCCGCGATGAGGGGCCGCAAAAATATTCCGTGGCATGTCGGGGTCTTTTTCATCCCACAGCCACGTCATGAAAGCGCCGGTGTTCACGTGCAACTGGGCGGCGTTGTAGGTGTGCGGCAGGCGCGACAGATCCCGGGCGGAAGACAAGGCATCAATCACCGCCTCAGGCAGTTGCGCGGGTGTTTTGCGCGGGGACTGGCCCGCCTCAAGGCTTTTTAAAAAATGCAGATAGGTGTGGGTGACCGACGTGGTGTCAGCATCTGGCGGGATGTTGGCGACACCTTTCCACTGCGGGGCCAGATACATGTTGCGCGGTCCGCGTGTGCGCACGCCCTTGAGGCTTGAAGGCGGATAGAAGTTAAACAGATCCCCCCAGCGATAGGGCGCAAGGCCCTGGGCGGTTTTGCGCACCATCGGCGGAATCTTGCTGAAGCGGGGATTGTAGAAATACGTCTCGGCCAGAACGTTGGCGATGGCCGAGGCTGAAAAGGCACTGGGTTCATCATAGGCGACACCGAACTTGCCCACGCCGATCCCGCTGGGGACATAGGACGTCACCCGTGAACGCCATTGTCCCGGCTCGTAGCCTTCGCGGCCAGTCGTCTGATAGTGCGCCAGAAAATCCAGGGCCGAGTCGATGTGTTTTTCGTAACGGGCCTGTGCGGTTGCACTGATCAGCCCCAGTAAAAACAGCAGGTACTTCATGGTTATGCCTCCGAATCAGAACATGAAATCAGGACAGGACCCGGGCTGTCAGCGGGCCTTGTAAAAGTACAAGCTGGTTTTTTTCTGCTGCGGGGTATTCTTAAAAGCGCGAGGTGAATTATGAAAAAGGTGTGGCTGGCGGGACTGGTGATCGCAGGGCTGGTGGGGTGTTCGTCCAAAGACAAACTGGATACCGAACTTGAAGACGCGCAGTTGATGGGCCGGGAAACTGTCGGCAAGCGCGATGACAACTATGTGGTGCAGGAAAAAAAGAATCTGATTCACCACCTGCAGGAAGTGCAGACGGATGTCTATACGATGGAGGAAAACATCTATGGCAACCGCGATTTGGGTAACAAAGGAAAGTACGGGGTTCTGCGCGACTGCAAAATTGAAGCAGCTCCGCAAGCCGGTGGCAAAGTCGACATAGTTCCGAAAAACATCCTGACGGAAGAGGAAAACAAGCTGTCCCGCCAGACCGGGGTGGATGAATCCGGCACCCTGGTCACCCTGCGTGAAGAGGATCTAAGTCAGCGTCTGAAGCGCTTTGAAGGTTACAAAACTGCTTATGAGAAGCAGGAGGAGTGGTTTGACAGTGAAATTCAAGCCTGCAGGCAGTCTCAGCGGGAATAGCTGTATTGGATTATATGCGATTTGAGGCTCTTTCGGGGGCCTTTTTTCTGTCCCAAGTTTACCTCAGATAACACAGGACCACGAAAACCTCGCTGGTATGCGTAAAACCTTTGACTTCCGACCCCTTAGGTCGCTAAACCAGTGATTCGCCTTAAGAGCGAAGAAAGGTTACGGGTAGGATCCATGAGGTCTTACTACGTGGGAGGTTTACAAAAAACGATATGACAAAACAATTGAACAAAGCCGCATTGGAGAAACAGAAAGTTCTTGCTTTCTTGGATGCTGAAGACGCAAAGGTTCCAGCAAATCCTGGCATTTTGAATGCGAAAGCTGACAAAGCTGGTGACTTCGACTCTCTATTCGAAGCTTCCATGAAAGAACAAGACTTCAAAGTCGGCGACGTTGTAACAGGTTCTGTAGTTGAAGTTCAGTCTGACTACGTACTTGTTGATATCAACTACAAGTCTGAAGGTTTGATCGCGATCAACGAATTCCGTATTGTTGACGGCGTTCGCGATGTGAAAGCTGGAGACAAAGTAGAAGTTTTGATCGACCGTATCGAAAACGAAAACGGCATGATCGTTCTTTCCAAAGACAAAGCAGATATGCTTCGTGCTTGGACAGACATCTCTAAAGCAGCAGAAAACGAAGAAGTTATCGAAGGTACTGTTGTTGCTAAAGTTAAAGGCGGCTTGAGCGTTGATATCGGCGTTAAAGCATTCCTTCCAGGTTCTCAAATCGACCTGCGTCCGGTTCGCAACATGGACGTATACCTGGGCAAGAAGTTCAAATTCAAAGTTATCAAGTTCAACAAGAAACGTGGCAACATCGTTCTTTCCCGCCGCGCGCTTCTTGAAGAAGAACGTGACAGCTTGCGCTCTCAAACTCTTGACACTATGGCAGAAGGTTCTGTTGTTACTGGTATCGTTAAGAATATCACTGACTACGGCGCGTTCATCGACCTTGGTGGCATGGACGGTTTGTTGCACATCACTGATATGTCTTGGGGCCGCGTAAAACATCCATCTGAGATGTTGAACGTTGGTGACGAAATCCAAGTTAAAGTTCTTAAGTATGACAAAGAAAAAGAACGCGTATCTTTGGGCATGAAACAGCTTCACGCAGATCCTTGGGAATCCGTAAAAGCTTCTTACCCTCCAGGCACTAAACTGAAAGGCAAAGTTGTATCTTTGGCTGAGTACGGTGCATTCGTTGAGCTTGGTGAAGGCATTGAAGGTCTGATCCACGTTTCTGAAATGTCCTGGACTAAACGTGTAAAACACCCTTCTCAGATCGTGACTGTTGATCAAGAAGTTGAAGTAGTGGTTCTTGAAGTAGACACTGAAAACCGCCGCATCAGCTTGGGTATGAAACAACTTCAGGCCAACCCATGGGTTGAAATGAAAGAATCATACGCTCCAGGTACAATCATCGAAGGCGAAGTGAAATCCGTAACTGACTTCGGTATCTTCATCGGCATCGAAGAAGGCATCGACGGTTTGGTTCACATCTCTGACTTCTCTTGGACTAAACGTGTAAATCATCCAAATGAACTTTACGCTAAAGGCCAGAAAGTTCGCGCGGTTGTATTGGGCGTGGACATCGAGAACGAAAGATTCTCTTTGGGTATCAAACAACTTGAGTCTGACCCTTGGTCAAACATCGAGAACAAATACGCTATCGGCACTCAACACGATGTTAAAGTCACTAAAACAGCTGACTTCGGTGCATTCGTTGAACTTGAATCCGATATCGAAGGTTTGATCCACATTTCTGAACTGACTACTGAAAAAATCAACTCTGTTGAGGAATTCATCAAGCCAGGTCAGTCTGTAAAAGCTGAAGTTATCTCTATCGACAAAGACGCTCGTAAGATCGGCTTGTCTGCAAAACTTGTTAAACTTCGCGAATCAAAAGCGGATGTTGACGATTACGTTAAAAAAGCGACTGCAACTTCCAAGTCCACTTTCGGTGACTTGTTTGCTGACCAGTTGAAAAACGTAAAAACTGACAAGCAATAGTTGTGAATAGGAGAAAGGTCGAGTCGTTGTAAAACGACGCGACTGGACCCTGACCCGGCATTGACTGACAAGTTTTAAAGAGGGACCCTAGTAGGGTCCCTTTTTTTATTTGAAAAGGGACCTATTTCAACCGTTCGGGAGCGTTGGTATGAAGGGTAGCTTTTTCAAAAAACTGGTTATTATCTTTTTGGTGTTCGTAGGCCTGGGTGCCTTGTTGAAAATGAGCGGGGACTTCTTCGGAAGCGAAGACAAGCGTGTCACTGCCAAAAACACCATCCTGCATCTGGAAATGAACGGCGTTATTCTTAACGGCAAGAAGTTCATCAAGAATCTTAAAAAATACCGTGAAGACGACAAGGTCAAAGCGATCCTGATCAGCATCAATTCTCCGGGCGGTTCTGTGGGGCCTTCCCAGGAAATGTTCGCAGAGATCAAACGCGTTCGCGACGAAATCAAAAAGCCGGTTGTCTGTGTCAGCACAGGTGTGATGGCCAGCGGTGCTTATTATGCGGCAGTGGCTTGCGACAAGATCGTTGTGGCACCGGGGGCGCTGGTGGGTTCCATCGGTGTGATCATGGAATTTGCGAATCTGGAAAAGCTGTATGACTGGGCTAAGATTTCCCGCTATTCCATCACGTCCGGCAAGTTCAAAGATTCGGGCGCGGAATACCGTCCGATGCGTGAAGATGAAAGATCCCTGTTCCAAAGCATGATTGACGAAGTCTATGCACAATTCAAAGGAACTGTGGCAGCAGAACGCAAGCTGAAAGAAGAAGTGGTTGCCGAGTACGCTGACGGCCGCGTGTTCACCGGGGCGACCGCGGTGAAAGTGGGCTTTGCCGATCAGGAAGGTTACTATGACGATGCGGTGAAGCTGGCGGCTGAAATCGCAAAGCTGGGTGACAATTACGAAGTCTTTGAAGTTCCAAAAAAGAAAGTCAGCATCTTTGACCTGGGTGGCGGCGATTCTGAAGACGACCTGAACAGCATGTCTGAATTTGCGGACGTATTGAAAGGCAAGTCCTTCGGTCCGGATATGGAAGGCGCGATGAAATACATCCTGCGCGCGAAATATCTGAATCAGCCATTGATGTTGATGCCGGGTTACTGGGAGTAATCCGTGAAGAAGATGGCCCTGTTTTTACTGACCGTGCTTGGCGCTGCGATAGCCGGGGCCAATCCTCAGGATCCGCGTCAGCCGCAAGCCTGGTTTGATGTCCGCTGGAGTGGTATTTATTATCTGACCGCGGATCTGGAGCCGGCACCGGGTGTGGTGTTTAAAACCGGGCAGAAGTTTGAGTTTGTAGGCATTACCGGTGGCGGTGGTTTTGTTCCTGTCACTGTATTTGAGCTGAAACCTTTGGTATGCGAGACGCCGCAGCTTGAAACGGAGTTGGTTTTGTTGAATCCTGCGGGTGGAAACAAAACCGAAATCGGCTTTGAGATGCGCAAGAACTGTGTGATGGCTTTCTTTGTTGAAAACCGTCTGGTGGGCACCTCCAGCTATTTCACTGACAGCACGGAGTAAGCATGGCAGCAGCCAAAAAGGCGCGCAAAAAAACATCCGCGAAAAAGACCCCTGTGAAAAGAAAAGCGCCCATCAAGGCTCCGGTGGTCGCTCATGGCAAAATCCAGATCGGCAAGGATGTCTGGCCGATGGAGCGTGATGTTTTGTTCCGTCCGGATCGCATGAAATACGTGCGCAAACTGATCAAACCCGACGGCTGTGTTTTTTGCCGGGCTTCGGAGGAAAAAGTCAGCTTTGATACCTTGTGCGTGTTTAAATCCAAACACTCGATGGTGGTTCTGAACAAGTTCCCTTATAACAGCGGGCATCTTTTGGTTTTGCCAAAACGCCACTGTGGGGACCTGTTGAAACTTTCTGATGAAGAATACCATGACCTGCAAAATGTCATTCGTCTGACGATGAAGGCATTGAATGACCTTTACCAGCCAGGCGGCATCAACGTGGGTTTAAACCACGGGGCTGTGGCCGGGGCGGGAATTCCTGAGCACTTGCACTATCACGTGATTCCTCGATGGACAGGGGACCTTAATTTCTTCCCGTTGATCGCTGAGACAAAGGTCTTGGTTGAAAGTCTTGAGCAGACCTACGAGAAGGTATGGAGTATTTTAAGAAAATATGAATAGAGGCGTGACTTTCCAAACAGCTCCCATGACCCCTGTGGTGAAGTGGTTGCTGATCATCAATGTGGCTATCTGGTTCGTGTTCCAAGTGATCATGGAAGGCTTCCTGCGTGTTCCTTTCACGTCCATCTTTGGCCTGTTCCCGGGCAAGGTGCTTTTCGATTTCCATATCTGGCAGCCTTTCACGTACATGTTCCTGCACTCCATGCAGGTGACCCATATCCTGTTTAACATGCTGATGCTGTGGTTCTTCGGCGCCGAGCTTGAGCAGCGCTGGGGTTCGAAGTTCTTCCTGATCTACTATTTGGTAGCAGGTGTGGGCGCGGCGATCCTTTACTGTCTGGGTGTGTGGGTTTATGCCCTGATCACGGGTTCTCAAACCGGTCTGATTGTGCCGGTGGTGGGGGCGTCCGGGGCGGTCTTCGGTCTTTTGCTGGCGCAAGGGATGATCTTCGGCGAGCGCATTGTTTACTTCTTTATGCTGTTCCCGATGAAGACCAAGTACTTCGTGGCTTTGATGGGTCTGGTGCAATTGGCCTCCCTTATGACTTCCAGCGTCGCTGGCGGGGAAGTGGCTTATTTGGCCCATCTGGGCGGGATTGTGGCTGGCTTCATCTGCCTTAAAATGAAGGGCTGGTTTGACCGTAATGAATGGAAGAAGAAGGCCAAGAGCAAGGGCCGAAACCTGAGATTAGTTGTTAATAACGAAAAGAACGAAAAACCTCCGAAATACTGGAACTAACAAACGGCCCCCTTTACGGGGCCTTTTTTTTGGGCTATAAATGGGGGCTCGATTGCGAAAAGGGGATTTATGTCTTTGGCTCAAGCTAACAAAAATTTGAAGTATGACAAGCGTATGACTGAGAACAAGATCAACGCGGGTGAAATGACTAAAGAAGAATGGCAAAAGCACCTTGAGCAACTTCCTGATCTTGCCCACAACGTAGAGACGTTCACTATGGACGGCAAAAACACAAAAGACGACGACAACCACTAGGTTTTATCGTTTCAAGTGAAACTCTAAAAAGCACAGCCCTGGGGTTGTGCTTTTTGCGTTTTACGAGGCTCGTGGAACGTTATCAGTTCCCGGGCGGGTCTTTTGCTTGCGTCAGTCTGTTTAACGGCTGGTAATGGACTTATGAAATTGTTCGCTGCTTTGTTTGTACTGTTATTGGCTCCAGGGGCACGGGCCGCAGAAAAGAATTTTCAGTGCCGGGGTGATTTTAAAAACTCCAGTCAGATCTTTCGTTACTCTTTGGCCGTGGATGGAAAAAACACGCGCAGTCGTTTGACCCTGCACAAGGATGATCGCCAGACAAAAGACTTTGGCTGGAAAAAGTATGTGTCGACATCAGGAAAGATCATTGTTGATTCCCCGTGGTCGCAGTATCGCGCGTATCTCGTTCCTGACAGCACTGTCTATGTGCTGGTGCTGGTGAATCCATCCAGCGAAGTACAGATCGATGACGTGCCTTTCAGCCGTTTTTACTGTGTGAAATTTTTGCCTTAAAAAGTGCCATTTTCCCTTGGGTTCCCGGGTAGTTAGCCGCCGTAGTTCTGTAAACGAAAACGCATTGAAAGTGTACTGAGATTCTCGCGGAATTTCCCCGAAAAATTTGACGAAGCAGGTTGCATCCTTTACTAGTGTTCCAAATTTTTAAAGGAGCAACTGATGAGAATTTTGAGCGCAATCGTGACTCTGTTGGCGGCAATGACCGTTCAGGCGAAAACTGACAAGTTGGTGGTTTATTCCTCTTATGATGGCGAAAGACTTGCGCCAATCCTGCAACCATTCACTCAAGCCACTGGCATTGAAGTGGAAGTGGTTTTTGCTTCCTCTACTGATCTTTTGAAACAACTTGAAACTGAAGGTTTGAATTCCCGTGCGGATCTTTATCTGGATAAAGACATCGTTTACATGGGTGAAGCAAACCGCAAAGGCTTCTTGCAGTCTTTCACCACCAATGGTGTGACTCAAAAAGTTCCTTCTCACTTGATCTCTAACGACAAGAACTGGTTCTTGTTGTTCTACCGTGCACGCACTGTGATGTACAACACGCAGAAAGTGAATCCGGAAGATTTGAAAACTTATGCGGACCTGGGCGATCCTAAATGGAAAGGTCAGTTGTGCGTAAGAACTTCCAAAAACAGCTACAACGAAGCAATGGCTGCTTACTTTATCAAGCACTTTGGTGAAATCCAGGCGACAGCGTTGCTTGAATCATGGGTGAAAAACTTTGCAGTAGAGCCTTTGAAAGGTGACCGTGACGTGATCGCAGCTATCGCCAACGGCACTTGCGCGATCGGTGTTGCCAACACTTACTATCTGGCGCCTATCGTTCGTGACGATGCAACCTTCCCCGTGGGCGTTCGTTTCCTTGAGCAGGACAAAGTCGGCGCGCACATCAACGGTGTGGGTATCGGTATCACCAAGTCCTCTAAAAACACAGCGGCAGCCAACGCCTTCCTTGAATTCATGGTTTCCAAACCAGTTCAAGAAGCCGTTGCTGGTGGTTTCAGCCAGTACCCTGCAAGCAAAGAAGCAGACATGGCGCCAATCTTGAAAGAATTCGGTGGTTTTGCTGAAGACACGACCAACGTAAATGCAGTTTCTGATCTTGTGCCAGCAGGTATCGAGTTGATGAAAAAAGCGGGTTACAAATAGTTCCTGTTTTTAAAAACAAAAAAGCCACCTGATGAAGGTGGCTTTTTTTATTTGTGCTTATGGAATCACCGGCGGAGAATACGTCAGTGTTTCCCCCAGCGCCCACAGCATGAAAATCACCAGCGGTGCATGCACCACCAGTTGGGTCACCGTGTAGCCGACAATATCGCGGGCCTTCAGACCCAGGACTCCCAACAGAGCCATCATAAAGAACGGATTGATCAGATTCGGCAAAGCTTCGGCTGCGTTGTAAACCATCACAGTCCAGCCCAGATGCACATGCAGTTCGTTTGCCGCCTGCATCAGGTACGGAGCCTCGATGATCCATTTGCCACCACCTGATGGCACAAAGAATCCCAGCACCGCTGAATAAATTCCCATCAATGCCGAGAACGTGTCGCGCGTGGAAATCGACACGAAGAAGTCCGATATATGATGGGACAAAGTCACACCATCCGCGCCCGGAGCTTTCGTCAGAATGTAGGCGATACTTCCGTAAAGCGGGAACTGAATCAGAATCCCTGCCGTGGACGGCACGGCCTTGCTGATCGAGCGCAGGAAGCGTTTCGGTCTCCAGGTTAAAAGCATACCCAGAATCAGGAACAGGAAGTTGTAGGTATTTAAGTTTGAAATCGCCAGAATCACATCTTTGTTCTGGAATTCCAGCAACAGCCACCACAGCCCCAGGATCACCACAAAAATAGTCAGGATCGGAGAATACTCCAGCCAGTCACCGGGCTGCTTGGGTTTATCCACGTTGTCTTCGACGTCGTGGGACACATCAATTTGCAGATCCTGGGCGGTCACCGCGCGATCACGGGTCGGAGCGGACCAGTAGGCAATTGCCACAGAAACCACGGTCAGTACTGCCAGCATGATCAGGGACTGGGGCAGGAAGATGGTTTCGCTAAAGGGAATGACACCCGTAATAGGCAACAGTGATTTCGGAATGCTGTCGATGTTGGCTTGCAACTGCGCCGCGGAAGAACTCAGTCCCAGGGCCCAGGTTGCGCCCAGCCCCAGATACCCGGCGGCACCAGCCGCGCGATAGTCCATGCGCAGATCCATTCGGCGGGCCAGGGCTCGCACATACAGGCCACCAAACACCAAACTGAAGGCCCAGTTTAACAGAGATGCCAGAATCGTGAAGAAGGCCACATAGGCAACAGCTCCGCGTTCAGTCTTAGGCAGGCGCGCCAGCCAGTTGATGACCTTGCCCGCAGGCGGCGAGGAGGCCACGACATAACCCGAGATTGTGACGATCGCCATTTGCATGGTGAAAGGGATCAGACTCCAGTAACCGTCCCCAAAGGATGTGGCGATGGCTTTGGGGGACACGCCCGCAAGCAGGGCGCCGAGTCCGACCACCACGATGGCCAGGACAGCAAAGATATAAGAATCCGGGAACCAGCGTTCAGCCCAATTGGTGACCGAGGAAGCCAGGCGTTCCAGACTGCCGGTTTTTTTCTGAGTATCGCTCGATGTATTCATGCAAAAGACCTCTGTTTAAGAAATTAGATAGTCCCAGTGTGATACTTAGGAGGCTAATTTCCCAGCATTAAAATGCAATTAATGCTCATCTTAAACAGACCAGGTCTTTTAAATAAGAGTATTTTTGATGTTACTGAGTTTTTTGCGAAGAAGCGGTCATGGAGTTTTCGCGAGCGATCGCGGCCGCCACTTCCTGCTGACTGAACGGAGCCCATTCTTCGCGGATGATTTTATAAGTGTCACCGGATTTAAGGGCATAGATCGTCTTCACACCATAATCGACGTGTTTGTCGGATTCATAGCGCTGCAAAGTTTTCACCAGTAACTGATCGTTGTGTTGAACGATGTAGGGTTGGGACAGGTGAACTTTGATGTATTCGTATTTGGATTTCAGATTCTTTTTGTGGCTCATCCAGGATTTGAAATTGAAACCCGGAGCCTTGAACCCTTCGTCATAGAAGGTTTGGTATTTTTCGATGTCCTGGTTTTCCCAGGCTTGTCTCCAGCTTTCCACGAAGCGGCCCAGATCCAGGCGGCGCTTGTCGTGTTCAGATTTGGAAACATAGTTCACATGATCAAAAATCAGAATCGGGGTTTCACCCAGTTTGACATAGTCAGCAAGTTTTTTGATCACGTCATTGCGAACCACCACGCAGCCACGAGAGCCGCGGGTTAAAGGCACCGAGTCGGGAATCGCATGCAGCCAGATGCCGGAACCGGTTTTGTTTTCGCGTTTGTCGAAAAGATTTGGGTAGTTCGTTGTGAACGCCAGTCCGCCATAAAGGCTGAACGGAATTTTTGGCTGGCTCAAACGCTCTTGCAGGAAGTAAATGCCTTCCGGAGTTTTGTGATCATCACGTTTGGTTTTGTTGCCACCCATTTTACCGATGTCGGCAGGGTATTCGGTGATTTTTTGAATCAGTTCACCATTGCGCTCAAACACGGAAAGTTTGCGCTGTTCTTTATCCACCAGGAACACATAGCGGGAAAAGGCTTCGGTTTCAGAAATCTGAAGCAGGGAAGCAGGCAGCAGGTCTGTTTCAATTTGAGATGACGGCGCGACAGCAGGGCCCGCCAGAACTGGCAGACTCAACGCAAATAAAGCACAGCCCGTGAGCAATAGTCTCATGAATACTATTATGCACGAATAGGGCTTAATCTTGTCAAGTGCCTGTCCTCGGGTGTCCAGAGGTTAAACGTTTTCCGTGTAATTAAAATGTAAATAAAGTGGCCTTTGATATTAAGACCTAAGCCTGTTTCACCGATAGTTTCAATGAACAGAGGGTTACAAATGGCTGAAGCAAAAGAGACGTCTGCAAAACCAAAGAACACCGCCATGCTATTTCAGATCATGTTCGCAGTCCTGAATTTGGCTGTGATGGGTGCTGGTGGTTATATGGTTTATGCCTCGACGATGGGATGGGAAAGTCCCAAAATCACTGAAGAAGATGTTGATCGCGAACTGGCCTCTGTTTCTGATGAAGCCGACCTTGCGCCGTTGGTTTATACCATGGACAAGTTCACGGTGAATCTGGGGGGCGAACCCAAGCGCACCATCCGTCTTGAGATCAATCTGCAGATGCTGGGTAAAGAAGGTTTTGAAGAGGTGATGGAGCCGGAAAACCGCGCCAAAGCCCGCGACCGCATTGTCCGCCTGCTGAATGAAAAACCGTTTTCGGACCTCGACAGCATTCAAGGCAAGCTGTTCCTGAAAGACAAGATTGCCGGTGAAGTGAATGGCATTCTTCGTCGTGGCGTCGTGAAGGACGTTTTCTTCTCTGACTTCGTTGTTCAATAGTCAGGCTCAATAATTCCTCCGGCAGTATCTGCCAAAAGTCTTAAAGTCCTCAAGTTCGTTGTATTCATAGCCCCTCAGTTTCAAACTAGGGGCTATTGCATAACCAACGAAAGAAGCATCTATGAAACGGATTTCAACTTTGCTCTTGGGGCTGAGCCTGTCCCTGTCTGCTTACGCCGTGGACCCAACACCTGTACCGAAAGCTCCAGAAAAAGATGTCATCGGAACCATTCAAGGATGGGCGCCGAAAAACGACATGAAGATTTCCCTGCCAGTGACAAAGTTCACCCTGGACAACGGCTTGACCGTGCTTCTTTTGGAAGACCATGCAGTTCCAATGGTCAGCTATCACACCTGGTACCGTGTGGGTTCCCGTGATGAATCCCCGGGCGTGACGGGGGCTGCGCACATGCTTGAGCACATGATGTTTAAGGGTGCTAAGAAGTATGACGGTAAGTCGTTTGACCGTATCTTCCATGAAAACGGCATTACCAACAATGCTTTCACCACCAATGATTACACCGGCTTCTATGAAAACCTGCCAAGTTCCAAACTTGAGCTGGTCATGGACATGGAAGTGGACCGCATGAGTTCCCTTCTGATCAGCCCGGAAGATCTGAAAAGCGAAAAAGAAGTCGTAAAAGAAGAGCGCCGCTGGAGAGTCGACAACAACCCAATGGGTCTGTTGCGCGAACTGATGATGGGCACGATCTTCAAAGTGCATCCTTACAAATGGCCGGTGATTGGTTATATGAAGGACATCGAGGCTTATGATTCTGAAAAGCTTCGTTACTTCTATAATACTTTCTATGTGCCGAATAATGCGGTGCTGGTTGTTGTCGGGGACTTCAACACTTCCAAAGTGAAAAGCCTGATTGAAAAGTACTATGGCAAATTGCCATCCCGTCCTTTGCCGGAAAGAAAATACCCTTCCGAGCCGGCGCAAAAAGTTCAGCAAAACGCAACTTTGCGCAAAGACGTTCAAAACACTTCTTTCGTAGTTGCCTACAAGAGCCCGAAGCAGGGCCAGCCTGATATGTATGCTCTGGATCTGGCTGCGAATATTCTGGGTTATGGCACTTCCAGCCGTTTGCATAAACGTCTGGTGTATCAAAAACAATCGGCGACTTCGGCTTATTCCTACAACTATGCCATGCAGGATGAAGGTATGTTCGCCGTGGGTGTGAACCTGAAGCCGGGTCAAACACCGCAAGAGTCTTTGGATATCGTGTATAACGAAATCTGGAAGCTGCGTAATCAGAAAGTTTCTGAAGCAGAGTTGGAAAAAGCCAAAACCCAGGTGATGAAGGATCTTGTGGATTCTTTGAAAACCATGGATGGCAAAGCGCGCGCCCTGGCCGTGAACGAGATTGTGACTGGCAGCTATGAAAGCCTGTTCACAGATCTGGAAAAATACCAGGCCGTGACTGCGGATGACATCAAACGTGTTGCTGACAAATACACCCAACAAACACAGCGCTCGATCATCACCCTTGAACCCAAAGTGAAAAAGGAACAGTAGATATGAGAAATTTAGCCTTAGCTTTGACTTTGCCTTTGGTGTGCACCGCGGTTGTTTCCTGCTCCAGCTCCGGGAAAAAACCGGTCAGCAAACCACCTTCTGAAGGTTACGTGACCAAGGGGAATGGTTCTTTCAAACTTCAGCCGTACAAGGAAATCACCCTTTCCAACGGACTGAAGGTGTTCTTTATTCATGACAGTTCTTTGCCACGAGTCAGTCTGACCTTGATGATGAAAACCGGCAGCATGCAGGAAGGTTCGGACAAGCCGGGTCTGAATGCCTTGACCGCCTATCTGCTGGAGCAGGGGACACAAAGCCGTGATGCTCTGAAGCTGGCGGATGAATTCGGTCAGTTGGGTTCTTCCGTGGATGTATCCCCGGGGGCGGATGTGACGACGGTTTATTCCGACTCATTGTCTTCTTCTGCGGACACCTTGCTAAGCCTGTTTGCCGATGTGTCCATGAATCCGGCATTCAAGGATGCTGAAATCGGTCGCATGCGTTCTCAAATGCTGGCAGCCCTGCAAAAGAAGATCGACAGCCCTTCATCTTTTGCGGATGAAAAAATGGATCAATTTGTCTTTGGCAGTCATCCCTATGGCCGCGACATCAATGGGACGGCAGAAGGTCTGCGCTCCATTAACAAGCAGGACATCATTAAGCACTATTTGACGTTCTATCGTCCGAACAATGCCTCTTTGGCCGTGGTGGGGAACTTTGACCTGTCCTTTGAAAACAGAATTCAAGAGGTCTTTGGCAAATGGACGAAACGCACGATCCCGGAAGTGGCGGTGGCAGCGCCTCCGGTGAATGATTCCCTGCAGGTGAAGTTGATCGTTAAAAAAGGTTTGCAGCAAACTCAGATCCGCATGGGTCAGTTGGGTATTGCTCGCAACAATGACGACTTCCTGCGCTTGCGTCTGGCCAATGAAACAGTGGGTGGCAGCTTCGCCAGCCGCTTGAATCAAAAGGTGCGTGATGACCAGGGTCTGACTTATTCGATCAATTCTTACTTCGATGTGCGTAAAGAGCGCGGCAGTTACGATGTGACGACGTTCACAAAGAATGAAACAGCCGCAAAGACCATGGAAGAGGCTTTGAAAGTGGTTACTGAATTTGCCGCCAACGGGGCGACAGAACAGGAAGTGTCGGCCGGCCGCAATCAGCTGATCGGGCAGTTTCCACGCGCGATTGAAACCGCAGACCGACTGGCTTACAACCTGCTGGCGCTGGATTTCTATGGTATTTCGGTGGATTACCTGACGAACTACAACAAGACCGTCGGGAACATTAAACCGAAGGACGCCAACGCCGCCTTCAAAAAAGCGGTGGAACCGGCGAAGTTCAAGGTTCTGGTGTACGGGGATGAAAAGATCATCCCTCAGTTTGAAAAATACAAACCAACAATTGAACGAATCAAGTAAGACAGATTAAACAGCACAAATAAAAAACCCGCTCTGAAGACAGAGCGGGTTTTTTGTTTTTAAGTCTTTAAGTTGTCTCTTAGCGTTTTCTTTTGCGGGCTTTCAGGAAGATGTATGCTCCCAGGGCCGCCAGCAGAACCGCTCCGCCCAGCAGCAGGGCTTTGTTGTTGCCTTTGCCGCCTTCTTCTTCACCCTGAAGCATGTCCGCGGGCATCGCAGAACTGATCGGAGCGCCCAGTGTTTCAGACCCTGGACGGATCGGACCCAGTTCCGGTTTTGCCAGAAGGTTCTTGGAAGCGATCACACGCAAGCTCATCACGGCCTTGAAGAAGTCCTGGCTGTATTTGGTATAGTATTGTTTGTGCGCACTGAAGGTGATCAGGATGGCGATTTTATCCTTGATCGTTGCCAGATAGCGGGTGAAGTAGTTCGGAACTTCGGAGCCCAAGTGAAGGGAGTCAATCCAGGTCTGGTCATTGATCTGAACAGATTTGGATTTGTAGACGATTTTGGATTCGGCAGCGCCGCCGCCTTTAAGGGCCACAGAAATCGGGGCGTTCAGGTGCGACTCATACAGCGCAAAGGTGTCTGTAGGGCCCACTTCCTTGGCGGTCAGGATGATGATCGCCTCTTTGGCTTCTTTGTTTTGTTCGCTTCGGCAGACCCACTCGGTTTGCTCCAGGTTGCACTTCCAGGTCTCGGGCATTTCGAAAGCTATATAAGCATTACGAAAGACTTTTGCATGGGCGCTAAAACTGAGTAGAATAACGGCGAGTGATGCGAACAAACGTAACTTCATGCAGACCTCGGCTGGTTGACCATTAGTATTCCGGCTGTTCCGGAATAGGCGTTTGAAGTTCAAGTATAATAACAATTTCCTCTCGGATCAAAGAGCAAAAGGGAGATTTTCTTGTGAAGAACCTTTATCAGCTGACCACCTTTGTGACTGTCATCAGCGAAGGGAGCATGACTGCTGCGGCAGATAAGCTCTATCTGACTCAACCTGCGGTGTCTCAGCAGATTCGCAATCTGGAGGAAGATCTAGGCGTGGAGCTCCTGGTAAGGGGCGTACGCTCAATCAAAGCCACTCCTCAAGGGGAGGTGCTTTATGAGTACGCCAAGAAGATCATTCATCTGACCCAACAGGCTGAAATCGCCATTAAATCCATCGGTAATCAAATGAAGGGGCAGTTGCGAATTGGGACACTGAACTCTTTGGGTTTGCACGTGATGAGTCCCATTGTGGGACGCCTGATGCGCCACAATCCCGAGCTGACCCTGAAGATTGAATACGATCGCGGGGATGAGCTGATCAAGGGATACAAAAAAGGCCAGTACGATGTGCTGATCCTTCCGGATGTGCAGACGGAGTTTGCTTCCGAGCTTGATAGCAGCGAACAGAAATTCCTTTTGAAGGAAGAAATGTGGCTGGTGGGTTCAAGTAAAGATGAAAAAATGCCCCAACAGATCATGGTTAAGGACATGGGATCGTTCCCCCTGGTGGATTTTACCGAAGAATTCCCGGCCTTCTACAGCGAACTGCATGGCAAGATCCAGACCCAAGGGGCGAAGGTCAATTCGATCTTTGAATCCTCTAATGTCGGTACTTTGAAGCGCGTGATCGAAGCGGGACTGGGCTGGGGCTTCCTGCCAGCGCACTCGATCAAGAAACAAGTCCGTTCGGGCCGTTTGAATCGTGTGTACGTCAAAGACATGCACTACGAAATTGATCTGATGTTCTATTATAAAAAGAACTCTGACAGCCGTGCTTTGGTCGAGGTGTTCTATCAGACCTTGGCCCAGCAGGAAAAAGGCTGATCTTAGGTCTCATTAATATTGACTCCCTTTCTGCCGAAAAGATTCTCGGATCTTTTTCGTCGGAAGGGACGTCTATGAAGAAAAGCTATTCTATTCAGGTGAAACTGGCAGTGCCGATCATTCTCATCGCATTGTTGGTATTGGGAACAATGACTTTCCTTATGGCTAATAACAGCCATGAAAATGCAGAAAAAGCAGCGACTGATAAAACCGTGGCCATGGGGCAGGCTTACGCCACCGAAATGCGCCTGGAGGTTGAACGCGGACTGGATATTTCCCGCAACGTCGCGCACATTCTTGAATCCTTCAAAAAACACGGTAACACAAGCCGTTCGCAGGTAGCGGATGCTTTGCGTGAACTTCTGGAAAAGAACAAGTTCGTTATCGGTACATGGACGGGCTGGGAGCCGAATGCCTGGGATGGCAAGGACTCTGAATTTGTGTCCGTGCAAGGTCATGATGAAACCGGTCGTTTCGTGCCTTATTTGAACTGGGAAAAAGGCAAGTCATCTTTGACTCCGTTGGTGGGTTACGCCAAGCAGGGTGACGGTGACTATTATCTGGTTCCAAAACAGCGTTTGAAAGAAACCATGGTTGAACCTTACCTGTACCCAATTGATGGTGTGCAGGTGCTGATGACTTCCGCCGTGGTGCCTATTGTGATTGATGGCAAGTTTGTGGGCGTGGCAGGTGTCGATCTGCCGTTGAAAGATCTTCAGAAAAAAGCGGGGGGTATCAAGCCGTTTGAAACGTCTCAGGCTTTCCTGGTGACGGCCCATGGTAACTGGGTGTCCCACCCGGATGAAGGCATGATTACCAAAGCCGCAGAGTACCCGTTCGAAGCGGAAAAATTCAAATCAGCTATCGGCAAAGGCGAGCCACTGGTGATCACCGGTGTGGATCCGAAAGACAGTCTTGAGTATCTGTATGTTGTATCCCCGATGAACGTGGGCGCAACGGAAGAACCATGGGCTTTGATTGTCAGAACACCGACGAAAACGGTTTTGGCTGAAGCCAATGCCGCAGTGTGGACTCAAGTGATCATCTCTTTGACTGGCATCTTTGTGTTGCTGGTGGCGGTGATGATGATTGCTCGTTATATTTCCAAATCTGTCAGCGGTCTTTCTGAAAAACTTCAGAACTCTGGTGACCTGGTGTCTTCAGCGATTCATCAGTTGTCCATTGCGGGTCAGTCCCTGTCTGAATCCAGCAGTGCTTCCGCAGCTTCTTTGGAAGAAACCGTGGCGGCCCTGGAGGAAATGACATCCATGGTGAAAATGAACTCGGACAACGCGAAGCAGGCGGCGGCACTTTCGGCACAGTCATCTGATACGGCAGTTCAGGGTGAAAAAGAGATGGGCGAATTGCTGTCTTCTATGAACGAGATTTCAGCGTCTTCCAAACAGATCGAAGAGATCATCAACGTGATTGATGATATCGCCTTCCAGACGAACTTGCTGGCGTTGAATGCCTCTGTCGAAGCGGCGCGTGCCGGAGAACACGGTAAAGGTTTTGCTGTGGTGGCGGAAGCGGTTCGCACTTTGGCGCAAAGATCTGCCTCTGCGGCGAAAGACATCACGGGTCTGATCAAGGAATCCGTTGAAAAAATCGAACGTGGCACGCACAAGTCGGCGAAATCCGGCGAGATGCTGAAGCACATCGTGACCTCGGTGAAGAAGGTTTCAGATCTGAACAACGAAATTTCCATGGCCAGCGAAGAGCAGTCCACGGGTATTTCTCAGATTTCAAAAGCCATGAACCAACTGGATCAATCCGTGCAGTCGAATGCCGCGTCCTCTGAGGAAATCGCGGGCACCGCCCAAGAGATCAATACTCAGGCGGCGATCATGAAGAATGTGGTCGATGAGCTTAATAACGTCGTTTACGGGAGCGGGCGCCAAGCGCCAGCTCTGACTAATGATGGGGCTCCTGCCAGAGCGACTCGTGCAGATATGGATGCAGAAGAGGGTTGGAAAGCTGCTTCTTAAACCAGCAAGCCTTATGAAGTAGGGTCGCTTCTTCCCAGGTCTTGGCCGAACGAAGCGCACCCTTCAAGTACCAGTAAACGCGGGCGCGTTCGACTGTGTTTAATTCGCAAAATCCCGTATCCACATAACAACTGACGTGACTGTGCATGGCTACATCATAGATGTCGTTGCAGCTGGTCTGTCTGTCCAGTTCCAGGGTTCTTTCCTGCAGACATAAACGCACATCCTGCAACCAGGTTTGTGCTCTGGGCGCGAATTTCTTTTCGTCTTTCAGAAAGCTTTCACAATAGGGTTTGCCGAAGTTCATCCAATAACCGCGACTGCCGCAGCTTAATTCCTGTTCTTTGCATTGATAGTAATCACAGGAATTATCGCTGGGAACGCAGGTGGCCTGAGCGATGATGGGTGTAAACAAAAACAATAAAATCAAGTATCTAAGCATGGGCCGACCATAAAGAAGCCGGGGGCGGGTGTAAAGCAAATGGGGCCGGGATCGGCAAAATTACCACAACTGTCAGGATTGTGACGGGGCATTTTGTGGTGTCTGACGGGTTTTTATGTGGTTCAGTGGGTTTTCTCGCATTTCTTAAGGGGGATCATTAAGGTCACCTCAACGAAAGGACTCTGTATGAAGGCATTGATGGCTTTGATTATGATCGTATTGGCAGCGGCCGGCGCTCAGGCGGCAGCCGATTCTGTGGCGGTGTTTCACCGTGCCGAGAAAGTCGGCGTTTTGCTGAATGAGCGAGGCGCTTACGGACGTATCCAGCAGTTCATGGATGCCGTGGGTGCTGAAGGCCGCTATCGCTGGTTGAGTGCCGATGAAAGCGTAAAGATCGAGTGCGCCCGCGAAGACGTCAGAGCCACCTGCACCATTCGCTTTCTTCCATCGGACATCGTAAAAATCCAGGGTCGCAGCGTGAAGGCGGTGGTGGCGACGAATGAGTTCCCGCAGTCTTTTGAAATGGTCTTTGAAAGCTCTATGGAAGATAGCTTCAAACTGGTTCTGACCCCTGAAGGAATTGAACTGTGGGCCGGAAAGCGTGGCCAGCAGCCCTAGCCGTAGTACCAAGGTCTGATTCTGTTTAGGGTCTGCCAACAAGCTTGGGAAAAATGACGATGCCATTGGATAATAAAACCAATGGCATTTTTTTTGGTCTTCTTATTTTCTTGGAGCGTCTTTGCAGGGGAGCCTGACAATTTTTCCGCCCGTCGTGACAAGAATGCGGTGGTGGCCAATGCCGAAATCAATCGCGTGGTGAATTCCATTTTGGCGATGGCGCTTGATAACTATAATTACAGCAGCAAATCCTGTGATCGAAAAAGATTTTTAAAATACCTGGAAGACGATCTGGATCGCAATCTTCCGCAAATCACCAAAGCTCTGTATTTCAATGTGCCGCAGGCCGGTCCCAAACATCACTCCGAAGTTCCTTATGCGGCGGGAAGACCATACACGCAGCTTTATTTCTCGCAAAGTGCGAAAGTGCAGGTGAAAGGGCAAACCTTCTTTGTGGGGTTTGATAAGATCGACCATTTCTTTTCTCACGGTTCCATGTACTGGGACATGGTCGGTCAGGATGCAAAGCTTCCGGCCGATAAAGTAAAAAAGGCCCTTGAAGTTGGCGTCATGCAGGAAAATGCGACGTGGGGGTTGCAGCGCCCGGGCGTGAAATCTTATGCCGATCTGATGGCAAACTATAAAGGTCTTTATTTCTGGCGCGATCTGTTTGACGGGGCCCCGCCGTTCATCGTCTGTAAAAACGGAAAGTTTGAAAAGAACCGCGAATTTGATCTGGCCAATTATTTTGAACCCGTGATGGATGAAACGATCAATTGCAGCAGTTTTGCAGATCAGGAAATTCATGATCGTATCACAGCGGTCACCAAAAAATGGAACCTGAACTGTCCGGTGGATGCGAACGCCTGTGCTACGGCCAAAAAAAACCACGGGGATAAATCCGCATTCTTGTTGCATCCGCTGTGTCTGGGGACGGGAAGTTCCCAGATTGAAAAAGCCTCGCCGATGACCACCAAAGACGTGATCGACACCGCTCAGGCCGCGATGTCCGGTGGCGGAGATTATCTGCTGTTTAAGCTTTTCGGTGAAAAGAAAAAGAAAGGGGCGCAGTAATGGTTTATCTGTTGATGCTGTCCCTGGCCTGGTCGGCAGGGGAAAAGGTCAGTGTGACGGAAGCCCGTAAAACCTGGAAGGCCTTCCGTGCTTGCGAAAACCAAAAGGCTAAAGAGGCGGATCTTTTACGCTGTGCCAATGCCGAACTGTCAGAAAAGCTTATTCCGGCGGTGAAGGCTCAGATGATTCAGTTTCTGGATCAGGGTATTTCTTTTTCAGATGTGCGAGAGTGCGAAGAAAATGCGCCGATCCAGCCCATGAAACCTGTCGCGGGTGAAACGGCTTTCTGCATGCAGCTGACCGGACTAAAAAAACAATCCCACGGCTATGTCGTTTTTGTAAAAGAAAACGGAGCCGCCAAAATTCAAACTATTAAGTTCAAATTTTAAAGGCTCCGCAAAGGTTCTAGAAGATAACGCTGTCAGGAAGACCCAGGCGAGCGGCGATGATACGCACGATTTCGCTGGCGGTTTCTTCCAGGGCGCGTTCGGTGACGTTAAACACGGGCCAGCGGCGGTTCACTTTAAAGATCTTTTCAGCGTATTCGATTTCTTTGGCGATGTGAGACATCGAGGCATAGGATCCGCCCGGATCCTGGCCGAATTTTTCCAAACGGCTTTTGCGGATACGCTGCAGGGAATCCATATCGATGATCAAACCCACAATGCGACGCTGATCGATCTTGAACAATTCTTCTGGCAGGGGAGTGTCCAGTACCAGCGGCACGTTGGCAACCTTCCAGCCCTTATGGGACAGGAAGATGGAAAGCGGAGTTTTACTGGTGCGGGAAATCCCGACCAGGACGATGTCGGCTTTGTCCAGTTCGGCAAAGGTTTTGCCGTCGTCGTGTTTTACGGTGTATTCGATGGCTTCAATGCGTTTGAAGTATCTTTCATCCACGGCACGCAATGCGCCCACGGTGTCTTCGGAATGCTGACCAAAGAAAGTGTCCAAAGTTGAAAGCAGCGGACCCAGAAGGTCAAAATAGGGAATGCCTTTGCCTGAAGCCATTTCGCGGATCTTGGCGCGCAGACCCTGGCTGGCAACGGTGTAGGCCAGCATCCCACGGCGTTCGAAGCATTCTTCGATAACGGCTTCAGCCTGGGTGTCGGTGCGCACGTTTTTACAGCGGATGATATTAACGTCTTTGGTGGTGTATTGAACCAAAGCCGCGCGAATCATGGTTGCCGCGGTTTCACCGGTACTGTCGGAAAGAATATAGATGGTGTAGGTTTTGTTATCGCTGTCCATCAGTCAGCAAGTCCGTTGATCAGCGCACGGCGCACATTTTCGACATGTTCTTTCAGCCACAGATCCGCCATGCCCGAGAAAAGAATAAAGGCAAAGTCAGGGCTTGCTTTGATCAAAAGGCAGGAGGTTTTGTTTTCCGGATCCAGATGTTGCAGTTGCAGCTTTTCCAGCATCGGCTGGGATGCGGTGGACAGCACAGACAAAAGATTCATCGGCGGGATTTTAACAAAGGATTTGGAATTGTTTTTCAAAAGGTGAGTCGCACCTTTTTGGAAGTAAGCTTGCGCTTTCCACTGACCATCGTGATTTTCCAGCATAACGCCGGCATCAAACAACAATGCCAGACGCGAGAACACCACAATCGCACGATCAATGTGATCTTCCGGCAGACCCAAAGAAAGGCCGCGCACCAAAGACAGATCGCGGGATGGCTCGAAGTGAGCGTGACGTTCAGAGGCTTCCACCTTGGCTTCAAAATCATTGTCCAGAACAGACTCTAGTCGTTTCTGAAGGTTTGTGATTGTTGACACCAAAGACTGCGAAAATTTCTCCATGAACGCTCCCACTAAGATGCTCCGCCAAATGATGATGTTGGTGATGGCGGTTTATTTAATTGTGGGGAGAAACGTTTGTTTAATCAAGGACGACTGTGAATTCCTGAACCGGGTGGTGGGACTGCCACGCAATCTGCAGGTTCCCGGTACTTTGTCCAGGTGGCATGAAGATGCGCAAAGTGGGCTCGTTCAGATTCTTCCAGATGCGGAAAATCTCGGCGGTCCACTGGGTAAGGTCTTCGTTCCAGGGAAGGATCACGACCCATTTGTTTGGCAAAAGTTTGTCAGAGGCGATCATCAGCGGCTGAACAGACATCGCAGGCACGGCGGGCTTGTTCAGTTCGGTCTGTTCCAGAACAAGACCTAAAAATTCGGGCAGAGCCGGAGTTTGATGGCGCGAAGACTTGCACACCTGAAAATTCAGGTACCAATCCAGCTTCGCGGTCCACGGCGACTTTTCCAGATCAGGCACAATCCACAGGTCGGAACCCGGGTTCAGAGCGCTGGCCTGGGAAAGTACGCTAAGAGCCATTAGTGAGCCTTGCCGACTTGATCAAGAAGTCCGTTAACGAAGCCGCCAGAATCGGAAGTTCCGTATTTTTTGGCGATTTCCACCGCTTCATTGATGGCGATGTTTTCTTTGATCGGGTCTGCGGCAAAACGCATTTCGTAAACGGCAATGCGCAGGATGTTGCGGTCGATGGTCGCCATGCGTTCCACTTTCCAGTGGGCGCTGGAGGCTTGAATCTTGGAATCAATCGCTTCTTTATTGGATTTCACACCGGTCACGAGAAGATCAGCATAAGTGATCACTTCGGGGTCAAGACTTTGCTCAAACACTTCCAGGAAGGTTTGGTAGCTGATCTGCGGAGCAAACTCAGTTTGAAAGAGGACCTGGAGGGCGAGTTCGCGGGCTTGGCGTCTTGCTGTCAGTTTCATGGTTCGTACTTTTCTCGCTTTCAACAAATGTCATAGCGGTGAGGCTTAATTGTGGATTACTTGCGTCGACAAAATCAAGAAGTTCAGCGTCTTCCAGAGTCTCCACAAATTCCTGAACGTCTTTGAAGGTTCTGTATACACTTGCAAAGCGAATATAGGCAACGTCATCCAGTTGTTTTAGTTCTGCCATGACCTTTTTCCCGATCAGACGGGAAGAGATCTCGGATTCGCCACGGTTGATCACCCAGGCAGAGATCTTTTCAACCACCGCATCGATCTGCGCCAGACTGACCGGACGCTTCTGACAGGAGGCTTGAAGACCCTTAAGGATTTTTTCTTTGCTGAACGGTTCGCGGCGGCCGTCTTTTTTGATGATGAACGGGAACGCGAGCATGATCGTTTCTACAGTCGAGAAACGGGCTTTGCACTCGAGGCACTCACGACGGCGGCGGATGCTTCCGTCCTTCTGCACTCGGGTATCCAAAACTCTGTCATCAGCATGTCCGCAAAAAGGGCATTTCATAGTCTTTAGTCCCGTCCAAAAAGCTAGCCGGAGATTAGGGAGGCGCCTGCTTTCAGTCAATGGGTCTAGTGTTGATGGCTTGGCGTGTCAACGACTTCCTCGCCAGAGGGAAAACTGAATAGAATAGAAGCCAGAATTGAGGTGCGTGTGAAGACTTTTCTATCGTTGATTTTGCCCTTGTTTTTGAGCTCCATTGCCACAGCCCAAGACTCCCAGCCCGTGGTGGGCCGTGATGCTGCCGCCAAGTACTTCCAGCCGCGTGATACGGCGTCATCGTCTTCGTTCAATACCGGCGGCGGTCCGTCGGATCATTACCTGGCTTTGCACTTTGGCCGTTACATGGCGTCGCAATCCTATGACTGGGGCAAGAACGGTCAGGAAGACGATGTGGGTAAAAACCAGTTCGGCGTCACTTACCGGGTGGGCGAGTGGTACAACTCCATGGACATGCTGCTAAGAATTGATTATTCCGAGTACGACCTGGGGGGCGAAACTCCGAATAAACTGGCGTTTGTTCCGATGATCATGTTCCCGGATGCGACCTCGCGTTTCCCGCTGTATTTCGGTGCGGGTGCCGGTTTGGGAGTGTTCTTTAAACAGGCCTCTGGAAAATCTGCACTGTCCCTGGATTATCAGGTTGTTGCGGGGGCACGATTCTTCAATATCTTTGAAAACACTGGATTCTTCATTGAAGCTGGTTTAAAAAACCACCTTCTTATTCTGTCCTCCGGGCAGTTCAACGGAACCTTTTTGGCCACTGGCCTGGTGTTTACATTTTGAAAATTCACAAGCATCTCGTATCTGAAATCGTCACCGCTCTGGATGAAATCTTTGAACAGGGTTTCTATGCCGACAAAGTCATCCAGCGCCACCTGAAGGCCAACACCCGCTGGGGTTCCCGCGACCGCCGTTTCTTTGCTGAATCTGTTTACGAAATCGTGCGCTGGGAGCGTCTGCTTTCCCACCTTGCTGACGACAACGATCTTTGGAAAGTCTGGGGCGCGTACTGGGTGCGCGGCGGGAACGAACTGCCTGACTGGGAAGAGCTTGACGGTCTTGATCCGAAAGAAGTCATCGCCCGTGACAAGAACGTATCTTCATTCGCCATCGCTCAGTCAATTCCGGACTGGATGCACGAACGGGGCACCCTGGAACTGGGCGAAGAGTGGAAGGATGCGATGCGCGCGCTGAACAAGCCCGCGGAAGTGTTCCTGCGCACCAACACTTTGAAAACCACTCCGGATGAGCTGATCAAAACTTTGGAAAAAGACGGCATCAATGCCACAAAAGTTTCCCCGGATCTGCCGAACGCTCTTCGTTTGGTGGAACGTAAAAACGTCTTCATCACCGAATCCTTCAAGCTGGGTCTGTTCGAAGTTCAGGATGCCGCTTCCCAAATGGTGGCGCCTTTGTTGGGCATCGAACCGGGTCACCGCGTGATCGACGCTTGTGCTGGTGCTGGCGGCAAGAGCTTGCACATGGCTTCCATGATGAAAAACAAGGGCAAGATCATTTCTTTGGACATTCACGAGTGGAAATTGAAAGAGCTGAAAGTTCGTGCCCGCCGTGATGGTGTGGACGTGATCGAAACCCGTTTGATTGATTCCAACAAAGTGATCAAACGCTTGTACGACACTGCGGACCGCGTGCTTTTGGATGTGCCTTGTTCGGGAATGGGCGTTTTGCGCCGCAATCCTGACACCAAATGGAAATTGAGCAACGAAGAGATCGACCGTCTGCATGGTCTGCAGTACGAGATCTTGAGCACCTATTGCAACATGACCAAAAAAGGCGGGCAGATGGTCTATGCGACCTGCAGCCTTTTGCCGAGTGAAAACGAAAAGCAGATTGAAAAGTTCATGGCCGAACACGGGAAGGACTGGACTTTGCTCAAGCAAATTCATGTTCGTCCGGATAAAGAAGGCTATGACGGCTTCTATGCGGCTCTGTTGAAACGAAATTAAGACTTTGCAACTGGACCTCGGCTGGCCTCGGGGTCCTAAGTAAACCCACCGATAAAGATTCTGTGAAGAAACTATTGGTGGTCCTCTTAGTGTTGTTTTCTGTGAATGCCCACGCCGGCTTTTTGCTGGAGCTGGGTGGCACCTATATGTCAGACAATCTGACCACCGACGAAACCCGAACCTCCGCTAAATACTTCTACAATATCGGCCTGCTGTTCAGTCTGAAAAAGCACATCTGGGGCGGGTGGAATTATTCTGGAATCTCACACACTGACAAAGACGAAGTGACGATCGACTTTGCCTCGACCGACACGGGGCCTTACGTGAAGTGGCAGTTCGGGCGCAATGAACTTTACAGTGTCAGCATGGCTTACAATATTCTAAGCACCGGGACTTTCACCAACGACGGTGAAAGCGAAAAATGGACGGGGACCAGCATGTGGTTTCAGTTCGGGGTCATGCCCGAGTTCAAAGAGGGCTTCCATATCGGGGCGTCTTTGAACTATTACCTGGCAAATTATACAAAGAAGACCGTCGACGGCACCGAAACCAGCTCCTCAGACTCGAAATCCTGGATTTTCCCGATGCTTACGCTCACCAAAGAGTGGTAACGCCTTGCGAAAGGTTAAATAGTCAGCATCGGGGCTTTTTCATTTGAAAGCTCGTATTTGCCTTGATATGACCCCTGCCAACGAAACAAGGGGGTCCAAATGATTCGTTCTATTATCGCAGCTGCGTTGACACTGGGTATGGCGTCATCCGCATTCGCTACAGACAAAGCTTACTTCGAAATCAAGAGAGTTATCGTTCGTGACGTAACTGCTCAATATCCACAGATGGAAACGTATGCCAAAGGTGCAAACGGTCTTTCTCAGGATTGCAACTCTCAGCGCCCATTGCGCGTGAAATTCACTGGCGAGTCCGCTATCGCTAACGACGTGAATCCTTTGAACGCGATCGAATTGATCGTGGATCAAATCATCAACATCGGTAAAAAAATCTTCGCAGTTATCAACGCAGGTAAATCTGTTGTTAACGTGAAATTGGACACTGCAAATGCTCTTCCTGCTGGTTTGACTTGCTGGTCTGACCTTGCTGGCTGGAACATTCCTCAGTCCAAAGTTTACAACGTAACTTATGAAAACGGCTTCGGTATGTCTGTTGTCGATTTCTCTTACCGCGTAACTTACACTGCAGGTGGTTCTGCTGATGGCGTTGGTAAATACATCACTAACGCGACCTTCATGCCAGCGAACCTGTCTGTTGCATGGGGCTTCAACTTCGACGCTAACGCGATCATCCCGTCTGTATTCAACACAGGCTCCAAGCGTGATCCTGTAGCTGGTATGCAAATGAACATGGAGTGGAAAGTGACTTCTCCAATGGCTCACGAGCAAGCGACAGAGTCTTACTTCGTAAGCGGCGAAAACAAACTAATCGAGTTGGAATAGTTTAAGTTTTAAAAAAAGGCCCGGCAAAACCGGGCCTTTTGTCTTCTTTAGAAGAAGATCTTAAGTCCTGACCTGATCCCTGTGCGATCGGTGACTGTGTCATCGGTAGCAGCAGGGATTTTTGTTTTCTGGCTCTCCTTGTACCAGTTTCCGAAGATCCGCACGGCTTTAAAGTCTATAAAAAGCCCGGCTTCGGTGCGATTGCCTTCGACATCTCCCAATTCATCCGTGGAGGTGGGAAGGAAATAGCGATATTTCCCGTCAATTCCAAAATACTTGGTCAAATAAACCTGCAGCGACACCTGGCCGAACTGCTGCGAAAGCCTTTGATCGGCCTCGCGCGTGCGCATCCCGTAGTGCAGGGTTAGCGAGGTGTTCTGGATCGAATTTCCCAGAACGCGGATGTTCAGCATACCGGTCAGGTCGTTGAGCTCCTCATCGCTGTTGTTTTCATATTCTGCGGTCAGACCGACGAACTGCGCATAGGCCGACAGCTCGCCCATGAAAGACACATGAGAATCGCTCACGGCCGTGTTGTCGGGGTCCTCGGTTTTGAATGAATTGTACGAAGCCCCAAGTGAAAACTCGTATGGTGACGGCGAATTCACCGACAGCCACATATCCATCATGCGGTTGCGGTTCTTCATTTCGAGCCATTCCGACAAGGACCAGCGGCTGCCTTCGCGGGCCGTCGCTCGTTTGGTGAAATCAATACCGCTGCCCCAGCGACTGCCGGATTGAGCCTGAGACAGACTCGCGGTCAAAATAATGCACAGTAGAAGTAGAGACGAAAATCTGGACATACCCCCATTTTCTCGCTTTATTACCATAAGGTCCAAAAATTCTCTTATCGAGACCCTTGTATGTCTCAAAGAAGGATACGTCTGTGGTTCATGATTTCGATCCATTTGCTTTAAGAATTTCCGGTGATTTCGGAGTCCGTTGGTACGGCCTCTCTTACATGATGGGCTTTATCTGCGCCTACATCCTGATCACTTGGCTGGCAAAAAGACAACGTGCGGGTTTGTCTGTCCAAATGGTCGGCGATTTTATCACATATGCGGCGATCGGTACTTTGGTGGGCGGTCGTCTGGGCTACGTGCTTTTCTACGGCCCGGATCTGTTCATGAAGTTCAAGTCTGAATTCCCGTTCTGGGGTGTCCTTGCGGTCAACGAAGGCGGCATGGCCAGCCACGGTGGGATCATCGGGATCGTGATTGCGTGCTTGCTGTATGCGCGCAAGTATTCTGTGAACTCTTTGTACCTGCTGGATCTGGTTGCGGTGACGGGCCCGATCGGGGTGTTCTTTGGTCGTATTGCGAACTTCATCAACGGTGAACTTGTCGGCCGTCCCTGTGATCCGACTTATCCGCTGGCAGTGAAATTCCCGCAAGACATCGTTTCCTGGCCAGGTCAGGAAGCTGCGAAGCTTTCTGAGCTTGTTCCTGTGGTTGAAAAAATTGGTGTCAGCCGTGAACAGTGGCTGGAACTTGTGGATAAGTTCCGCTTCGACATTCCCGCGCGTGAGCAGTTGTATGCAACTTTGAATAAAGTGGTCGAATCCATCCAGGACGGCAATATCGCAGCCAAAGAGGCGATTGCGCCTTTGTTGACTCCGCGCTATCCGTCCCAGTTGTTCGCCGCTTTCGGTGAAGGTCTGCTGATCTTTATGTTCTTGTTCTTCCTATGGAGAAAACCACGCAAACCGGGCTTTATCGCGGCTTGCTTCGTCCTGATCTATGCGGTGGTTCGTGTTGTTGATGAACACTTCCGTATGCCAGATGCACACATCGGTTTCCAGGCTTTGGGTCTGACTCGCGGTCAGTGGCTGAGTCTTGCTATGTTTGTTGTCGGCCTGATTTTGATGGTCGTATGGACTCGTGCTGCCTCCTTGAAAATTCCGGGTTGGCAGAGAGGGCACTCCATTAAGTTGAACCGTAAATAGATCGCGCCGTCGCGGCGGGGTTTAGAGGTGGGGCCTTGGGTACCCCAAACGCTCAGACAGTCCTCGCGCTATGTTTGCTTTGTGAAGGCCACCTTATGGGTGGCTTTTTTGTTTTCTGATTGCTGCTGCCGATCTTTCTTGGCGCTGCGGAACTCGGTTTGGGGCACCCAAGCCCCCACCTCTAAACCCCACGTGACGCCTTACCTAAAAGGTACCTGCTTACTTTTGCAGAAGCTCTGCGTTAGCGGAAAAGGTACCTGCTTACTTTTTCCGAAGCGGTGCGTTTATTTGCAGTGGTGCAGGAAGGTTTGCATGTTCAGGCTGGGGACGGCGGTTTGGCGTTGGACTAGTTTCAAGTCGAATTGCAGGTTTTCTGCTGGAAGCAGGTCGGTCAGGGTGCCGGATTTTAGGTCTTGTTCGATCAGGAAATCGGGTAGTACTGCGCAGCCCAGGCCTTTGAGGACCATGGTTCGGTGGGCGGTCAGGTTGTTGCTTGAGATTTTGATGCTGGCTTTGGGGTGAAGCTTTTTTAGTTTCTCCAGTGTCGGGAAAGCTCTGGTTGTGGTGTCGTCGATTTCCCGGGAGCCTATGAAGGACTCTAGGGCCGCTGCCTTTTTTCTCAGGTCTTTTCTGATGACAAGGTGGAAGCGGATCTTTTTTAGGACTTTCATTTTCAATGTTGGTGGCAGGCTTGGGATGTGAAAGAACAGGCCAAATTCCAGTTCGCCGCTGCTGATTTTTTCAAATAACATCGATGCCGAGCCTGAATACACGACCGGATAAAGCTGTGGGGCTTCGGCCAGCAAGGTTCCCAAGACATCAGGCACGAAGTGGCTGGCGATGGGTTCAGAGGCTCCAAAGTTTAATGGCCCTTGGGCGGTGGCTGACAGATGTCCTACGGCGGATTGCAGGCTGTCGACCTCTTCGAAGATGCGTTGGCTGCGTTCGAAAACTTCTTTGCCTTGGGCGGTCAATTGAACTCTACGGCCGACTCGTTCAAACAATGCAAACCCCAGGGAATCTTCCAGTTGTTTCACCATGCGGCTGATGGCGGGTTGCTGGATTCTTAAGGTCTTGGAGGCATTGGTAAAGCCGCCTTCCTTGGCGACCACATAAAAGTATTGCAAGTGCAGTAAGTTCATCTATGCCTTTTTAGCATGAATTTAATTGAAATTATATATTTTTGTATGTTCTTGAGTTTTGCTAGTTTGCGGGCATCCATAAGGAGGATGTATGAAAAAGTTCGTTCTTGTTGTTCTGATGGGTCTTGCTTCTATGATGCCAAATCTGGCGGCCGCTTCTGGCTGCGGAGGGCCTGAGTATTATCGCGAAAGTACGAAGGTCCTTTCAACATCTCTGTTTAAGGATGCTGTTGAAAATCACACTATTTATCTGACAACCACAATTGCGGGGCCGCTCGAGCTTCAGGTGTCGGTTTACGCTGAGCTGATGCCTCAGCCGGATTATCCATCTTTTTACTGGCATAAACTTTATGCTCAATCCATCCCCCAAGGCTTCGATATTCAGCAGCTGGAGGCTTTGCTGAATGCCGCTGACACGCGCATTGAAATGGTTGAAGACTTCTACAGCATCAACTGTGGCAATCCTTCTGAAGGAACCAGTAAGAATCTGCGTATGATCGTGAATTATAATGGCGAACTTGTGGAATTCCGTTCAGGCTATCTTCCGGATTCTTACTAGCAGCTTAAAGGACTTTTAAACCCCCGGGTTTCGCGGTAGCCTTTTTCCAACAGGAGAAATCACCATGATCATCAGACTTGCTCTGTCCGTGTTGTTGTTGGGTTGTCTTTCGTTGGGATCGGCTACGGCGTGGGCTTTGGATTTTGACAAAGATACCGGGATGTCCCGAGAGGTTCTGGTCGAGTCTTTGAAAAAGAACACGCGCCTGAATCAAGAACAGATCGATCAGTTGGTTGTGACTTTGCAAAACCAGTTCAATGTGCAGCCCGGGGATAAGATTCCGATCAAAGGTTATCTGTATGCTCATGGCATGAACGTCGGTCTGTTCGTCGATCACGATGTGTGGGCCTTTGATGCTGCTTTCCTGGTGCCGGGCACGGATGAAGTCGTGCGCATTCCGGGAATGTATCTTTGTGATTTCAAAAATGGCGGTTTGAAGTTTGAGGTCGCCTACAAGTGGATGTTCAGCTTTATCCCAAGCGGAGTTTCCTTGAGCGAGCTGAATGGCGCGGTCTATGGCCGTGGCGTTGGGGTGGTGGCCGAAGCTTTCCTGGGGCTTGAAGGTTCTTGGTTGCCGGCGCAGAACCGCGTGAATGATCTGTTTCACGTTGCGGTGAAGCTGGGCTTTGGCGGCGGAATTGTCTTCCCGAAAATGGAATTCAAACTGCGCAATATCCAATAGACATTGTGACGGCAAGGCCCCTCTGAAAATAAAAAACCCGCTTCAAAGAGCGGGTTTTTTATTTTTAAGTTTATCCTGAAATCTAGATCGAAAACGGGTAGGTTTGAAGTTCGGCGCGGGTGATTTCTTTTTGCTCGCCCGTTGTGAAGTTCTTCACTGTGACCGTTTTGTTGGTCACTTCATTGCCGCCCAAAATCAAGGCATAGTGAGCGCCCAGCTTGTTGGCTTTTTGCATTTTCTTGCCCATTTTGCCGGACAGGAAGTTTTCAGTCTTAAAGCCGCGCACGCGCATTTCATGAGCGACCTTCACGCTTTCATCCTCGCCCTGTTCGTCAGCCCCAACAACGGCAATGATGACCTCTTGTTTGGTCGCAAGTTCCTTCGGAGTCAGGTCAGCCAAGCGGTCAATGCCGGCAGCCCAGCCCACGCCCGGAGTTTTTGGTCCACCCATGGTTTCAATCAAACCGTCATAGCGACCGCCCGCAAGCACGGTTCCCTGCGCGCCCAGTTTGGTCGTCGTGAATTCAAAGACAGTGTGGCAATAATAATCAAGTCCACGAACTAGATGATCATTAATCTTGTAAGGGATGCCCAGTTTTTCGATGCCCGCGATGACCTTTTTGAAGAAATCCTGGGATGTTTGATTCAAGGATTGTTCAAGTTTGGGTGCATTGGCATTTAGTTTCTTGTCGCCTTCGTCTTTGGAATCCAGAATGCGCAGTGGGTTTTTCTCAAGACGCATTTTGCTGTCTTCAGAAAGCTGATCCTTATGGGCTGTAAAGTAATTCACCAAAGTATCGCGGTAAGCCGCACGGCTTTCAGCATCGCCCAGTGTGTTGATTTCCAAAGTGCAGTCAGCAGAAATGCCGATTTTTTTCAGCAGATCCCACGCCAAAGAGATCGTTTCCACGTCGGCCAAAGGGGACTCATAACCTAAACACTCTGCGCCCAATTGGTAAAATTGGCGATATCGTCCTTTTTGTGGTCGCTCATAACGGAACATCGGGCCGGAATAATAGAACTTCAATGGAAGACTCTGCATCATGCCTTCTGAAATAAAAGCACGAGCCACACCTGCAGTACCCTCGGGTCTAAGCGTCAGACTTTCGCCGCCACGATCTGTAAAATCGTAAGTCTCTTTATTCACAACGTCGGAAGTTTCGCCCAAAGTGCGGTGAAAAACGTCAGAAAACTCGAAAATAGGGGTTTCGATCTCTCCGTATCCGTACAAAAGTGCCTTTTCATAGGCTGATTCTTCGACAAAACGGAAAAGAATGCTGTCTTCAGGAAGCAGGTCTCGAGTGCCGCGGACGCGTTGAATTTTGTTGCTCATGGAATTGGCCCTTTTTTGACTACAAAACATCGTTATATCAGAGGCACGGGCGGTGCGCAAAGCTATTGCTTTTAAAGGGGGGAGCGTCTTTAATGGAATTATGAAGAAGTGGGTATTAGCAGGAGCGTTCATACTGGTGGCTGTTTTGGCTGCCGTCATTTATCAGTTTGCCGGATCCGGTGGCGCCGCATTGAATGGTGTCGAGGTCGACTGGCGTCTGCTGGGTGAGATGGACTATGTCACTGGCAATTCCTCTTCCGAGCTGAAGGCGCTGGACGGGAAGACTGTCAAGATCCCGGGCTTCATGGTGCCTCTTGAAGACAATCAGCGCGAAGTGGTGGAGTTCCTTTTGGTGCCAAGCCCTCAGGCTTGCATCCACGTTCCGCCACCACCGCCGAATCAAATGGTGTACGTTAAAATGAAACGCGGATCCGAAGCGGCTGTTGGGCCGATCTGGGTCCACGGAACTTTGAATCTAGTGACTAAGAAGTCTATGTACGGGGACGCCTCGTTCGAACTCATCGGTGAGGCGATCGAACCCTACAAATAACTTTCAAGGAGGTCTTTATGTTGAAAGTTCTTCTGTTTTCCCTGATGGCCATGGCGCATTCCGATCACGCGGCCCACACACAGGCGGCACACGTTCACGGCGCGGGCAAAGTCAGTCTGGCCTTTGATGGCAAAAAAGGAAAATTGGAGTTCCATGCTCCGGCGGAATCCATCTATGGATTCGAACACGCTGCCAAATCCAAAAAGGACAAGCAGAAAAAAGACGAGGCCCTGGCAAAGCTGGGTGAAAAGATGGCCGAGATGGTTGTTTTGGATCCGTCTTTGAAGTGTGAAATCAAGCTGGAGATGTACGAGGTCATTGAAAAGAAAAACCATTCCGACGTGGAAGGGGAGTTCAATATCTCCTGTGAAGCGCCGGTGGCAGGCAGTACCATCACGTTCAATTTCCAGAAAGTCTTCTCGCGCCTGAAAAAGGTGCAGGTCGAAGTGCTGGCCGATCAGGTGCAAAAATCCCTGGAGGTTGGCAAGAACGGAGAAACTCTTGAGCTCAAATGATCTGATCACCATCAGGGATTTGTCTTACACCTATGAAGGTCAGAAAAATCCCACGCTGCACGTTCCTGAATTTACGGTGAAAAAGGGCGAAGAGCTGTTTCTTTATGGTCCCAGTGGCACAGGTAAAACGACGTTGCTTGAAATTCTGGCGGGCGTGCTTCGTCCGACCAGCGGGACTGTGCAGATTCTGGGGCGTGATTTTCTTAAGATGTCCGATTCCGAGCGTGATTCCTTCCGCGCCGAACACATGGGCTATGTATTCCAAAGCTTCAATCTGATTCCTTATCTTTCAGTTCGTGAAAACATTGAGCTTCCATTGCATCTCAGCCCGGCCCGCAAAGCCCGCCTGGGCAGTGTGGACACCGAAATGGTGATCCGTGCTTTGTGTGGCAATCTGGGTATTTCCGAACTGCTTGAAAAAGCTGTCACCGAACTGAGCGTCGGACAGCAGCAGCGTGTGGCCGTGGCCCGTGCTCTTCTGGGAAAACCGGATCTGCTTTTGGCGGACGAGCCGACCTCGGCGCTGGATGCTGACCATCGTGAAAAGTTCCTGAAGCTTTTGTTTGAGCTGGCCGAACTTTACGGCACGACCGTGGTGTTTGTTTCCCATGACCGCAGCATTGAAAAACTCTTTACGCGTTCAATCTCCTTAGAATCCATTAACAAGGTTGTGTGATGGTCTTTTTGAAGTTGGCAATCAAATCCCTGAAGAATCGGGCGTTCGCGACAACGCTGACGGTGATCTCCATTGCATTGAGTGTGGCTTTGCTTCTGACTGTCGAGCGTGCCAAACGTGCCGCCGAAGAAGGCTTCACGCAAACCATCAGCAAGACGGATCTTATCGTGGGCGCGCGCAGCGGTCCGCTGCAACTGATTCTGTATACAGTTTTCAACATGGGAAATGCGACTCACAACATTTCCTATGAAACGTATGAAAAAGTAAAAGCCCACCCGGCGATTGAATGGACCATCCCGTATTCTTTGGGTGATGGGCACCGCGGTTTCCGCGTGGTGGGAACGACGGCGGATTTCTTTAAGCACTATCACTATCGTGGTGATCAGCAGGTGAAATTTGCCCAAGGCAAAGAATTTGCTGACATCTGGGATGTGGTTGTCGGTGCTGATGTGGCCCGCAAACTGAAATACAATTTGGGCGACCGCATTGTTGTTGCCCATGGTGTGACCAAGGGCGAAGGCATTTTGCAACATGATGACCGCCCGTTTGTGATTTCCGGTATCCTTGAACCAACAGGAACTCCGTTGGACCGTGCGGTTTACATGTCCTTGCAGGGGATGGAAGCTTTGCACGTGGACTGGCAGGACGGCGCCGCTCCGGCGATGGACAAGGTGATTCCGCGTGAACAACTGACGAATGAACTGAAAGTTCACACCATCACGGCCTTCTTCGTGGGCGCGAAATCCCGTATTGAAACCCTGAAGCTTCAGCGCGAGATCAACACCTATGAAGGTGAACCGCTGCTGGCAATTATTCCGGGTGCGACGTTGAGCGAACTTTGGAACGGCCTTTCTTATGTTGAAGGCGTGCTTCGCATGATTTCCTGGATGGTTGTGGCCGTGGGCTTTATGGCCATGCTGATTGCACTGACCACGACGCTGAATGAACGCCGTCGTGAAATGGCGATCCTGCGCGCGGTGGGGGCGAAGTCCAATCAGATTCTGGGGCTCTTGGTATTTGAGTCCGCACTTTTGACTGCGGTGGGTGTGGCGTTGGGTCTGGTGACCTCTTGGGGTTTGATCGCGGTTCTGAAACCGTGGATTGAAACCGAGTTCGGTCTGTATTTGGCCGGCGCATGGATCACACGTTATGAACTGATGTACCTGATTGTCACTTTGGTGGGTGGTACCGTGATTGGTTTGATTCCGGCTTTACGTGCGCAGAAGCTGGCCTTGAAAGACGGACTGAGCGTTCGTATCTAATAAAAAAACCGCAGGTGTTGCGACCTGCGGTTTCATGTCTCTTAGGTTTCGGAATTATCTACTGAACAATTTGTGCGAGCTGGGCACCTCCCATAGCCGGAAGGCCAGTCGTATCAACGTTTTCCAGGATCACACCTGGTTTAGCTTTAAAGAAAATGTCCACCATCAGACGGAACTCGACATCCTGACCGTCTTTGTCTTTGCCTGTTGCCAGACGGGTCAGCAGTTCTTCTTCCGCCACTTCGCTTTCACCCTGTTTGAACATCAGGAACGGAGAGCGCAATTCCGTGCTGTTGCCGTACTTGTCTTTTTCGTTGGCGTAAACCACGTGGCAGGCATTGATGGCCGCCACTTTGGCGTCAGCCAGGCTGATCACTTCGCCGCCGTCAGCCACCGCGTTGCGGTTTTTATCAACCCATACCTTGATTTTCTGGCTGTACAGTTCACCATCCCAAGGACCCAGGTAATGTTTCTTTGGGTCTTCGGACTGACAGTCTTTCGCTGCCAGAGCCGCCAAAGTTTCAAAACCGTTGGCAAAAGTTTTCTCTTCACCGTTCACAGACACCTTCATCTGGGAACCAAAAAGATTCTGAGAACTGGTGATGCTGCCATCCGCATTCGGAACCACCAGGAAGCCGTCATCAATTTCACGGGTGAACTTCTGGGCATTAATGCTGTTTTCAGAAGCGCGCACCACCAGGTTTCCTCCCAGCCATGCCGTCATGTGGGTCACCGGGGCCTGGATATTGGCAAGATTGAAGAAGCTTCCGCCTTCAAGGCTTGAAGTGCGAACGTTCTTAACACCCAGATCCAGAACCAGTGGCGTGTACTTGGTGCTCATCGCAGTGCCTTCAACACCAGAGTGAACCAGCCATTGAATCAACTGAGGAACCGCTTCGTAAGCAGACACCGCGCCGGCTTTGCTGGTTCTTTGCGTGGACAGTACTTCGGTGATGAAGTCACGCTCAGTCCAAAGAGTTCTCAAGTTGAAGATCTCTTTAAAGGACAGTTGAACCTCGTCACCGCGGGTCAGGCTTTTGCTTAGTTTGACGAATTCCGGTGTCAGAATGCTGACAGTCTTGCCGGACTTATCTGTCACATTTTCACGCAGATCAGCCACATACAAGGACACGATGTTCGGAGCCCCATCACCCAGTTTTTTGAACAGGCGGGGGCTGCCGGAATCCACGATGTTTTCATAGGACTCACCATAGTAAAGATTTCTCAAGGAATGATTCTGCAACGACAGAACATCCGCCGGAGCGGCCGCTTCCGAAGCGAACACCGTCATCACACCACTGTCATCAACACTGGCAATGGCGCGCACAGTGCTGAAGAAACATTTTTCACCCGCGATAAATTCCTGACGGGCCTGCTGGTGATCTGCAATATAGTGAAAATGGTTGGTGACCGTGGCTGTTTTGGTGCAGTTCGTGGACCATTTGCAGGCATCAGTGTCTTTCTTTGCGGCACCCACATAGAACGGTGTCACACCGTTGGAATCTTTGCGCAGAATGGTTCTTTGATGGGACCACAAGGCGATGGAGTCTTCAGCGCTGCCGGCAGACACGGAAAAACGCACGGGGATCAGCGATGTGTCAGCTTTTGCCGCTGCCAGGGCAGCCAGACGTTCTTCTTCATAACGGTCACTGCCATCGGCGCGAACGCGGTCGCAGTTTGAAACGGCTTTGCCATTCAGACCGTTGTCCGAAGCGATATTCGGAGTCATGGAATCGTCACCCTGATGGATGTCGCTCATGTGTTTGAACGGATTGAATGGATCCACCTTGGGTTCTTCCACTTCGGGAATCACCGGCGTCTGGCCGAACACGTTATCTGTCAATGAGCTTTGTTCAAGGACTGAGGGGGCAAAACGTACAGGTTGGCTGCAACCTACGACAGCCTCAACAAGCGCTCCACACAGAACAATTTTTGAAAGTTTAGTTACTTTATTCACGAAAATCCCCCCGGATTTAAAACTGAATACTGTGGAACTAGTGATTCTGGTCGCGAAGTGATTTCACTTCGACCTCATCTTCCAGCAGAAACGGATTGTACTTCACCGGATTGCGCGTGCTTTGCACGACGGTGATCACTTCACCCTTAAAGGTGTTTTCTGAACTGATACCGCGTGTGATGGTGTTATTCAGATTCTTGGCGGCGGTATTGTTTTCTTCAATCATCTGATTAAAGTCGCCGGTACCGAGACCATCTTTTGCAAAACTCTTTACTGGTGCGATCAGTGTGAACAGCAAGATTCCACCCATTACCTTCTTCATAGCATCCCCCCGTGGGAATGTTCCTAAAGCAACGGACAGGCCAGCACTTAAGTGTTTGAAATCGCATAAGCCTGGCTGTTCACGTTTTGGTGGCGTTACCGTTCCTTAATTTCTGTGAATGCTTGATTTGTCTGGGATAAATCTGAAAAGCGCCCAGTGTTTAAACATGGGAATTGTGTGTACAGTCCGCTAACAGGGGGTGGGGAACGTCAATCAGCTTTTAGACAGTGACCAGGATGTCAACGGCGATAAGCAATAGGTTGCTTTAAAGGCGGCAAGGGAAATGCAAGGGTAGTGGATTCCGGGGGGAATCATGCGTATCAATCTTAAGCTAGTGCTGCTCTGTCTGTTGCTTATTAATGTTGTGTCCTGCGCCAGCGTGGGTGTCAAAGATCCCACCAAGCAGGTGCATGTGACCGAAGCCTTTATATATCCGGAATATAGACAGACGGTGGCTGTGGCTGAAGAGTTCAGCCGCAAACAGGTGGCGGCGGCAAGCACGTCACGTGCTCCCGCCAGTGTGCCTTAGGCTGCGTCTTTGATTTTGACCTTGTCAGCGGCTTCCGCTTCATAGTCAGAATAAGCAGTGCGAACTTCGACCATCGAGCCATCTTCCGCTCGATAACCACGCACCTTGAACATTTTCAAAGCCTCCGAGCGTCCTTTGACCTCGGCGGCACCGGCAAGTTCGGTCTTGAAGTCTTCACCGATTTTTTCGATGACGGTGTCTGAAATAAGCAGATCCGCACCGAAAGCCTTGGTGGAGGCTTCAATTCGCGAAGCCGTGTTCACCGTGTTTCCGATCACCGTGTACTCCATACGCTCGTCTGAACCGATGGTTCCCGAAATTGCTTTTCCGGCGTGCAGGCCCATGCCGATATTGATCGGCGGCTGTTCGCGGGCGATACGGCGTTCGTTCAGACCTTCCAAAGCGCGGCGCATTTCCAGACACGCACGCACGGCCTGATGGGCGTCTTTGTCCGAGCTCTTCGGAGCACCCCAGACCGCCATGATCGCATCCCCGATGAATTTATCCACCACTCCGCCATGGGAGTTGATAATTTTAACCATCACACCAAAGTATTCATTCAGCATTTCAACGACCTCTTCCGGAGATCTTTTTTCCGAAAACGCCGTGAAGCCGCGGATGTCCGAGAAAAAGACGACAACGTCCTTGGTCTGTCCGCCGACGCCGATGTCCTTGTTGATCAAGTCCTCCGCGACTGAAGAACCGTGGAACTTCGAGAACAGGCTTTTCACCTTGTCGCGTTCCTTCAAACCCTCGGTCATGTGATCAAAGGCTTCAGCCAGGTCACCCACTTCATCATGGGATTTCACCTGAGCACGGGCCTTCACATTGAAGTTACCCTTTGAAACGAGATTGATCATCTCTGCCAGCTTTTCAATCGGGGAGGTCAGGGTCATAGAGAACAGGAAGATAAAGAAGATCGCCATCGAGATCGCGGAACCCGCAACGAAGATCGCCCGGCGTTTCACCTCGCGGGAAACTTCCAGGATGGTTTCTTCTGAAGTCTGTGAAATCACCGTGGCACCGTAAGACGTTTTTACGGAAGCCCCGAAGTAATCCTTGTCGTTGTCAGGATTCATGAACTTGGTCTGGAACTGCGGTGACTTTTGCGTCAGCGCTTTTTGCACGATTGGGTATTTTTCCATATTCAGGCGCGCCATGGCTTTTTGTTCGTCTTTGTGGGCCAGAAGCTCACCATGACGGTCAATCAGATACTGGGTGCGCTCGGACGGGTCGGTGAAAGGCTTTTCAAATGGCGCCAGGGTCACATCGGCCAGGGCCACGTGGGTGATTTTACCCTGTTCATCGCGGATCAGCGGAATGCCAATCGTGATCATCGCCGGAGCCTTGGGATAAGTCGCATTTTTGATTTCAATGCTTCCCTGAGCCACCGAGCGGATCGGGAACTTTTGCCATGAACGCACATGAATCATGTAAGTGGAATTAAGACCGTAAGGCTTAAGCACGTCTTCTTTCACCCGACGGGCCACAGTTTCAACGCTGGTGCCGTCAAGCTTCAGGACTTCCAAAGAGATAAAGTTTTTATCTTTGATAAAGTTGAAATCAAAGCTGTCGCCTGTGTCAGCCTGTTCGTTGGTTCGTTTGGTCAAAAGCGAAGCGGTGACGCGGGTCTTGTCGACCAGATTGGCGATAATGTTTTCGATTTCTTTGGCCTTGGCAGCAGCCGATTCCAGATTCGCGATATCGACCTGCTCGGCGGCTTTCTTTTCAAAGTAAGACGAGGAAATCCAGGTGATGGTCCCGGTGGCAGCGACCAGGATCAGGATCGTGACTGTAATGAGTTTTGTCGAAATCGGTATTCTCATAGTTCTCTCCTGATCAGAAGCTCCACTCGGCAAAGACGTTTAGATAGTTACCAATAATGGTCGACTCGTTGACGTCTCCGTCAGAGGCAAAGCTGTCCGTTCCGGTTTTCGCCTTGTAGGACATCTTGTCTTCACGCATGGCATAGCCAATCAAACCTGTAAAACGAGGAGTGAAGCGATAACTTCCCAGGAAGCCGAATTGAGTCGACATCTTGGGTTCCATCGGTTCACCGTTGGGTGTGCTGATTTTCATCAGGGACATATAAAGATGCGCATTCACCTGAATGCCCAGCTTTGGAGTCAGTGAATACCAGTATTCCGCACCAAAATGCGGACCGGCAGAACTGATTTTCATGTCTTCTGAAGAGCCAGAGAAGGGATCACCCACAGTTTCAGGAAGTTCTTTATAGTAAGGACCGGCCTGGAACCGAACTTCGCCGCGGTCACCGACGGCACGACGATAGACGGCGTTGGCTTCAGCTGAAGCAAATGTCTGGGTTTTTCCGTTGAAGGTGAAACCGCTCATGTCGATGATTCCCAGGAAGCCCCATGGGGTGTGCGGTGCAAACCAGCCCACGCCCAAACGGCCCGTACCACCCAGGGCTTTGTAAGCCACTGAAGAGTTCTTTTCCGGGTTCACACCCTGATAGGACATTTCCGTGATCAGATAACTTGCCACCGCATACCAGCCAGTGACGCGTTCGATGGATTTACGAACCAAAGCAGTGTATTCCGCCGCCGGAGAACGATCCCCGCTGCGCACCGAGAAGGATTGTTTCGCCAGCGGAGCTGACGGGCGCAGGTCCGATTTGGCACGAACCACAACCTGATATTTTCCACCCGGCAGATTGTCATCAAATGGCAGGGTGTCCTGCTGATAGTTTTCATAGACTTTCAGCTTTTCCCATTTTTTATCAGCGGTGTTGTATTTCAAAAGATAAACGTCATAGCTGGAAACATGATCCGGACGGGACCATTTCAGTTCACGCACGAAATCGCTTTCCGGCTTTTCAATGCGCGGATTTTCAATGGGTTTCCCCAGCAGGGTGAACTGACCCACGGCGGTGGCATCACTGGTGATGCCTTCGTTGTTGCTGGATGAAACTTTCCACGTATAGTGCGAAGCCACCGGCACTTTCACTTTAAAGGACGGATCCTTCAAAGTTTCGGTGATCTGGGTTTTGCCGTCATCAGATGTCAGCACAAAGTGATATTGATCCGCACCACCCACCGGGGCCCATTTGAACTCCAGTGACGTGCTGTCGGTTTCTTTCGTGGCCATTTTAACACGGGCCCCTGGGAACTTCAGCACGGCCGTTTCAAGGCCCACGTTGAATTCGCTTGGTTCACTCCAGTCACCCGGAACACCACGATAGTCACGTGAGCGCAGTTTCATCATGTACTTGCCCGGCGTCAGTCGACCATTCCAGGCAGCTTCGGAAACTTTGAAAGTGAAGGTCTTGGCGTCTTCTTCTTTGCTGGATTTAACCTGTTTCAGTTCGATTTCGTAGGACTTGGCGTTCTCAATGGCCTCCCACTCGAAGTTCACCAGACGGCGATACGGCGCCGCCAGAACCATCGAGGTCCAGAAAGAGATCATTAATAAAATGAACGCACTGCCTAACTTCATCAATTAACCTTGATCTTCTTTAAAGTAGGGGCCCGCACATTGGACTTGTCCGGTACCAGCAGTTTTCTTGCCGGACCGGCTTGGCTGTTTCTTCCATAAGAATCAACAGCGATCAATTCCACTTCATATTCACCCGGCAAAAGATTTTTTAATGCCGTCGAGTTTTGCATGTATTTACTGCGTTTCAGTTCCTTGCCATCTTTGCGGATGGTCAGCCAGTATTCTTTCGCGCCTTCAACCGGATTCCAGGTCAGCTGCGTGCGACCGTCCATAGAAGCCTGCAAAGTGCCTTCGGCCGGCGTGAAGCTAGGGGCATTCAGCAATGGCAGGGGACTGACGGTCAGGATCTGTGAACTTGTGGTGCCCAGAACTTTGCCTTCTTTATTCAGTGCCTCGATGGAAGCAATGTAGCGGCCTGGGCGGGCTACTGGCGCCTGCACCTGCGTGTTCTGAACTTCTTTGACGTCAAAGCTTTGTGCCAGGGCAGGGTCTTCTTCTTCGGTGTGATATTTTACGCGCCATGCAGAGACGTTTTCAGTCTTATCCACTTTCCAGGAAAGGCCCAGGCGTGGTTTTTCAACATAGTACTGAACCATGTCTTTTTCAGGCATGGTGAAGTTGATCTGTACAGGAACGAATTCGACTTTGGCATTCACCTGACTTGCAGGTTTGATCGTGAACTTCTGCACTTTGCCGATCGCCGGTTTTTCCGTGTCGACAAAGTAAGTCGTCATACGCCAGAAGTAAGTGCCGGCTTTCAGGCCCGGGGCCGTGAAGCTTTCTTCCTTGGTGAAGGTGTTGGTGGAGATTTTGTTTTTCAACTGTTCATCCGCCCACAATTCCAGGGTCATCTGGCGGGTGTCATCACCCTTTTGCCATTTAAAGGTCATATCATAAGGGGTCTGCACTGCAGGCACTTCAGCATCGGCAGTCGGGAAGACCATGGTCGGCGCATAGCGGGCCAGAACCTCGGTTTTATAGATAGCGCTTTCGGCAGCCACCGACCCTTGCGGATTTGTCGCTACAAGTTTCCAGTAGTGACGACCGAAGGGCAGTGAAGCCATAAGTTGATTTGCATTCGGAGCAGCCTTCATCAGCGGTTTCAGCTGTTTTCGGCTGGGGCCCACCCACAACGTGATGTTGGAATTAGGCGGGAAGCCCTGCCATTGGAACGGCACGGCTTCTGGGTTTTCAGCATCCATGGCCACGGGTTTCTGTGGCAGTGGAGTCAGGATTTTGACTTCTTCACGTGTGATCAGGTCTTTGCTTTGGCCGTCAGATCCTTTGATGGAAGCTTTACCTTCCAAAACCTGAACGTCGACAGAATCGCCGCGGCCTTTGGAAAGACTTGCGGAAGCCTGGGACAGATCGACTTTACCGTTGGCGGAATTAAGCACCAGTCCCGGGGCATCGCCATCAGCGGCGCCGGTTTTGGCATTAACGAACAAGCTACCTTCCATCAAATCCAGGGCGATTTCGCCTTCGGATTTTTTGATCACGATCAGGGATTCCGGTTCCAGATCAAGATAGCGGTCTGAATCCACGAACTGAATGCGCACTTCGCCACGTTCACTGGTACGAATGGCTTCACCGTTGTACAAAGGTTCACCCGAATTGACGAGCTGCCACAACAGACGTGAAGCCGGACGGCGTTGAATGTCTTCAACTACTTTTCCGACGTAGGCCAGCGGTTTTTCATTGGAATTGGAGGAACGTGTGTCAGCTGTGGACTGATACCAGAACCACGTTGCAGCAAAAACGGACGACGAGCTTAATGCAGCGATAAGCAGACGTTTCCACTGTTTTTTCATCGATTCCTCCTCATACTTTTTTCGGAGTAAATGTCTCAATATTAAAGGGAGCTAAAGTCTAGGTCCGAGGGTGATGTAAAGAAATTGTGGAAAGTTTGCTGGAAGGCCTCTGGAAGATGGTCTAGAGTCTTGCCATATGGATAACAACAAGAACTACATCACCCCCGAAGGTCTGGCTAAATTGAAGGCGGAATACCACGCGTTGATGCATGTGGAGCGTCCTAAATTGGTGGAAGTCGTTGCGTGGGCTGCCAGCAACGGGGACCGTTCGGAAAATGCGGACTATCAGTATGGCAAACGTCGTTTGCGCGAAATTGACCGTCGCGTGCATTTTCTGACCAAACGAATCGAAGACGCTGAGCTTGTTGATCCAAAGCAGATGAAGGGCACAACGGTGCTATTCAGTGCCACAGTCACATTGGCCAATGAAGAGGGTGATGAAGTTGTGTATCAGATCGTTGGTGAAGACGAGTTTGATCCGAAGGCGGGCAAGATCTCGTGGAAGTCCCCTGTGGCGCGCGCGCTTCTTGGAAAAAAATTAGGAGATGAGGTTCGAATCGTCAAACCTGCTGGCGAAGAGTTCGTAACTATTGAGAACGTGGAGTTTAAGTAAAATTTACAGATTCTGTCAGATCAGCTTCAAACGAATCTTCGAAGGGATGTTTCAATGGCATCCCTTTTTTATTGGTTGTCTTTGTCCGCACATTTTAGCAGACTCCCGCGCATAGCAGGGGGAGCTATGAAACTTATCACTAAGATCAGCATCTATCTTTTCGCATTCGCCGTTGTTTTTGCCCACGTTGAAACCGTTGAAGCCAAGCGCCGCGGCAATCGTGAGGAATCCTGGGATCAGAACCGCCAGAGCGAAGACTCTAGTTACGAACAAAGCGCATCTTTGGATGAATCTGCCAGTGATTCCGATCTGGTGCGTGCGGTGAATGATCGCCGTCGTGAAGACTTTGTTGAAGGTGGCAGCCTGACAGTTGTTAAGATCCTGCCGGACGACAGCAGTGGTTTAGAGCATCAAAAGTGGGTGGTTCGTCTTTCCAATGGCGAGCTTATGCAGGCTGTGTATAATCTTGATATGTGCCCACGTGTCCCACTGAAGGTGGGGGACGTTATTGCCATGGGCGGGCAATTTATCTGGACCAATAAGGGTGGACTGCTTCACTGGCTTCACCATGATCCCCGCGGCAGACGCCCGGATGGATACGTGTACGTGAACGGGCAGTACTACTGTAAGGAGTAAACTTGCAACGACTGAACCTGATTCCATGTGCAGCGCCTTTTTGGGCCGACAGCGGTCACGGTCAGACATTGTGGGCGCACTTTTTAAAGTCCGCTGAGCTATCACATTTTGGTAAAAAATTTGAAGTCGATCTTCCTGACGGGGATCGACTTTTTTGTTCCTGGATCGAAGGTCACACCAATCTGGTGGTCAGCCTTTTCCATGGTCTTTCCGGGGATGTCACATCGGACTATATGCAAAGAACCGCGTTGATCTGTCAGCAACTGGGGCATTCCGTTGTGCTGGTCAATCACCGTGGCGCGGGTGAAGGCGCTCCTTTCGCCAAACGACCGTACCATTCCGGCAGTGCCGAGGACGTGTCCGTGGTGCTGGGGCAGCTTCGTCAGATGTTCCCGAATAAAAAGCACATTTCTGTCGGGTACTCTTTAAGCGGTAACATCATGCTGTGTCTGCTGGGCGGGTACGGCGGCAAGAACAAGCCTGACGGGGCAATCACGGTCAATGCACCGTTGAATCTGCAATCAGGTTCTTTGCTATTGAAATCCGGATTTAACCGCGTCTATGACATGCGTTTTGTTCTGCGCCTGCGCAAGCTGGTGGAAGAAAAACACCGCATGGGGCTGATCACTGAAAAATATGAAATTCCCAAGTGGGCCACAGTCTGGGATATGGATCAGATTTACACGGCTCCAGCATCGGGATTTGCCAGCCGCGAGGACTATTATCAGCGCTGTTCTTCGATTCAGTATGTTGCAGGCATTGATGTGCCGACGTACACGCTGACTTCGGCCGATGATCCGTTTGTGGATGTTGGCGACTATTTGCGCGCGCCATTCTCAAAGCATGTGCAATTGCATATTGAAAAGCGCGGTGGCCATATGGGCTATCTGCATCGCCAGTCATTGCCGATTGGTGGTACGCGCTGGCTGGATTATTATCTGCACGAGGCTTTACGAGGTCTTGAAAGCACACTCAGTGAAAAGGTTCCAGCGCTGGCGCCAAAGTGAAAAACCTGGCAGCGTTTGTCCTGATTCAAATACCGGAATTTCCAAAACACGAAGCTGCTGACGGCGAATTCCGCCCAGCAGTTGCGGTCCCAGATACCAACCCGTGAATTTACGGGGCTCCGTCGCCAGTTTTTCGATGGCGGCTTTCTTAAATAGCAGAATTTCGCTTAACGGATCCTGCGGCCCTTGTGGGAACTTGTCGCGCAAAATGCGGTTGAAGCTGTCCTCCATCTGCTGACGGGGGTGGGGCGTTTTCAGGAAGGGGCTGTCTTTTTTCTTGTAGCGGTCGCCCCAGCAGACTTCAAAATTTTCTTCGGTCATCAGGTTCTGCAGCAGTTTGAAGTAATCACCCAGGGGTGTGTTCATGTCCACGGATGTGATGGCTGAAAAAGGGGCTTGGCTGCTTTTTAAGCCCTGCCACAAGCTGGCCGCGCGGCCCAGTTTCCTGGAGTTTTGCAGAACGCGCACGGGGCCTTCTGTCGGGGGCACCGCGCAGCCTTTTTCTGCCACAACGATGACTTCGTAATTCAGTGGGAACTTGGCAAAAAAACCGCGCAGGTCACGCAAGTAAGCCGGAAGCATTTCCGGATGTTCCAAATAAACAATCAGTGAGCAGTGCGGGGTTGACACAGAAGATTCCATCTTTACGATAGTTAACAATGAAATCTTTCAAGGTCACGAACTTCTCTCATGCGGCTTTCTGGGCGGGGCTTTTCCTGCTGGCTTTGATCAGTCGTTTTGCTCTTTTGACCAACAAACCCATTCACTTTGACGAAAGCATCAACGGCTGGTTCGTGATGCAGATGTCAAAGCTGGGGTATTACAAGTACGATCCCAACAATTATCACGGCCCGATGTATTTCTATGTGCTGCAGGGCTTTGAAGCCTTGTGGGGCCGCAGTCTGGAGACCCTGCGGGCGGTGCCGGCCCTGTTCAGTGTGCTGAGTGTGATTATTCTGGCGTGGGGAGCTTTGCGGCCCAAAGCGGTGAACATGGTGATGGCGGTGCTGGTTTTGCTCAGCCCGGCCTTTATTTTCTTTGGCCGCTCCGGGATTCATGAAATGCCGTTTGTGTTCTTCCAGCTGGTCGCTGGCATGGGAATCTTGCGCTGGATTGGCCGTCAGGATGAAAAAGCCCTGGGCCTTTTCCTGATCGGGCTGTGGGGCATGATGGCCCTGAAAGAAACTTTCGTGATCACCATGTTTGCCTGGGTGGTGGCCTTTTTGACGCTGGGCTGGAGCCACCTGCGCACGATGTTTTCCCTGGAAACAATTCGTCTTGCGTGGAGCGGCCGGTTGACGGTGCTGACTGTGTTGCTGCTTTTGATTTTCCTGCAACTGTTCACCGGCTTTTACCAGAATCTTGGGGGCATTGTTGATTTCTTCAAATCCGTGCTGCCGTGGCTGAAAACAGGAGTCCATGGTCATGGTCACGAAAAAAGCGCGTGGTACTGGCTGCAGGTGCTTTACACGGCAGAGCCTTTGGTTCTGTTCGGGGGACTGCTGGCCGTTGTCGGCGTTTTCTCCAAGCGCAAAGAATTGCGCGCAGTCAGTGTGTTTTCTTTGGTACAGCTGCTGGTGTATTCGTTGATTCCTTATAAGACCGTGTGGTGTGTGCTGTCACTGGTATGGGGTTTCTATTTTGTCCTGGCGATAACGCTGGTGAACGCTTTTGAAACCCGTTTTCTGGGACGTCACGTACTGGCTGGTGTGGCGCTGGTATTGGCGGCTGTGGGGCTTCGCAGTGTCTGGATTTCCGTTTATCAAAGACCCATTGATTTGACGCATCCTTATGTTTACGTCAATTCCACCTATGAGCTGGTGCAGGTTTCTGACCTTATCACCAAAAATATTCTGGAAAAACCTTCGTTGGCCCAACAAAGAATGCAAGTCGGCATGAAAGAACAGTGGCCATGGCCGTGGCTTTTGCGCTATGCAAATAATTTGTCGTATGAGCTTTGCAGCAAACGTGTTCAGGAAAATGCCGCTGTGTATTTCTGCGACTATGGGGTCGCAGACCCGCTGGAACTTTTGTTGAACGAACCTTATTGGAAGCTTGAAGTGGTCTTCCGCCAGTCGCGGGAACCTTCTTTGATTTATCTGCGCAAAGCTGATTTTGATATGACTGATTACAAAGGGCCTATGCAAAGCGTGGGGCCCAAGTTGGAGGAGTCTCCGTGAAAAGAATGATCATGGCCGGTGGCCTTCTTATTGGAAGTGCGGCTTTCGCCCAAGTGCAAAAAGTGGATGTAAAAAAAGAGCTGCCGAAAGATCCGGTCGTGGATCTTTATAAGATCGCTGATGCAAAGAAAGCAGTGAAGCTTTCACCGCTTTCGCAGCTGAAAGATTATGAAATTCACCTGAAATGGGCCGAGTGTGCGCGTCTGGCGCCACAGGTATTCACAAGCAACAAGGATCTGCGCGGTTGGGTTGGTGTCAGCTGGCTGCATTGTCTGGACGAATCCCAGAAAAAGGTCAAAGACCGCGCGGCCGTGGATCGTGCACTGACCACAATGGAGGCGCACAAGGATCTTTTCCGCAATGGACCGTGGTCCGCAAATCTTGAGAAATATTATCTGGATTTCAAGATGGTGCAGCTGGAAGATCAGGTGACCCGCAAGAATAAAAAAGCCGCGGTCAGCATTGATGCTTTGTTGTCCAGTGCAGCGGTGATGAATCGCGAACAGAAATCCAAGGCTTATCAACTGCTGGGTGATCTGGCGATGCTTGATAATAACTATAACGAAGCGCAGTTCTTCTTTGAACAGGCGCAGGATCAAAAAGATTCCAAATATCTTCAGGAAAAACTGGATTTCATTGCCAAAACAAAAACGACGGCGATGCCGCCAGCAAAGACGGCCACCGTGGCGCCGGAAATCGCCGGGGATGAAGCCAAGATTGAAGAGCGCATTCGTCTGGCGCAAAAGCAGAACGATCCGATCGCGGCCTTAAAAGACAGTGTGCAGATTCTGAATGAATATCCGGGCAGCCGCGCCGCGCGCCGCCTGAAAGACAAGCCGTTGGAGATTTACAATTCTCTTAGCGAAAAGCTGGTCAAGGTCAAAGCTCTGAATGAAATGGAAGAAGCCGACACCGCCCGCTTGATGGAATGGGCGCACAACATGCATCGTCGTGCGGATTATTCGGGTTCATTGTCGTTAGCACTGAAGGCCCTGGATAAGAGTCCCCAGGCGCCATCCACGACATCGGCTCTTTGGATTGCCAGTCGCTCGGCGCATTTCCTGGGTCAGTATGACAAAGCGCTGGAGCTTTATAAAAAACTGTACACTTATCATCTGGGTTCGGATGAAGCCGCTGAAGCGCTGTTCCGCGCAAGTTTGATTTATTTCCGCAAGCAGGACTATGCAAGCTCTTCCGCATTGTTGGAGCGCCTGTTGCAGCAGGGGCGGGATCGTTATGAGTTGAACGGGCAGTACTGGCTTGTGCGCTCTTTGCAGGAAAGCAAGTCCGAGCGTGCGCACCAGGCTGCGGCAGATTTGATCGAACGCTATCCGTTTTCTTATTATGGTCTGCGCCTGCGCGCGGAATCGCAAAAAGGCAAACTGTCCTGGCCGGATAATAAAGACAAGGCTCCGGCGCTGGGGAATGAATTCTTTGTGGTGGGCGCGCAAAAAAATGCGTGGCACCGTTTCAAGGTTTTGTCCGAAGCCGGTTGGGTGAGCGAAGCGCAGGAAGAATTGTCGTCTGTGCCATTCTTAAAAGATGCCACGTTGAAAGTGCAACTGGCAGAAAAACTGGTGGAGCGTCATCAGTACGTGACAGCAATACGCTGGATCAACGAAGCCATGGAAGCTGACCCACGTCTGCGTCGCGAGCAATTTGTAAAGATCGGATACCCGGAAGCCTTCGCCAGTCTGTATCAAGCTGAGGCGGAACGTTATGGCGTCGACGCGGTTTTGTTTAAAAGTCTGACCCGTCAGGAAAGTGCCTTCAATCTGAAGGCGGTCTCGACCTCGAATGCTCTGGGGTTGATGCAGATGATTCCACCGACAGCTCAAGAGGTGTCCAAAAAACTGGGCATGAAAGTGGAGCTTCCCGACGACATGTTCCGTCCTGAAGTGAACATCCCGATGGGCTCTTTCTATGTATCCCAGATGTTAGACCAGTTCCAGGGCAGCGTTCCTTTCGCTCTGGCGGCATATAACGCAGGACCCTATCGGATGAAGTTGTGGATCGATGCAAGAACTGAGGTCAGCGAACTACTTACCAAACCCAGCTCGGCTCCGGTGGATGAACTGTGGTTTGACGAGCTGCCATGGACGGAAACGAGCTTTTATGTGAAGGCCATTCTGCGCAACGTCCTGCTGTATCGACTCTCTGAGAAGGGCCAATACGAGGTAAATCCCGTCTTATGGCAGGATTTGCTCAACAAAAAGGCAAAATAAGGGCGTTGTTTTATTGAAAAATCCTCTCGAGTTTTGTAGCCTGAAAACTCAGTCGGAGGACTCATGAGGAGACTTTTAACATTGAGTTTGGTCCTGGCCTTTGTGTCAGGTTGTGCTCATAAGGATTTGGGCACGAAAGCTGGCAGAACAGCGACCAACAGTGAAGGGGATTTGAAGGACATTGGCTCGTTCCGTTTGTCTGACCCCGAAGGCCCCAAGGTGGTGGATCAGGAATTGGAATCCATCCCTACTGAAGTTAACCCCCTAGTTGAAAAATGGATTGCCTACTTCCAGGGTCGCGGTCGCCCGCACATGGAACGTTACCTTGCAAGATCCACTCGTTACGAAAAACTGATGAAAAAAGTTTTGCGTGATAATGGACTTCCTGAAGATCTGTTTTACATCGCTTTGATCGAATCCGGATTTAGCTCTCGCGCGACTTCACACGCTTCGGCGGTGGGGTACTGGCAGTTCATCCGCGGTACCGGTAAACGTTATGGTCTGGACATCAATGCTTTCGTGGATGAACGTCGTGACCCGGTCTTTGCAACTCAGGCTGCGGCCGAGTACTTCAAAGGTCTTTATAGCGTGTTCGGTTCCTGGTATCTGGCGATGGCTTCCTATAACGTGGGTGAAAATCGCGTAAAACGTGAAGTGATGAATCACTACACCCGTGACTTCTGGGAGCTGGCTCGTAAAAAACGCCTGCCAGCTGAAACCATCAACTACGTGCCAAAATTCATCGCGGCTAAAATGATCGGTAAAGATCCGGCGAAGTATGGATTCGATGACATCGATTATCTTCCGCCGATCGAGTTCGATCACATCACCGTTTCCCAGCCAGTGAACCTGCGTCAGATGGCGGATAAATTGAACCTGAACTATGAGGACTTCAAAGCGTTGAATCCAAAGTTCAAGGGTGAAGTGGCGATCCTGAAAGGCAGCGACCTGATTCTGCGCATTCCTCCGGGCACGGCAGAACAGTCCAAAGTGGCTGCTTCCGAAAGTTTTGTTTCCCGCGTTCAGTTCGTAGCTGACACCGGAGACACCCAGACTTACCGCATTCGTCATGGCGACACGTTGAGCACAGTGGCTCGTCGTTACCGCACCACGGTGGCGTTCCTGCGTGATCTGAATGATCTGCCTCGCCGCAAGCCATTGCGCGTGGGTATGCGTATTCAGGTGCCGGACCGCACTCCGCTGAAAGATCGTTCCCAGTCTCGTTCTATGGTGGCTAAAAAATCCGCGGTGGAAGCTCCAAGAAATACGGTGACTGTCAGTTCGGATGGTCGTTATTACATCGTTCAGTCCGGGGACTCTTTGTTCACGATTGCACGCAAGTATTCCACCAGCGTTTCTGAGCTTCAGCGCATGAACAACATCCGCCGTGGCCGTACACTGAAAGTGGGCATGAAACTGAAAGTTCCAACTCCGGGCAGTTCTTCTGCTCGTGAAGTGGCTACTGAAGTGGCTCAAAGCAAAAAAACGAAATCCAAGGTTCACGTGGTCCGCAGAGGTGAAAACCTTTCCGTGATCGCGGCGAAGTACAATGTGGCTGTTTCTGATATTAAAGAAAAGAACAACATCCGCAACCCGGCATCCTTGATGGTGGGCGCGCGCATTGTGATTCCGTCCGAAGTGAAGCAATAAGAATTTTCTCGCAATAGTCTTTAAGTCGACCCCAAAATCACGACTGGTAACAAAGCCAGTCTCAGATTCTGGGGTCTTTTTTTGTGTTCTCTCAGGTTCTATTGTGACATCCCGTCGCCTTCGTCGAACCTTATCTTAGTGTAATGAAGTTTCCCGAATGGTGGGCCGAAGAACGCTGCACTTATATTAAGGGAGCGTTCATGAAACAACTGAGTTTAAGTCAGAAAATGAGTCTTATCGTGGCCATCCTGTGCGCCGGTATCGTGGGTGTTGCCGGAGTCGGACTGTACAATTTAAATCGTGTCGGGGACGTGGTCCGCAATGTTACCGATGTTCAGTTTAAGAGCGTTGTTGAAGCCCTGAATCTGAAAGATGCCTTCCATGGGCAGATGATTTATGAAAGAAACTATGTGCTTTTCTATGACAATCAGGAAAAGCGCGCTAACAATTCGTCCCAGATTAAAAAGCTCGACACTGAGATTCGTGCCATCGTGGCCGGCCGTATGCAGATCGCAGATCAGACAGAAAGAACCAGTCTGGAAAAGTTTCTGGCCACCTACAGTCGCTGGGCGGACAACGACCTGGAAATTCAAAAGATCATGGCTGATGCTGAAGGCCACAAGAAAGCTCTGGGGCTGATTTCCTCGGTGGGGCGGGACACACGCTTGGAGGGTGACAAGGCTTTGGATGAAATCCTGCTTCATCATCAGGCGCAGCTGGAACAGCAGAAAAAGCAGTCAGCTGAAGCTATTTCCAGCACCTTCCAGATTCTGATCTGGACCGGCAGTGCGGTGATATTGCTGGGAGTCCTGCTGGCGGCAATGACCTTGCGAAAGATGTCTGCGGCCATTAGCAGTGTTCTTCGCAACTTGGGTGAAAATGCCTTTCAGGTTAACCATACTGCGACACAGATTGCGACGGCTTCTCAGGGGCTTTCTCAAAGCGCCACAGAACAGGCATCTTCATTGGAGGAAACTGTGGCCACTATCGAAGAGCTGACGGCCATGGTGCGGATCAATGCTGAAAACGCGGCCTCGGCAACCGATCTGGCCGAAGGCGCCCGTCGAAGTGCGGAAGACGGCGAAAAGAAAATTCAAGGTTTGCTAGAGGCGATGAAAGTCATCGATCAGGATTCCAAAAAAATCCAGGAGATCACCAGTGTGGTTGATGATCTGGCTTTCCAGACCAATTTGCTGGCACTGAATGCTGCGGTTGAAGCCGCTCGCGCTGGTGAACAGGGCAAAGGGTTTGCGGTGGTCGCCGAAGCCGTGCGCACACTGGCGTTGAAAAGTAGCGACGCGGCCAAGGATATTTCGAATCTGATCAGTTCCAGCGTCGAGCGTATCCAGGCCGGTTTTGAAAGGGCGAACGAAAGTGTCGAGTCTTTGAGTGAAATCGTCGGCTCGGTAAAAAAGGTTTCAAGCTTGAATTCTGAAATCGCCAGTGCCACCAGTGAGCAGTCCAATGGTATCACCCAGATTGGCAAAGCCATGAATCAGCTCGACACGGTCACGCAGGAAAATGCCGCGGCTTCCGAACAAGCGGCGGCGTCTTCCCAGGAATTGGCGGGGCAGGCAACCGTGCTAAACAAAGTCGTGGAAGAGCTTCGTGTGGCCATCAAAGGCAGTGCTTAGACCTTAGAAGCCCTGCTGCGCCAAAGATTTGATAAAGATCCGGGCGGGTTTTGCCAGTTGGTGCTCGCCCAGGTGAATTAAATAAATCTTGTAGCGGATCTTACTGGCCCAGGGGGTTTGTTCTTCGGCGGCTTTCAGGCCGCTTTGGTTTTCTGCGATAAAGTCCGGGACAAATCCCACGCCCATGCCCAGCAGACTCATCTGGCTGATGACTTCCCAGTTTTCCACGGTGAGGGCGGCTCGGGCGTCGCTGCCGCTATGCCGACGCCAGGCTTTTTGCAGCTCGGGCCAACCGGGACTTTCCTGGGTTGCTAAAAAGCGCGGGGCCGCGGGCCACTGGGAGCCGGTGCGGATCACACAGGTGAAGCCACCCTCGCCCAGCAGGCGGTGTTCAAACCCGGGCAAGCGGTTTTCCTCGATGATAATTCCCAAGTCGGCTTTGCCATTGCGAATCAGTTCGGCGATCTCAGGGACGGAACCAAAGTGAAGTTCGGGCTGAACTTCGCTATGGGCTTTCATAAATTCTTTCAGGCGGGCAGGCAGAAGATAGTGGGCCACTGCGCTGGAAGTGGCAATACTCAAAGAGCCTGTAACAATTTCAGATCGGCCTTTGAGTTCGGCTTTTAAATCCTCAAGTTGGGCAAGAATTCCACGGGATCTCTCCAGCAAAAGGCGGCCTTCTTCGGTCAGCTTGAAGCGATTTTTGGTGTGCAGCAGAAGCTCACATCCCAAAGTATCCTCGAGCTTGCGTATAGCCTGGCTGATAGCCGGCTGACTGACATTAAGGACCTTGGCGGCGGCGGCCAGGCTTTGTAATTCAGCTGTTTTGGAAAAATATTTCAAATGATAAATATTCGGCTCTGACATAATAAGAATATCTTATTATTATATTCATAATTATTCAATTTCGATTGTGACGCTTGTGCATTATAAGGGCCTCAAGAGAGGTTCCTATGACTAAAGCTATTCTGTCCTTGTTTGTGATTTTGTCTTCTTCAGTGTCCTTTGCCGCGCCAAGTTGCCTGCTTGAAACCAAAAACGCACTGCGCGCTGAAGAGTTGGTTTTGGAAGTGAAAGAAAACACGGATCTGGCCGCTTATGTCCTGCGCACTCAGGAAGAGGGCTTTAATGTGTCCGTGGTTTTGGTTGATGGTCGTTATATCGCGAACATAGTCAAAGGCGACAGCTCTGCCAGCACAGTAATTGAAGGCGATCTGGAGCTTTCCCTGAAAAAAGGCAGTGAGCGTCTGAGCGTGTCCTGCCCGGCGAACTAATTGTTCTGAATTGTCATCAGCAGAACGGCCTTCTTGATCTTTTTGATCGAGGCGTTCTGATCTGGTGTTGCGGTGGCGTTGCGGATTTCCCAGCGGCGTCCCTGATACAGATAGTACAGATAGTCCTGCAGATTTTCCTCAACGATGGCCGGGTGCTGCCAGGCCACGTTGCGCAGGTCTTTTAAAAGGTCCGCACTGAAAGCCAGGGTTGCAATCGCAGCCGACTTGGGATCTTTCAAGTCACTTTTTTCCATTTTATATTTATCGATAATCACCTGAGGAATGCGCTTGATCTGGGTCGGTCCGCGGCTGTTCTCATCTGTGTCCAGACCGTTGCCTTTCAGCAGGGCAATCACCACCGGGGCCAGTTCTTTTAAGCGGTACTTCCAGTTTTTTCCATAGTTGGTTTCTGGCGCCATTACCGCAAAAGCAAATTCTGCCAGCATATTGTATTCATCGTCCTCGATGTTCAAAAGTCCCATCAAAGTGGTTTTTTCGTCCTGCAGGGCCTGAGCATAGTTTTGTGCAAAGCTGTCGTTCAAATCCACTTTGATTTGAACTGTCTTAAAGGCACGGTTCATCGGGCTGTAGTTATAGGCCATGCGGTTGCGGAAGACTTTCGCCGCCCCAAATGTCAGGCGGTGATTGCGGATACGGAAGTGGTGGTCCGCAGTTTCGGGCAGGACATACACGACCATGTCGCGGGAAAGGGATGCGCTGGTTTTAAATGCGGCCCGGATCTGCAGATCACGTTCAGCCTGCAGGAAGACAAATCCATCTTGTTGGGTGGTAAAGTGATAGATGCCTGCACCACCAGAATTCAATTCATCACCCGGATACGTTTCGATCGAATTGCGGGACAGTTCCTGACCATCAGCGCGGAAGAACTGAATTAGTTTTTCTTTTTTGTTAACAACCGCAAACGGAGCATCCCCGTAATTACCGTGGAAGAAACGGATGACCTCCAGATTGTCCTTGCGATTGATTTCATGTCTTTTGCCGATGTAAGTACGGAAGTCTTCATTGGCGTAAGCTTTCAGCGCAACCGGGCGTGCTTCGCCCAGACGCAACTGCTGACTCGGCAGGCGTAAGGCGGGAAGCTCGACCAGAGTATCCTGATTCAGCAGGACTTTGCTTCCGGCGAAACGGGTGGCTTGTTTGTTTCGCAAGGTCAGCCAGAAATCTTCGCGCAGTTTCTTTTGCAGGGTTTGTTCGGTGATATTGGTGCAGTCTTTCCCCAAAGCGCGCAGACTGACGGTGTATTCCGCCACTGTTAGATGGCGGCGTTTGTCCAAAGCTCCGGACAGTTGAGCCAGTTGACGGGTCAAAGAAAGACTGTCCAGCGCAGGCCAGTTCTGGCTAAGCCACAGGGCTTCGACTTCGGCGGTGTTAAGATGGATCTCGCCCATGTGGCGGGCCAAAGCGGCGACCAAGGCCACATAGGCATTGGGCAGGCGCAAAGAGGATTTCCAGTAATCGGCTTTTTTAATGATTTGCAGGAACGCCTCATAGGAATCAGCCTGGGCAAAACGCGTGTATTCAGCTTTGAAGCTTTCAGTTTGTTCCTTGGTCAAGCGCAAAGACAGGGTGTGGGCGTAGGACTCAACCGTGTTCAGGTTTTCAAGGCTTAGGCGCTGAGCCAGCTTCAGGAACGCTCTTTGGTAGAGAGTCCCGGTCAGCTGGGGATGCAGAATTTCTTCGTCTTGAATGTCTCGAATTGAGACAAATGGTTTGGCGCAAACGTCGGTTGCGGCCCCGGCGATGACAGGGGAAAACACCAGCAGACTGAATAGGAATGCAAAATAACGACGCATGGGCATTGACAGAGCAAATCCACGGCCATGCTGGATTGAACGCAGAGGCTATTTCACAGGGCTTTTGGTGTTTAAGGACTGAACAGGAGCCTTTGCGGGGCTCCTGGCGGGTTATTTGCGGCAGACTTTGGCTTTCGGATTCACTTCGCAGACGGCGTCTTTCAAAGCCTTGTTCTGTTCTTCCAGGGACTGAACCTTGTGAACCAGAACGGCATTGTTTTCTTTGAGTGAGGCAATTTCACGATCCTGTTTTTTGTTTTCAGAAATCACGATCTGATAAAGCTCTTTGATGGAATTAATAATGGGCGCCACCAGCTTTTGATAGGCTACGGATTTGGTGCCGTCTTTATCGGTGCGTACGACTTCAGGGAAGACTTTTTCCACTTCCTGTGCGATCAGACCGATTTGTTTTTCTTTGTTTTCCGGATTTTTCCAATAGTAGCTATAGCCATTCAGTCCCAGAACCTTTTGCAAACTGTCCGGTAGGATTTGGATGTCAGTTTTCAGGCGGGCATCAGAGGCTTCTGTTAAGTTTCCGGCGATCCACATGTTGCCGTTATAGTCGACATAAAACTTCTGTGTGCACGTGCCACTTGGGCAGTGATAGAACTGCGCGATGTGGGAAGCACTGTTGCCATGGTGAACCGTCAAACCCCTTTTGGTGGCGTGGTTGTTGTTGATGTTCAAAGCTGAATCCGAGCGCGACAGCAGTTCGACGTAGGATGAGCCGTCGTGGATGTATCCAGTCCCGCTGACGTGCAGGGGATAAGCTGGATTGTTGGTGCCGATACCCACATTACCCGCGTTCGAGATGCGCATCACTTCCGCCGTCGTCGCAGCCGAGCCCGCAGTTACAGTCTGTTGAGCACCAGTATAGAAGCGAATACCATCCGAACCACCGACATTAATCGCAGCGCGGAATAAGTTGGTGGAACTAGAGGAGGAAAGGAAGCTTCCTAGCGCACCAGATGGGTAAACGCCATAACCAATGGAAGGTGCACCACTAGAGAATTCAGTACCGATATTTGTTAAGTTGCCGCTGGAATAGTTGTCCACCAGTATCAGACTGCCGGATGTCGCCGTAGCGCTACCAGCTTTGATCGTTCCGCCGCTGACATCCAGTTTCTGCGCGGGATTGGTCACACCTATACCCACGTTACCAACGTTGGATATGCGCATGCGTTCAGCACGCGTACCGCCCGTGGCAAAAATAATATTACTGTTCCCGACAGACATACCCATACCATTTGCGGGAATACCGTTGACGGCGGCCCCAGAAAAATTCACCCCGAGCCACAATCCGCCAAAGCTTGAATTCAAAAGATCCAGGGATGTTACTGAAGAACCGCTGACTGCGATTCCATTCGTGGCATCCGTGTTATTACCCACATGCAGTTTATAGCTGGGGCTGGTCTGCCCAATACCAACATTTCCATTGGAATGGAGACGCATGCGTTCTGAACGGGAAGCTGCGCCGTTGACGGTGGTTTCAAAGATCATGTAAGTGCCGCGAGTCGAAGTCGTGTGGTTTTGGCCAGCACTGACTTCAATGGCCGAGTTTGTCGTGCCCGTGCTGGTGCCGTCATGAGCACGGAAATAGAAGCCACCCAATGTATCGCCTGAAGTCACTGCGCTATTGGAAGCCAGTGTGCCGCGTGTGCGGGTCATCATCATGGCAGAACCATCGTACTGACCATCGGAAGAATGCCACAGGCGAGCTTGGAAGGCGTCAGAACTTTGGATGTCCAGATTGAAGCTTGGCGAGGTGGTCCCGATACCGACTGCGCCGCCATTGGAAATGGTCATGCGAGGCGAACCGTTGGTTTCAAAATTCAAACCATAGTTGTCGTTCGTGCCCAATGTCGCCGCCGCACCGAAGCTGTTGCCGCCATTGGCGAACAAGCTTGTTGCAGAATAACTGGTACAACCCATGACACCCGAGGCATTAAACGTGATTGTCTGGCCCACGGCACAGGTGAATGGAATCACGGCCGTGCCAGTGCCGTTTGAAACCAGCAAACGATCGGCAGTGATTGAGGTCGCGCCGGTACCACCTTTAGTAACAGGAACCGCCGAAGGGAAGTTCGCAGGATCAGCACTGATGGTTCCTGAAGAAACCGCGATACCAGAACCCACTTGCACGATACCTTTGGTAGAGGTCGTGGCGTTATCAACTGAAATCACCGGAGTCGTTGTGCCCGTAGCAACTTGAACCGGAGCCGTGCCAGAAACGCTGGTCACGGTGCCCGTGGTGGGTGTGGCCCATTTGACCCCTGCAGTGACAGCGCTGTCAGCAGTCAGGACTTGTCCATTGGTGCCTGCTGGCAAACGGATGTTATTGGTCGCATCACGAACCAGAATATCACCTTTGCTTGTCAGCGGAGAAAGCGCATTGAAGGCACCCAAAGCAGTCGTTGTGCCTGTACCACCGTTGGCGATCGGTAAAGTGCCCGTCACATCCGAAGCCAGGTTGATCGCAGCACCACTGGAAGCCGCCGTCAAACGACCTTGAGCATCCACCGTGATGGAAGCACGAGTGTAAGAACCCGCAGTGACTGCGGTATTAGCCAATGAAATAGTGCCAGTGGAAGAAATCGGACCACCGGAAAGTCCCGTGCCCGTTGCGATGTTTGTGACTGTACCACCGGAAGAAGTATCCGTGTCTGTTCCACACTCCCAACGGTTATTCGCCGTAACCCACTTCAGAACCTGACCGTCGGTACAAGCGGTATTATTCGGGCGATAGATAAAGTATTTACCCGCACCGTTACCGACATCACCGACATCCAAAGTCACAGCGCCCGTGCGACCCGCAACAGTAGTCACTGGGAAGGCGATATTCGCATTGGATGCCGCCGTCAAACGACCTTGAGCATCGACAGTGAACGTGCCGACTTGCGTGGTCGAACCATAAGAAGCCGCGGTCACCGCAGTGTTAGCCAATGAAATAGTACCAGTCGCCGTGATCGGACCGCCGCTCAAACCTGTACCAGTCGCGATATTCGTAACTGTACCGCCCGAGTTGTCGTTGTTATCCGCAGCCGGAGCCCATTTCGTGCCGTCGTATTTCAACACTTGGCCTGCAACCAAACCAGTTGTATCAACAGTCACACCTTTGATTTTATTCACTGAAGAAGCGCCAATCGTGCCGCCAACATCACCCGCCAAAGACACATTGATCGGCTGACAGCTGAAACCTGCAACGGCGTTCCAGTACATGGTTTCATGAGCGGCGCAGCCTGCGTTTGCAACAGCCGCGCTAAATTCAGCATCCGTCATGTAAGCATTCAAAGTCGCGGCAAGACCCGTCACATCACTTTGTGCGATGGCTGATGGCGTCCACGCCGTGCCGTTGTATTTCAAGAAATTACCACTGGCCGGAGCGGCATTGGAAACCGCCGTGCCCTGGATTTTTGCCACAGAAGGATTTGGATAGGTGCCGTCAAGATCCCCAGCTGCAGCGCCGGATGGAGCACGCGCATCGCTGAATCGGGCATCGTTACCTGCTGCCACGGTGCCCGCTGTAGTGCCGACATTCAAAGTCAGCGCAGGAGTGGAAGTGCCGTTAGCAATCGTAATATAGGCATTAGAAGAAGTGACATCAGTGACTGTACCACCATTGGCGCCGCTGATCCCGGCACAAGTTAAAGCAGTTCCGTTCCAAGTCAGGAAGGTCCCGCCCGCACACGTCGGTAAACCGGCTTTCAGCAGGAAGTCATCGACGATTTTATCACCCAGGGATTCTGCGGATAGGGCATAGGCAGAAAAAGGAACAGATCGGATTTCATTGGATGGGGAAATAACCTTCCAGCCCACGCCATCGTGGAACTGAACTTTTAAAAGTCTGGTGTCCCCGGATGCCGCCGTGTAAGTCGAGCCACCCGAACAGTTGTGCGCCAAAGAATTTTTAAAGGCATCCAACATCTTAAATGTCGGGGAGGCCGGGAACAGCTTCGTACCGGAACCGATCGGCACATCAAACACACCTTTGGAGTTTAGCATGTTCACGTCGTCAACCTGTTCGCGATAAATGACACAAGTTCCGGTAGGGTTCGTGATTTCAAACAGGAAGCTGACGTGAGCGTACTCCAGCGCGGTCCCGTCGGATTTGATAATCCGGCCCTGATAGGTCAAAGAGTTAGGGGACCCATGGCTGACAGCAGCCATAAGAAGGAGTGCTAAGAATGAGATCAGTGACGTTCCATTTCTCATGTTCTTCTTATCGGTTTCTTGACCGGAAAAACGAGTTTTTTACAATGAAGATTCGTTAATATACGAGAATCATTACTGGGAGGTTCCTCGAATGATTCGTAATGAGACGATTCTTCCCCAGGTCGCAAGGTGTTGGTCGGGGGGGCGTTTCCTTGCTGTCAAAAAGTAAAAAAGCTTGAACTTTTTGCTCGGGCATCCGGACACGAGCAGAGTTTAGTCACTGTTTCAATTTCTGCGAGGTTTGCGCCTCTAAATGCTAGGAGTGAGGTGGCATGGATTTGGCAGTTAGATGCACTGATTAGGAGAGTCTATTTATGCTTATGCGCTATCGAGTAATTTTCGTTGTGAAATGTGTCATGGTAGTCTTGATGGCATATCAAGCGCGAGCGTCTGTATCTCAATATGTTTCGCCAGACTATTATTTGGGGCAGCTGGTTCTAGGAGTTCTAAAAGTTGCGGCTAAGACCGGTTATCCGCAATATAGGGAGGTTGATGCTCCAGATCTCAAACTTAAGGTGGATGTGGCCTTGAAGAAAATCTACAAATATCCAGCATATTCATATCGTTACGATAATGTTTCAATTTCTATCATCGAAGGTCTAGAGGGAGAACCGAATGGCTTTGGGTTTGGGAATAATATATTTTTGACCAAAAGTTTGGTGAGGTCCCTTTCTTTGAAGCACCTAACTGCGGTAATTGCGCATGAACTGGCTCATTTAGAAAAAAGTCACAATATGCAAAGGGCTCCACTGCCGATTACCACTGCGGCATATCAATTGAAAAATATTTATGAATCGGTGAAGGCTGGCACATGGCCCCGGGAACGCGATTTGGTAGAGTCTATGCAAGAGCTACTCTTTACAAGTAGTTTGGCGATGGAACTCCAAGCTGATTGCATAGCGGCCAAACAATTGGAATATATGAATCGGTCGGGGCTTTTGAACTCGGCAGAGGATTTGAACGGTGCTACTAGTGCTTTGATGGGATTTGATATCACTACTGATCAATCAGAAGACCCTTCTGCGATTCGGGCTCGAGCGCTGTTGAACAAGAGTTACGAAATGGATTCCTGTGATATCTTCTAAAAAACGATGATTTATATAGATTTTTCAGTGTTAACGCAGGTTTTCTGGCCTATTAAATGGTGAAAAGAGTAATCGAGATTTGACCTATCGCTCTATGTTCGATAGGTCCTTTCTATGACCACAATTAAGAAGAATCTAACGAACACTCCGAAAGCCCTTCCGCCCTCTGATCAACTTGGATTCGGGCAGCATTTTTCTGACCACATGTTTGTGGCCAAGTACACTGAAGGTAAAGGCTGGTCTGAAGCCAGCGTGGTTCCCTATGGGCCGCTTTCCTTGGATCCTGGGGCTTCTGTGTTCCATTATGGTCAGGCCCTGTTTGAGGGCATGAAGGCCTTCCGCAAGGCTGACGGCGAAGTGGTTTTCTTCCGTCCAGAGTTCAACTATCACCGTCTGGCTGAAGGCGCAGCCCGCCTGTGTCTGGAAGCTCCTCCACTGGAGCTGTTCATGGAAGGCTTGCACCAGTTGGTGGCGGCCGATGAGCGCTGGATTCCGAAAGAGCCGAACACATCCCTGTATATTCGTCCAACTCTGATCGGTTCTGAACCGTTCCTGGGGGTTCGTCCTTCCCGTGAAACCATGTTCTTTATTTTACTGTCTCCGGTGGGTTCTTATTATTCTGAAGGCACCAAGCCGATCAAGATTTGGACTGAGGAAAAATACCTGCGCGCAGCCCCAGGAGGCCTGGGTGCGGTGAAGGCCGGGGCGAACTATGCCAGCAGCCTTAAGGCCGCTTTGGAAGCCAAGAAAAAGGGCTATGCTCAAGTGTTGTGGCTGGATGTTGAACATCAGGGGATCGAAGAAGTCGGCACGATGAACGTGTTCTTCGTCTTTGATAACGAGATCGTGACGCCGGAATTGAATGGCAGCATTCTGTCAGGTGGAACCCGCGATGCAATCCTGCAGCTATTGCGCTCTAAAAAACTGCCGGTGGTGGAAAGACGTATTACCATCACGGAAGTGGTGGAGCGTCTGGCAAAAGGCGAGTTGAAAGAAGCCTTCGGCACCGGTACGGCGGCAGTGATTTCTCCGGTGGGTGTTTTGCACTATCAGGGGAAAGACTGGACAATCAACAACAACGAAAACGGACCGCTCAGCACGCAGCTATACAACGAGATCACCGCAATCCAGCGTGGATCCCAAGCCGATACCCTGAACTGGCTTGTTCCTTTGAAGAAGTAAGTTTTTGCGGATTTTGTCTTAAGAAATTCGTTCGCCAAAAAAAGTGCTAGCGAGGAATCGTCAGTGATAACTCGCTAGCTAAGGGGAATGAAACCAATCCTTGTATGTATTTGTTCCTTCCATATGCACACCTCTGATTCCTCAGGTGACTCATGACCTTTGGCAGCTGGCTGGCATGGTCCGAAAGACCGACACCCCTTTAGCTTTGCGTCCCGCCGTTTCCGACGGTTTGCCTTGAGGCAAAGGAAGGATCTATATCCTAACGAGTATAACCCTAGGAACCTCCTTATGAGTTATTCATCAGATCCAACCAGTCCATTCTTCTTTAGAGAGGCATGAACCCAACCTCTTTGTAGTAATCCTGGTGACGCATCTTCACTTCAGTTCGTCATCGTGATGTTCATGTGTTCTCATCCGTGTCCTCCTTCGCTTGGCCCAATCTAAGCGTTCACTTACCCGAGGTAAGTCTCCCGAGCCTTGTGGTTTCAACAAAATCAGGATAGCTCGACCAAAGTTTGATTTTCAAGGGGACCACATTCGATTCTCAATTTACGTCAGATTTGCGTATCAGCGTGGGAAAATAGACGGAGATTTGTTCAGACTTGAAACGGAATGAATAGTAAAAAAAATGCCCCTAACGGGATGTCAGAGGCATTTTGCCTAACTTACAAGTTATCTTGTTACACCAAGAAGGACTTCCAAGCGTCCTCGGCTGCCAACAAGGCCGGTACTTGTGACTTCCAATTCAATTCTTTGCAAACGAATTGCATATCTTGGGTCGAGTGCAAAAGATCTGTTGGCGTTCGCGCCGACAGATCCGACTAGCTGGCCTAGTTGGATCGAGTAACCTGATGCAGTAACACCGCTTGCACGAAGAATTCGTACTCCACTTCTTTCCGTTGCCAAGCGGATCTCTTTCACGGCTTCTCTGGAATTGACGCTGATAACGATTCTTTCCACAACCGCTTTAGGGGGGATAAAGGTTCCGGCATTGATCCATCTTTGAGTTTGCCCCACAACATAGTCTTGAGACGATTGATTTGGTCGAGATGGATGAGACGGATGAGACGGACGAGGCGGCTGGGATGGTCTCGAAGGGTAAGAAGGGTAGGGTTCTGGGCGTCGATCTCGATATTTAGAGCCTGTCGCCGCCAAACAAGAAATCTTCCTGCTGTCGACGCTTTCATCTCGGCACTGGTTGATCTCAAAGGCCTCATATGTTTTGTCAGCAATGACTGAAATACAAAGCAATTTTTTTGAATCGAAGTCGAGATTGTTGCATACGTTAATTGCCTTAGTGTCAAAATATTCTGACTGGTAAGATCTTACCATTGCAGCGCACTCACTTTTTTTCGAGTCAAAGTCCAAAGTGCTGCAGATAGCGCCGGCATCTCTGAAGTCTCCGGCATACGCGATCGAGGACACTGTTACGTAGCCCAATATCAAGCCCAATAGCTTTTTACTCATATCATTCTCCTGTTTGTATTTATGGCTATCTCCCGGCATGGGAAATACTTGTTTAAAACCACAGGCACCCTTTCTGCGAAAAGTAGGCCATCTTTTTAGTGGGTGACCAGGTACTGAAGTTCAGCAATTTCTTCCTTTGTGAATACAATATGGTCATCACAAAATGGTGTCCGTCATGTCTACTCGGGTTGCTCAGTTTTCACTGAGCGTAGGCAGGTCTGGATCTCTCTGCACTGTTTGGCGGCCTTGATGCGTGTATCATTTTTAAGGCCACTAAATCGTGGGAAGACCGGGCTGAATCGAGAATACCAAGTGGTGTCCAGATCCATATTGTTAAATCCCTGTAGCCGACCTGAGAGGTCATATTGAGGAAGATGAACTCGAACCCAGGCATGCCCGCCGGCGTCGGGGATAGTTCCTAAAACGAATTCAGAACTAAAATCAAGGGGACCTAGGGCAGAAGATCTGGAACTTGGATGTCTCGCGACCTGTATCAAGCTCCATTGTAGCAAAGAAGCAAAATGTCTGCAGACACCAGCGCTACCAGTCTTTCTTGCCGTATTCAGCAAGTTGCTTGGCGTATATTCTCCGAAGATGTATCCCGATTTAAGGGAGTTCATTCCGTTGGAATCGTTGTCATACGATCCTTGATTTCTTACAACGAGTAAGTAAACTTGACGGATACGTTCCAAGGGATCTGGGATGCTTTTAATCGTTTGTAGTTTTTGTGCGTATTCCATTTGCCATTCGTCGCCTTGAAGGCGATCAAAAGCACCGATGGCTTGTCCATACACTCCGAATCCAAATTTTGCCATGAACTGATGCCCAAGCGATTTGAAAATTCCGATTTTTTCCGTCAGTCTGGGATCGTCAAGTTCTTCGCAAGCACTCTCTAGCATACTGGCTTTTGCAATAGGGCTAACAGAAATTTTAGAGAAGTTCTGAAAGAAGGGAATGGCTTTTTCAAAGCAGGTGTTCTGCTCCTGTGCGGAGGCTGATTGAACTAGAAGCATCAAAAAAACACTGTGTAAAATTAGTTTCATATAGGCCCTCTGTAGTCGTTCCTGTTTTATTCAAATTTGTCAGAATTTAAAACGTAGTTCCAAGCCCCAAAAGGGCGTGTATTCCATTGGTAGATCTTTGCTACGCACTTTTTGACGTCGTACAACAATGCTGGCGCGTGCGTTTTTGATAACGGTGCTTCCTAAGAGATTATTTAAGTTTTTACTAAAGGCTTCTACGGGATTAAGCAATATAAGCACGATCGAACCCAATTTTTTCGAACCCCAAACCTTACCGTTATTAAGTTGAATTTCCCTCTCGGCAATGTAAAAGACTTCGCCCATGATAGAACCAATAATCGGAGTGATTAATAGATCCTGAATGGACGGTGTCTCTGCCAAAGCCTCGATGCCGTATTCCCAAAAGAAGGTCGACATAAGAACTGAATAGCCGAATGACTCCATAGTGCTTAAGTCGTTGTGTCTGGCGACTTGATAATATATTGCGCCAGAATATGGATGGCCCAAGTAGTTAAGAGCCCAATTGTCTTGATCCATTACGGGGCCATTTCTTATATTTTCTTGGTAGTTCTTTCCAAGCTTCTTCATTTTGTCCTTGTTCCATTTGGTAACACTTTCTGGCATCATGTACAGAAGACCTGCCACCCCGGCGGCCCCGAGGGCCATATTTCGCGTGCTAGTGTATAGATTGCTTTGATCGGAAGTAAGATTCCGTAGGTCCATTTCCTGGTGCCATTCGTCTTCATCTGAGGCACGTAAGACAGTTATAGAGGCAAATGGACGGGTATCGTCACGCAGGCATAGGTCACGCGGGTCATTGAGCGTTTGTAGGTCTCTGGCATTCAAGAGCTGATGCTGGATAGCCAGGCAAGTATCCTGGTCTCTTGTGTCAACCACGATCAAATGGCCTTTTGCGATATGGCGCTGACGACGGTGTTGGTTTCTTTCGAACCGATTGATATCGTCTATTGTGAAATAGCGTGAGTAGGGGCTGGAAAATGAATCCGCTGCAGTACGGCCTTCATAGTAAGTTTCAGGCGCAGATAGGGTCGCTAAGCTGGATATTTGAGCCAAAGCAAGTTGTGGCAGGAATATCGCCATTCCAGCTACGATATTGAAGAACCTAGACATCATTCCGCCCTTGCTTTCCATAAATATTGAATTCATGGAATAAGAACAAGCAAGATTAAGGCCAATCTTCAAGGGTAGACATGGCGGACACGAATATAGAGGAAAGACGCTCTACTTGGCTCGATGGGAAATCGGAGGCGCACCAAGTAGAGCATCGGTAAAGTAAGCTATCGACAGATGCTAGCGTGAGGGTCTTTGTTGCAGAGATACGACTTGATCTCTCTATTTTCCAGAGACAGTCGTTCATTTTCAATCTTCAACAAGTTTAACTCGGACTTGTCGACTTTTTGATCAAGTTGATGATCATGTTCTAGGAACTTACTATAAAGTTCTTTTATGGCGGCAACTGCGACAGAAACGATCTTTCCATATTGCACGGACCGGTAGCTGTCTTCGCCAATATCAACGACTTCAGGGATTACCTTTTCAACTTCTTGTGCGACAAAACCGATCTGATGCTTTTGATCAAAAGATTTGGTTCGGTTGTTTGTCTTGTCCCAGTCATAGAACACTGGGCGCAGGCGGGTGACTATGTCCAATCCCTGGGTGACAGGTGTAATATTGGTTTTTAAGCGCGCATCCGATACTGTCGTATAGTTGACCCATGAGCCATTTTGATAGAACTCAAACAAGTTGGACGTGGAATTGTAGCGAACCATCCCGTTGACTGTGGTTCCAGTGAACGCTGGTGCGCGTGGTACGATAATGGCGCTCGTCGTGGTGCCCGTATCAATCACATCAAGTCTTGCGGCCGGAGTTGAGGATGTGCCGACTCCGACGCGCCCTGAGGCTGTGAAGTCGATTTGGCGATCACCATAGGCACTGGCGAATCCAACCAGCTCCATTCTGCTTCGTCCGTTTAGTTGATTTGGACGATAAGTCAAGAACGCGTGTTCGGCGTCTTTTCCAAAAAAGGTGATTGAACCGTTGTAATTAGAATCCGATGGTGTTGCGCGTGTTAGGGTATCGCCTAATACCATTGAAGACTGGGCTATGCTAAATGGTGATTGAAAGGCTTGGCCTACGTGAAATTTAGCTTGGGGATTGCCAGTGACAATACCAATGCTGCCGCCGAAATAGTTTTTAGTACTGGTATCTGATTGATAAATGGACCAACGGTCTGTAATCGTTGTCGCACTTCCATTGGGACTATCAATTTTTAGATCGTATGCATTGGTAATTGTGCCGGACTTGAATTGAGGCGCAATTCGCACCCCAACAGCAGTGGTCGTTTTTGGAACTGCGGCCGGATTTCCATCTTCGTGTCCATAGTAGATCAATGCTCCATGCAGAGTTGCAAGATTCCCTGAATCGGTTGTTCCGGTATAGCGATTTCTAGTCATCATTGTGTAAAATCCGGCAGCAAATTGACTGTGTGTCACCCCCGCTGGTATGTCGCTCGCAATGCCAGTAGCAAGTCCGATTGTAGATCGACTAGAATCACTTTGGGGAGCTAGAGTGCTATAAGCAGATAGGGCGCTTGAGGCCCCTGCTGTGGTGTCTGTGATATGTTTCAGGATGCCGACGGATGATTCGGGGCTAGCGCTATTGAAGCCTGAAAAGGCACTAGGAAAATCCGTTGTGCTTCCAAAGAGAGCGTTACCCATAACATGAAGGGTTTGAACAGGAGCATCGGTTCCGACTCCCAATTTCCCCGAGCCATTGATAGTTACCGGGGTCGATACATAATTTCCAGCCGCGTTAAAGAGATTGAAATCAAATCCACCCGCGCCGGCGCCTGGGGCATTCATGAAGCTTGTTTTTCCTGATCCCGATGTCTGATTCCAAGTGACATAGCCGCCTTGGACGGGAAGAGTGGTGGCAGACATGACTGCACTACCTACTTTACCGCCGATGCGAACGGCACCTTGATTGATATCCAGTCTCGCTGATGGGGCTACCGTCGTGCCGATACCAACATAGCCATTGCTATCGATGGTGACCGCACGACTGATGGCGCCGCCGGCCGCGGTGTTGTTCGTATAGAAGTCCATTGATGTGTTGTAGGAATTGTCCCGACGGAATGCGATGGCGGCTCCGCCCCCGCCCATGGAGCTCCATGTGATGGCGTCCTGCGAACTATTTGGTACGCTTCCTTGGATATTGATACCGTTGCCGGTAAAGGCGCTGATGTTTGTTTGGGCGTTTCCGTTGGCGACGGAATCACCTTTGATTTGAAATTTGGCCGTCGGAACTGCTACACCAATTCCGACATTGCCACCAGTCGGCGCAAACGAAATCGTACCCTTGGTTGAGTCCGTTGTTGAATCCAGTGTCAGTGATCCACTCGGAGCAGCACTTCCTGAAACAATAGGAGAAGTGATCTGGGTGCCGGCAGAGATCGCGCCTGACGAGTAGATATTTCCTGAGGTGCCAAGTCCGCCATTTACGATCAGTGCTCCAGTTGACGGGCTTGTCGAAGGGGTATTTGAGTTTACAACCACAGATCCTGTAGGTGTCAGAGTAATATTGCCGGGTGCCGTTATTGTGCTAGCATTGTCGATAGTGCCAGCGGCAGTACCTGTTGCCACGACTTTGCGTGAAGCTGTCCCATTTGTGATGTAGAAGCTGGTGCCGTCGTATTCCATAGCGCCCGCCTGGGGCGTTGTCGTTAGTGCTCCAGAAGTAAGCTTCAAAGGCGCAATAGCGGTACTTCCGGCTGCTAGATGGAGCTTGGCATTCGGCGTTGTGCCGATGCCTACGTTACCATCAGCATCGATACGCATTCGTTCTGTAGCCGAAGTGGCTCCAGTGGTGTTTTTTGTCGCTAAAATTAAGCCACCCTTCGTGCCAGTACCTGAACCGTCGTCGCCTGCATGACTTGTATACGCTGAAATATATGCTTGATTGTATTGTCCAGTGTTTGGAGTTTGAGAAGTTCCAAAATAAATACGGCCACCATCCCCAGAACTGCTCCCATTACCGGAACCAGTTCTTATATAACCAGAGTTCACATCTAACGATGTCGTTGGAGACACTGTGCCGATACCGACTTTACCGTCTGGAGCAAACACCATCTTATTAGACCACGTACTGCCATTATGGTAAGAAAACATTAAACTATTCGGTACATCTTTACGATGACTGATCAACCAATTCTTACCTACTGCTTCATCTGATTTTAACTCAAGAGTAGCGTATTCATTGCCACCAGTTCCTTCAATACGCAAAGTTGCGGCGGCTCCAGGAGCATATACATGAACTGTCCGATCTGGATTTGCCGTTCCAATACCAACATTCCCAGAGACTCGAGTGGCATTGGTTCCATCGCTATCCCAGATTCCGACGGTATTTGCGAAGGCAGATCCCGAGAGATTTGTGATCGACTGGCAAGTAAATTGATCTGTGCCGGAGTTCCAGCTTAAAGTTTGTGTGGCAGTACAGGCAGGAGAAGCAAATAGAGGGGGATTTGAAACCGCAGACGATTTCAAATCAGCGAGAGTGATCATCGCCGGTGCCCATTGACCGGCTGAGTATCTAAGAATCTGTCCCAAGGCAGGACTGGTCGTGTCGACTGCGACGCCCTGAATTTTACCCACGGAAGTCGTGCCGACAGGACCTGTAACATCCCCGGCTAGGGTAATGCCGGAAAGGTCTGGCGCGGCAGGGGCGGACCAAGAAGTAGTTGTTCCGTTAGTTGAAAGAAATTTTCCTGCGTTTCCGCCTTGTGATGGCAGCAGATTTGTAATTGCAGCTGAAGCACTCGTAGCACCTGTACCACCGTTTGCAATAGCAACAGTTCCGGTAACATTATTGGCCACTGTCGCAGAAGCTGCGGTAGTAGCTGAAGGTGCGATGAAAGTGTTGGCCATAATTTCGGCGATGATTGTTTCGATATTTATTTGTGTAACTGTGGCGCTGGTTTTAATAAAACCGTCGGCAGTAAAGCCTTGAAGCTTGTCCGCATCCTCTGATTTCACTGCGAAGGGCACTGCCTTCATTGAAAAGTCCGCGACCAAGTCTTGCCCTTGAATGTTCATACGAAGTCTAAGTTTTCGACCGTGGCTAGTGCTGGGATTGTATGTTTGCCCGTTGATGAATGCATTTGTTGTCGCATCAGTGACACACTTGAGATTCGTGCGTGTAGTGCTATTGTCCATAGCTTGTTCTACAGACAAAACCGGAGATGGATTCAAGGCTGTTGCCGTGGACGCAGTGCTGGCGCCCACAACCAGTGTGACATAGCCATTGTTGACATTAATATTAGAATGCTCCTCTTCCCTGAGGACGCAGTTCGAGACAGGATCAAGGATTTGAACAGTCGCCGTCAAACCGGCTGCGGTGGGATAGGTGTTCGCGGGGGACTTAATGCGTGCATGAAAGTTCATCCCTTTATGTGCGTTGGCTACCTGAGAAGCCGTACACAAAAGCAGGCAGGGCAAGATGATGCTTTTTGAGAATCTTAGAAAAGTGACGAAGTTTTTCATAATGTTCTATTCGGTAGACAGAATCAGCCAATTGAGGGAACGGACTTATTTGTATTGCTAAGTGTTTCCGACCTGCACGTACTCTTTACGGGAAACATGTGTGCATCTTTGTTATTAGTTTTTGAAAGTCCAAGAGTTCACCAAACGGCCAGCTAATGTCTGTTAAATTGTCTTAACGGTAATACTTCCGTACATTGGTTGAAGGTAGGAGGTCTTCATGAAAAGGCTGCCGTTGAACGTTCGGTTGTTTTTAAATATTCTTGCTTTCTCTGTTCCAATTATTGTTTTGACGTATCTTATGTTTGAATCTGAAACGATTGGTATCGATTTTGGGCGCAAGGAATCTCTGGGAAATCAATTGCAAAAGCCCTATGAAGTCTTGATGCAGGCGACGGTCATGGCAAAGCTAGCCGATTCATTCAAAGACCCAGCATATGCTCCGGCAGAACTCAAAGAACTTCAGGCACAACTTGAAAGTAAGATGAAAGAGCTTGGTTCGATATTACAGTTCACCGAGCAAGAACTTGCTGCGCGTAAGCGACAAGGCGCAAGCTTGGAAAATCTATTTCACGCGCTTTCCGAAGAAAGATGGGACGATGCCATTGCATCGATTAAGTTAGGTATCAGTCATCTCGGCGACACATCAAATTTGATTTTAGATCCAGATCTGGACAGCTACTATTTGATGGATATCACTCTGTTGGCATTGCCCCAGATGCAGGATCGGATTCAGAATATTCTGGGTGATAGATCTCTATTTGTTGCCGAGGGGGCTTTGTCTGAACAAGCGAAAATTAAGGCAGCTCTTTATGCGGCGATGTTAAGCGAATCAGATTTGAATCGCATTGTGGCTGACAGTCAAACGAGCTTGAATGAGGACGGTAATTTCTATGGTGAGATGCCTTCTTTGCAGCAGAATTTGCCAAGAACAATAGCGGAACTTCAAGCTAAGTCCGAAGCCTTTATTGCTATATTAAATAAAGTTTCTCGGGGTGATAAAGTAACGGAAGCTGAATTCACGAATTTGGGGACCGCAACTCTAAAGCAATCTTTTGATACTTGGGATGTGGTCTCTTCAGAGCTGGGACATTTGCTTGATCGCCGTGTAACCGTAATGGAAGATCATCGCTTGAAATCTCTGGGAATGGCAGGGATGGCCTTGCTATTAGCGATCTTATTTTCAATTGTAGTAGGGGTTTCATTGAGCCAAAGTATTCGGGGGATTCTTGATTCTGTACTAAAGCTTAAAACAGCATCCAAGTCGACCTTGGAAATTGGAACTCACTTAAATACTATGTCTCGTGATGTGTCAGCTTCTACAACCTCACAGGCGGCGTCTATTGAAGAAACTGCAGCTTCGATCGAGGAAATTAACAGTATGGTTCGAATCACCGCGGACAGTTCTCGGGAAGCCTTAGCTCTGGCGCAAATGACGAATTCAGCCGCAGCAAAAGGCGAGGGTGCTCTTACGACGATGTTGAAATCGATGGGTGAAATATCTGCGTCGTCAAAGTGCATCGTTCAAACTATGGCGGTGATTGACGATATTGCCTTTCAAACCAATCTTTTGGCCTTAAATGCGTCTGTAGAGGCCGCACGAGCTGGAGAGCAAGGAAAAGGATTTGCTGTCGTTGCAGAGGCAGTAAGAAGTCTGGCCCAAAAAAGTGCACTCGCAGCTAAAGAAATCAACGACCTTGTAAAGAACAATGTCGTCGTAATTGAAAAAGGCGGACAAGGAGCCGATCAGTCAGCGGCATCTTTGCGTGAAATTATAGGATATGTTCAAAAGCTAAGCCAGTTGATTAATGAAATTGCAAATGCCACGAACGAGCAAGGTGCAGGTATGGCTCAGATATCTAAAGCTATCAATGATATTGAACTAGAGGCCGGTCGAAATCAGCAAGGCGTGGCCACCTTTCAGGATTCGGCGGAAAAGCTAGTTCATGATTCTTATCAGCTAGATGGAATCATTAGTATTCTTGAGCGAGAAGTATTAGGTGGTAAAAAACCGCCGGAAATTACATCGAAGGTGCCAATCGTTTTGGTGGGGTAACTCATGAGATCTTTCATATTCTTACTTTTGTTCTCGAACTCGTGCTTCGCCAAAGAGATAATTTTAGATAGAACTAACAATATGGGAATTCGAAAGATCGATCTTCTAAAAGAGACAAAGGGCATCTATTTATTTAACGGCAAATCCTTAGGGAATCGTCTGCCGCCAAAGGTGGAGGCATCTTGGCAGGCTGTTGAAAGAGGCCCAAAGCTGCAAAAGAGAAAGGCACGTTGTTTTGCGGGAACCTATATATACATAAACAAAACCTCAGGATCCGAATACCGCCGGCAAGGATGTGCCGAAGGCCCAGGCTATGGAAGCTTGGTGCAAAGCCTCGAAGAAATTCGCAGGCATGCCAAAGGAAGATAGTGATGAAGTACGTTGTGTTCATGGTGATTTCAGTATTTGGCTTTATTGTATCGGCACAGGTGGATCCGACGGTGCAAGAAGCTATAGCAAAGATTGAAAAGGTGCGCCGGGCGCTGAAGATATCGGCATCTCAGAGCGCTCTTTGTCAGACTCCGATATCCCCATCCTGTACCTTTGAGGGCTATTGTGGACAACTTATAGATAAGGCGCAGGACTTCTATTTGTATCAGGATGCCGAAGGGCGGCAGATTCCTAATTTGAGTATGAGTGAATATTTAGGTTTTAGTGAGCACTGTGTTGATGTTTTTCCTCAACATGTAGTTTCGGATCCTTTTGTAGATGTAGAGCAGTTTGTCGATGTAAAGGCGGCCGGTGGGATAAAACAACTTCGCCGAAATAAAGAACGTCTGAAGAAAGAAACCGCACGCACGATGGCGGTTCTGGAAGATGCCCGCAGCCACGTCATTAAAGTTTTAGAAGGTCGGAAGAATGCTAATAACGCAAAACAGATCGACAGTTTGATAGCGAGAGTTAACGCTGTAAAGTATCGACCGATTAAAGCTACGGGATCGTATACAGATATTATTTTGGATGGCTGCGAATCCGCGAATGCTTACTATCGTCGCGATGCTAACTCCATTACAGTTTGCCCTCAGATGATGAATCTTCCGGAAGGAGCTCTTTTTTCGATCTTGGCCCACGAGTTAGGCCATGCGATCGATCCATGCGTATTGCAGTTTGACTTTGATTCCAAAGGAGCAAAGTACCCAAAATCTCTTAGATCTGGCGTGCAAAGGAAAAGCAAGACGACCCTTCCAGCGGTACCGTTGTCTCAGAATCCATTTGAAAACATTATTTCATGTTTGCAGTCTCCACAATCTATTGCGGTTCAGGTTCCTACAAAGCAGGCCTTATTGAATGAAATAAATGCAAGAGGCGTAAAATTGAGATCAGACATTGGAGACGCTTCGAGTGAAGACGGCTCTGTGCCAGAACTAACTGAAGAAGCAAAATTGATGTTGGCTGATCAGCGGAAGCATATCGAAGAAAATTATGAACGTTTCAAGTACTGTCGTGAAATGAGCGGGGTCGGTCACATGCAAGAGGCCTTTTCCGATTGGATTTCCACGCAAGCTTTGGCAGAAAAAGTATCTAACATTCAGGATTCATCCAAGTCGCGGGATTTTGCCTTCGCTTCTGAATCGTTATTTTATGCAAGCGATTGTGAAAATATCCAGCAGGTGGCCAAGAGTAAAGTGTTGGGGGCTATTGAAAAGTGTCCTGGTATTCAGGATATGTTGAACTACCTAGAAGAAGAAAATAGATTGAGCGGTGGAAAGTCCAGTCACCCCGATCCAGCTCGCCGAATAAATCGCATATACTACGCCAACACTAAGATTCAGAAAGCTCTTGGATGCCAGGGTGGCAACGACGCCCAAGAGTGTAACTGACGGCATCATCGACGACCCAGACATGACGGACACCGTGTGGACGTGAACAAAGTATAATCAAATTTCTATCGGCTTGTTTTAAATGGGCTGGCATATTTAGTGCTGTGGGTTTAGATGCATTGGCATTTAAACACTCTCAATATTGTTCTGGAGAAGTTATGAAAAAAACTATACTAGCGTTTTTGATTCCTGTTGTCGCGGGAAGTCTGGCCCACGCGAATTTCGATCTGGCAAATTCGGGTAAGGTTTTTGCCGTTTGCAATAAGGTCATTGATTCGAATGTAAATGGTACGGCTAAAGACACACTGCTTGAGGCTGGAGAAGTTCTAATTGTGGAGTATGACAACTACTATACTGTAGAATACGACTATACGAATCTTAAGTTTTCGCGACACGGTTCGATCCAGGCACTGGCGTCCGGTTGCAGAAAAAGGGATATCGGTCTTAAGTTTGATACATACAGTCCATGTCAAGAAAATGAAAGGACTTTGAAAATGCAGCAGTCCTTCGTTGGAGGTGATTCCCCAAGAATTCTTGCATTATTCAATAAGGAAACTGACCAACTTCGCGTAACGCTGCAGTCCCAGCCGCTTCTTTTCTATAAGACGATGAGTGACGTGGTTTTGCAGTGCTCACGTCTGTAAATGGAGAAAATAGTGAAAAAGACTTCTGCTCTATTTCTATTCTTCCGATGGGCGATTTGTGCAATGTTTGTCGCCGGATGCAACCCTCAATCAAACGAGGACATGGATAAAAAACTTGCCGAGAACATTAAACAATATGAACAAGACATGGAAGAACTTACAAGTCCTATATATCAAGGCGGCCAACCGGGAAAAATCACGGTCAGTGGAGTCATCGTTAAAAAAAATGGCGATAAAATGCTTTTAGACGAAAGAATTAAGCTTGAGCAGGCCGGCGGCAAGGGAAACCGAGGTGTTTCGCAAACGCTGGTGTCGGATAAGAACAAAGCGGTTCTTTCAGAGACTTCAGAGGTTAAAGGTCTCTCGTCAGTAAGTGAATCAAAAAGCTATATTAATTTAGGATGTGAAAGTCTGACAGCAGAAGAAACGGAAGGCCTTCAGGAAGATTCAGATAAGGCATTGATCGAATCGGTTCTCATACTTTCAGCGAAAAAGATTTTTGTGTGTGGAACTCCGCAAATTTCTCAGTCGTTTGTGTCATTGTTGGCGGATAAAATTGTCCTGAAAAATGCGTCACTTAAAATGAAAGCTATGGTCGGAATTTTGACTGTATCCACATCAAAGATTGAGCTGCTTGGAGAAAACTCCATTGAAACAATTGGCGTAGACTCAACAATAAACGTGTGGGACGCCCCGTCGTTGGACCTGCTGGTTGCTGATAAAGTTTCAGGCGAAGGCACTTTGAAAATTTCTTCCATCGGTGGGAATTGCGTTCAGAAATAATAGAAATGAAATGAAACTAGCTCCTTGCGGAGCTAGTAGGTTGCGTAGATGCGGATCCTGTTGAATACTGTATTATTTGTCGGATCGTGAGCGTGGCAGTAGATTTGCTTTCCTGCTGGGAATTGAAACCTCGAAAAGCCAGTGACTGTCTCGCTGCCTTGAGGCGGGCCGCCGCCGTAACTGTTGACTGAAAAGCCTACCTTATCACTGCTTGGGGTTCCTCCGCTCCCCCATATTCCGCAAGTAATGTGTAGTTCGAAGCCCCAAATGCCGGATGAACCGTGGGTGCCGCTGGCATGGACCATAAATGGGGAGCCATCGGTGGTAAAGTAGACCGATGCAGTCTGGTCGTTATATTGTTCCTTATAGTCAAGCACAGACGGTGGCTTGGCATCTCCCATACACGATTGGATTTTTGATGAGGACGGTATATTGATATCAGCTTCAATGGTGGTTGATATCGATAAAGGCTTTAATGCGCGAACTAACTTTGAATTGTCAAAGTCGACTATCCAGCGGCCTGTAAAGCTTGTTGCGGATTGAGTTTCAATGGCGAGGCTGATGTTAGATACCGTCAAGGAATTGGATATGGCAGAGGCTGACTGTCCAACTTGAATGGCTGCTGGTGATCCGGTCAGGGCACGAACAGGAAGGCTATTAAAAGTAAGCACCTGCGGTTTTCCTGGTTGAATCAGAGTATAGTTAAACGTTTTACCTTGTGTTACAAATTTGCAGATAGATCCATTGGCCAAAGTAGCCGTTAAGTACTTCTGTAAATCCATCGCAGCCAAAGATTCTTGCAACGCTTTGACTTCCTTGTACTGATTATTTAGCAAGTTAGCCATAGTGAGGGCAAGAACCGCCGTCAACCCTAGGGACATCATTACTTGTATAAGCATAAGGCTATCCTTTTCAAATTTGCTCGAACACCTGAAGGGTTGTAATTTATAGATTGCAAGTGATGGTGCCTTCGACGGACAAGGCTGTGCCTTGGTTGCAGCCGGGGCTGGTGCACTTTACATCATTGCCTACTATGTTGCATTTTGCCGGCGAGCCTGTTTGCGCACTACTTGTCGCCGATTGTGCCATGTTGTGATAGCATTTTCCGTATCTGAGGCTGTAAGAGCTTACGCCATTAGCACACGTAAAAGTCTTGCTTCCGCTGCTGTGGCCGGGAAGTGCCTGGACTGTATAAGTACTTGGCGAAGGTGCTGCTGACGAACTAGCCGCGGCCTGAGTAGGGGCTTTCAGGTCGCAAGAGTCTGTTGTGGCATCATAGACTCCGACTTGGCCATTGACTTTGAACTGTGTACAAATGGTCTTAGCAACAAGTTGATAATTGACGGCATCATTTCCGGAGCAAGATTCGATGATGCCACTAGAATTCACTTTTATCCAAAGTTTCATATTGTGTTTCTTTTCCCACTTCTTTCCAGCTACTGTAAAATCGGTAAAAAACTGGGCATCTGCGGCTTGCCAGCCAGGTGTCGTACGATCATATTTAAATTCGAAATTGCCGGTAGAGATATTCCCTATACGCCCGTATTCGGCCGTTTTATATCTACAAGCAGCGTAGGGTTTCGTGGATGGGGGACACCCTTGAATGGTTTTGCTTGAGTCTGCCAGGTATTCAGAAATCGGGCCACCTGTCGTCCCAATAAGGCCTACAGGTTGTTGAGCTATACTTCCCGTGTTGTAGCTGTCCAGAGCAAATGAACCGCCCGCTGATCTGATAATAGTGGCATTGCAGTTCGCCTGATCCGCAAAATGTCGGATAATAAAGTTTTTAACTTCAAGCTGTTCAGCTCTGCGCTCTGCAAGGACTTGGGCCTTATTCATATTGTCAGAAAGAGTCATAGCGATGACTCCGACAATTGCTGACATACCTAAGGCAACCAACACTTGGACTAATGCGATACCTCGATTGTTCAACATATATCCCCCTGGATATATGCAATCGGTATGATCTGGACCAACCGATAGACCGACACGCACGACAGGGAGTTTATTTTAAAGTGTCCAAGCATTTTTTGTCGATTTTTGAGATGGCATGAGCTCTTTCGGAGCTCATGCCAGGGAATGTTTCTATGATAAGTAATTCGGTCAGAGTTGTTGCTACTCTACATCCTTTTTAAAGAAGATTAAAGCAGTCGTCTGTTGGCAACTACGGATAGAGATGCCTCATCGCCATTATTTGTAGTGAAAGTAATCTGTGCCGGCACATTCTCTTTTGCTAGCACTTGGAGTTTAACCTTGTTAACTCGTTTGCCATTTTTGTCAACTACACCGACGACAAATTTCATCAAAATGCCTTTATTGTTTTGAATAGAACCTTCAGATACAAGTGCTTCAATAAAACCTTCTTCTGTATCCGTCTCTTGAGCAATAGTGGTGGTCTCGCCGGCCTTAACAATTGCTTGGGTATGCGAGATAAGTTTTCCGTTTAAGGATAAATCCATCTTCAGATCATATCCTTTGTTAGAAGCAAAAGCGGAACTACTGATAAAAGCCAAAACGATAGGAAACAATTTCATAGAAGTTCCTCCTTTAATTTTTAGTGCTTTGTTATTGATATTGTCTTTGCGAATGTAAAATCTTTTCCACTAGACTATAGGTGCCGCCTTCGATCAAGTAGGGCAGCTCGTGTTCTGGAAAGTGCAGCTGAAATTTTGTAGCAAGGTCTTTGTACATTTCTTCAGAGTTAGGTCCGAGAAATTCCTTTGCGTTGAATCCAAGTTTTCTTATTTCGCTTTGAATAATCTCAAGACTTTTTCGAAGATAGTTGGTTTGTTCTTCGACGGCGTCCTTAAGGTTGGTATTGCGGCCTCTTCCTCCATAGGCAATTGTGGAAAGTGGATAGCGTTGCGAGATGTCGTTAAGTATTGTTATCCAGCTTTCGATATCCGGGTCAAAGTGGCCTGCTTTGAGGCCGCCTTCAAGCCAGCAATGAGCCTTGTGGTGGATTATATCACCTGTAATGAGGGAATTGAGTGATGGAATGTGTGCGACCGTATGACATGCTGCTGCCGCGGGCCGGTTAATAGAGCGTAGATAGACTTCTTCATTTCCTGACAATGTTAGAAGATAAGAGTCCGAAAACTCCAAATTCGGGATGGGAGGCTTTGGGTAGGCTTTCTTACGAAACAAGGTCGTTGTATTCTTAAAATAGAATTCTTTGTGCGAGTGAATTTCTGGAAAATGTTTTGTTGTCGAAACAGAACATAGAATTTTTGCCCCGGCCTCTTGGAAGATGCTTGAACCATTGAATTTGTCGGGTGTTGGTTGCGTAATGACAAGCCAGGTAATAGGTTTGTCCGTAAACTGACGTAAATAGGTTAGGGCTCGGCGTGCTATGTCTGGTGAAAGTTGCGCATCAAAAGCAACGACTTCGTTTGAGGCCTCAAAGAAGTAAGTAACTGTGTCCATACCTTCTGTCCCTGAGCGATAAGATATTATGCGATTTGAATTTTTCATGTCAGTCCCTTCTGCGCTGTCCGTTTAATTCTTGTGCAAGCCTGTGCTTTTGTCAGGTTTCCGAATTCGATTCGCTTTGATTCCAAGCGATTATTGTTTCTGAGTAATCCTATCTAGACGGAGCAGGAAACATTCAGGCTGGGTGGGGAGGTGCTGGACCTTAGTGATGGCAAAGTGTTTCCAGTGTTCGGGCGCTTTGTTGTCGGAAACACGAAACATATGATTCGGCCGCAGCTACGTTACAAATGTGTAAAACTTTGATCCAATAAGTGTGTCGAGGTGAGAATGACCACGCTTGAAAAGTTGATACATTTTGAGGCAACGAATGAAACGAGATGCCTGTTCGTGGGACTGTCGTGGATGGTATTTTTTCCGTTGTCTTTGTTTGTAAGCTTCTTTTCTCAAAGCCTTTTCCTTACGGACAACTCAGAGTCGGCAGGATTCTTTTACTTGTTCTTTGGGCTTCTATCGACGTATCTGGTGGTACTATCTTTGTTTTGGCTTCTGGTGAATGACAGGGATGTAGCGTGTGCAGGATATAGGTCTTTTATATTGAATGTTATTGGATGTGTACCTGTTTACGCTTTTTTGCGATTAGCTTTGCCGATGTCGATCGATCTGTGGGGAAACTATATTTTGCTGCTTCCGTTTGCTTTGAGCCTTTGTAGGGTTCTTCATATGTTTGCTAGACTTGTAAGCGTGATAAGCCACAAGCAAGAAGCATTGCAAGCGGCACGTCAGGCGTAAGCTCTGACTATAAGTCAGAGCGGTTCAATACCTTAAAGGACTACTTCAGGAACTGTTGGCAGTGTTCACCCGCAGTTGAGTAAAGTGCTCCGGAACTAAAAAGTGTCTTTCCATTCTTTAGTTGGATTAAGAAGCCACGTTTTTTAGTCCAAGATGTTTCACCCATATAGAACTTTTGTACTTCCTCGGGGTCAATGTTCAGATATATAGCCTCTGAGCTATCGAGCTCTTGCAAGTTGACGAGCTTTCCAGAATCACGATTGTTGAGTCTTGTTAGTTTAATTCGTTCAACTTTCGTAAGTTCGCGATAGGATTGTTCTGTCGGATCTCCAATAATCCCGATATAACGATCATAGGAAATATATCCCTTTTCAAGATCGATTTTAAGGTCAACTTTAGCCCAAACTCGTGAGGGGCCGTCTTTTGAAGCTACAGAGGTCGACTGATCTCCGCAAACGGTTATAGATTCAGCTGCAAATCCGGATGCTGACGACAATAATAGCAAAAGGGTTAAAGCGCCGCTTTTAATCATAAGGTACTCCTATTCAAGTCCATAAAACATTCCAGACAAAACAGATATGCTATATGTGTTCCAGCTCGGCTGCTGTTTATCTTCTTAGGGCATCGAGATTTTTGAATAGTAGACAAACATCGCAGGCAATGTCCGGCATGTCTTGGGCTTGCAAGGCTTGAAAACTCAGAATTGAAGTAAATACCCTGGGGGAGGGCAGATTCGTTTTTTTAGTAGGAGCTTTTACCAGTCATGTTCTGTCTACTAAGTTGTCAGGTAGAGGATGAAGCCCGGCAAGTTCGCCGGGCTTTGTATTCGTTATTGAGTCACCCAGCCGCCATCCACAGATAGTGCATGGCCAGTGACAAACGCAGATTCATTAGAGCATAGCCACATGACGGCGGATCCGATTTCTTCGGGTTCACCAAAGCGGCCGATGGGTTCGTTTCTTAAGAAAAGCTCAAAAGGAATTATTTGTCCTTTTTGCGTGCGAATTCTTTCGAACATCGGTGTTTTAATGACGCCAGGACAGATGGCATTGACTCGGATTCCAGCAGTTGCAAATTCGAGTGCTGCGGCTTTAGTGGCGCCAATGATACCATGTTTCGCAGCAACATACCCAGGATTGCCGGGCATACCTACAAGGCCCACCGCAGATGAACAGTTCACAATGCTTCCGCCTCCGCTTTTCAGCATCAGAGGAATTTCATACTTCATGCAGACCCAAACACCAAACAAATGTACGTCAATAAGGCGTTTGAAGTTTTCTTCGGTGCACACATCCGTAGACCCCTCGTCGCCTTCGATACCAGCGTTGTTATAGGCATAGTCAAGGCGACCAAAATCTTGCCATATTTGTTCGAAGGCTTTTTTTACGACGTCCCCTTTGGAAACATCACATTCATAAAAGATGGCTTTTCCGCCTTTGGATTCGATGAGCCTAACGGTTTCAAGACCATTTTCTTTGTGTTCATCTATAATGGCTACTTTTGCTCCAGACTGAGCAAAGGCCAGACACGAAGCTCGTCCCATTCCCGAAGCACCACCTGTAACTACGGCTACCTTGCCGTTGAAATCATAAGCCTTCCCAGTATTCACAGTTTCCTCCAGTGGATGCGGATTATATTTTAACCTTTGGCGATAGTATCCAAATGTCGCATAGGCCAGGGAAGGGCTTTTTTTAAATTTAAACAACATGCTGTGTCTATTGACAAGGGTTGAGTCGGTCTTGGCCGCAAAAGAGCTAGAAGGCCTTTATTGTGCACCTGATTTCTTGACAGTGATGGACGACCCTTTAGCTTTGGCATTAAACGCCACGCGTGTCGATGATTCAAAGCAGTCATAAAGAAAACGCACTGACTATTTTTCAGTGCGTTTTCGGTCACAACATGACAAGTAGATGAGTGGTTTGAGTATCGAAAATCACTTGCTCAATTCTGAATTTATATTCTGCAATAGTAAATCAGTTAAAATTGTTGCTCTATTCCCAGAAAAGAAATTAGATCCAGAGTGAATTCCGATAATCTTATAACCGCCGGATTGATCAACCGAAATGATGGGAGCGCCACTAACGCCAACTTCAGTTGAGCAAAAGTGTGTTATTAATAGGGGATCAGCATCTCGTTTCGCTGAGCATTGGGAAAAATGTAAATCTAAATTCGGACTTGAAACAGGGTACCCATAAACAGATATCGTTTTTAAATCGCTTTCGGAAGGTACAGATAAAGTTGGGTATTCATTGATATTCGAAGCGGATTTTGCCGGAGAAATTTTAACCAGCGAAACATCAACACCTTCGAACTCGATTATATCATCTATGTCATAATCAAACTGCGTTTCCTTCGTATTTCCAATTCTAAATATATACTGAATATTCTTTGTATCGTTCAAATCTTGAGTGCAGTGTTTCGCCGTTACAGCGAATTTGGCGTTAATGAGTGTGACCGTGCAGACTTCAACCTTTTCAGGGCGTTTAGTATCTCGCCATTTTAAAATTCCAATATTACTTACAGGAAATACCTTCGCGACCTCTTGATCCACCTTTTGTAAAACACTACCGTCGATCTTTTTTTGCATACGAAGTTTGAAATGCGGCAATAGCTAACAAAATACCAACAAACTGAAATTTAAAGCACATAGAGTCTCCTAATCTTGAATACTAATGGGTTGATCTTCAGAAATGCATGGGAGATGCCATGTTGTATGTAAGTTTTATTAGTTTTAAGAAAAAAGAATGACTATATTCTAGACAAAATTGAATTGAAAAATCAGCAACTTAGTTATCGTCGTCAACTTATTAAAACAAAGTGACCATTTAGGTAATAGTTCAGATCCAAAGGACGACCGTAAACGCGCATGGATCTAGTCCAGGCTGCTCTAAAGCAGGCAGACTTAATGGGATAGTTTGCATGCAGCCGGACACGGCAGACATACGCATACATACATACTACTCACCATCTGTCTGTTCAGGCATTTGCATTCTAATCTGATTCATTTTTTCCTGAGTTGTATTGATGATTTTTTGGTTTTCGATATCCATCTGCTTCAGATTTTGAATCTTTTCCCAGCTAACAGCATTCGCGATGCTTCCGTACATCGCCATTTCCGATGCTAAAGATCGAAGATGGCTAAGTACGGTAACAGCAATATCCCGTTGAGCTTCATTCAGTATCTGCCCTTTGTTTGCTGATTTTTCACCAACACCCAGGTGGTCCGCTGCGACAGTAAGTTGCTCTTGAATGGCCGTAAGTTGTTCTTCCAATTGGTAGTTTTCGATGGAAGAAGTGACCACATCGCGATTTGCAATTTTCTTGGTTTTGATTTCTCTTAATAGTTTAACAAGCTCCACAAATTGGCGATCAACCTCGATTAATACGGGGTGCGTGATGGGAATCTTGTTAGCAGGCTGGTCGAATTGGACATGGAAGCGATAGTTTCGATCGATCAAGGAATTCAGAATGGATAAATAGGTTCTTTCTTCCTGAAAAGCAGCTTCGATGACCCCATTTGCGATGGGCCCTCGATTGAAACTGCTGCGTTCGGTGCTAAAAAGACGGCCGACTAGTTTTGCAATGATCTCGTCATAAGATTTTGAATACTCAGAAAAGACATTGCGTATCTGTGCTTCGGTATGTTTTTTCCACCAAGTCGGAAATGCGGAAAGAGCGGAATCGCCCACAACGCTATTTCGAGTCTCTGCAACTAGATATTGAACGAAACCTTGATATGTACCGCCAGACTTCGAGTCGATGGACCAGTTGTAAATACGATCGACGGGGGCTGTGGCTTTCAAACTGTTTTCGCAAACTTCAAAATTATCTTCGAAATTGGCAATACGAGGTGGCAGAAAGACAGACGGGAAACCGGCATTTTGGCCGGCAACTTTCGGTGTCTTAATTGCGCTTGCGCCAGTCTCTAATTCAGGCCCGCAAATCATCTGCATGATTAGGTAGTCAGAGATATTCGGTGTATGGAATATCCCCACCTCCCTATAGAACGAAGTCTTTTTTAATGAGTCAGAAAGCGTTGGTGACTTCTCAAAGGAAGCTCCGAAAGCACGCCCACCACCCAATAAAGGCTCAGGGTTACCCAAAAGGCTTCGCAGGTCCTTTAAGATTTTTAGATAGTTTGGCGATGCGACATATACATTTCTTTGTGCCTCATCGAGGGCTCTATTTAGCTCGACAAGCCCCCTGCCGACTGTTCTTTTGTCGCCGTTTCGAAGGTTGTCCAATACTGTACTTATAGTTTGATATTCTTGTGGATATAGCAACTTAGCGTTCGCTGACAAAAGAATTCCATCGCCCTTAAAGACCGCTTCAGATATTGTGTCCATTTGCATGTTTTCGATCATTCGTGGATGTGTTAGATACAGGTCTTCGTGGCCCGTCTCCAGGCCTAGTGGGGTCACTCCATTGAATGGCATATCCATGCGCAGAAGCTGGTTTTGAGATTGGTTGAAACGGGCATTTCGCACTTCGTTTATGAAAGCATTATAGAATGAATAGCTACTATTGAACATGCTGGTCATTTGCAAAAGTGCCTCAGACCAGTTTTGGTGTGCCTCATAGACGTCTGCCAAATTTACCATCCTCCAAGCAGTCATTTTCTGCTGGAACAGATTGATTTCTTTGACAGCGTCTTTATTCTGCAAATGTTGGGTGCCGTTTTTAGCCTGGGCCACCTCTTTATTCAAACGAACGTTAATATCTACAAACTCAGCGCCGTCAAAAAAATTCTTCCAAGCAAAGGTGACATGACGATTAAGCCACAGGTCAAGTGCCGTGAATGCCGTCAGCTGCAGTCCTTTTCCCAAGATCAGCTTAACGCCTTTGATTTGCATGGTTCCAGGAGTCAGCCAAAGGGCAATGTCCACTCCGGTCAAGCGCAAGACTGACTTTGCTATCGCAGCCTGCCCAAGGGCTGCGACCCCAGAGGAAAGAAGCATGGAAGCAAGGCCGGGTGCAAATTCCCAGATCTTTTTCTGCAGGACTAAATATTCATATGCCTTGGTGCAGGGGTCGTCGTTTTCATTTAGCGTTGCAATGGATTTTTTTTGCAGGCCCAGCATCTGTTTGCCGCAGGCAATGACATTGGGGTCCGCGAGCATGGACGAAAGGTAAGTCTGCATAAAGGCACCGACACTCATCCCTAAATAAGGGATAAAGTGGTGCATAGCCGGATTCTTCACATACATCGAAAGGACATTAGAAGTAAGTCCTTGGGAATACATAAATACAAAGAACCCAAAAGTTCCCATTGGCGAAAGCTGGTGGTCGATGTGTTGCTGCATGGCTATCGGATTTTGTGAATAGTTTCCTATAAGTTGACCGGCAACAACAGCGCCCATAGCTATAAAAAACATAGCGGATTCTGTGGGAAGATTTCGTACTGTGTTCGAGAACGTCGATCGGGCAGTGGTCTTTATTCGAGACATTTCCTCGCGCATCATCTTATTTAGATTAGTCGGTGTAAATCTGCGAAGATCGGCGGTATTCCCAAAGGGGGCGTCGAAAGAAAGCCTATTGGTCGCTTTATCGAAGATTTCGATTTTTTGCGCTTCGTTATTTACGGATACTCGATATCCAAGTGGTTCCAGGACCTTGCGATACTGGGTGGCTTGTGAAATTGCGCCGCCTGAATATGACGTGAAACCTTTCGCCGATGGTGCAAATGAAAGATTCACAAGCGCCACAATGGACAAAATCTTTTCAATGTATCCAGGCATGTCGGCTCCGAGGCTGAATGGTTTATCAAGAACATTTGCAAGTGAGAGGCCACTCAGTACTCAACCAGGAGCTTATGGCAGGTTGCATAGAGCCGGACACGAGGGACATGAGGATACATGACCAGCCCTTTGACAGATGTCGTGTTGGTCCGGTGTTCTTTTAAAGAGTTAGTGATTTTTCGAAGAAGTTCTAGTGACTCAAGAAGCGCCTAAGTATGAATTCTAATTGTGAAATCCTGGGATCTGCCGAAAAGTAGAGTGTATAGGGGGAGTGTTTATGAAATCATCCAGAATATTTCGATTGAGATGCCGACAAGCTACGAGCGTGGTAGCTTTATTTTTCATAAGTACCTTTTTTCAGAATTGTAAGCCGGCGTCCTTTGAGGTCCGATCAGACCTTATGGGTTCCCGAATTGATGCTTCTTTAGGGGATGTTCCCACTCTAGTACCGCCGGGTAGTAATGGCGGTGGCAGTGCTGCGCCGGCCGCGTGTATAAACGCGAGTACGGGTTTGTCAGCAAATGTTGGTGCGTCTATTTCTGTTTATACCAGAGCAAGCGCATCTAACGCCCAGGATTGTACTGAAGCACGGATTCAAAGTAAGTGTGTAAGTAAAGATACCTTCGCCCCAGTTATTCCATCCGTTGTCTATGCGTCGTGTATAGTCAATGCGTCCCCGGGCGGATCTGAGGGGTCGGTTTTGAGTCTTGAGAAGCTGGTGACAAGCTTTACCGTAGAATCCACAGTGAATCGTCAGAATGCGCCATTTACCATTGGACAGTCATTTGCCCCGGGAGATGTCCCAATGGGAAAAGATATTGTTACTGATAGCAGTGATGTAAAATTTCAGGCGGTAATTCAGAATAGATGGCCAGATGGCAGTGCGAAGTTTGCAATTGTATCAGGTTTGGTTGGTAATCTTTCTGCTGGGGTCGCAAAAAAGATCGATGTATATAGTGGCAGCCAGTCGGCAGGGGTTCCATTAGAAGAATCCTATTTAAAGTCTCTAAGTCCAGCGGTTCATGTATCCTTTACTGCGGGCAGCGGGGATAAGCTTGACGTCAGTCTTGCGCCATTGATCGGTGTTGAAAGCAAATACGACAGTTCCTTGGGGATGCATTTGCCAGGTCGGGTCTATGAATTTATCAAAGGGCCGATCATGTCGTCCTTTGTGTATTCTAGTGCATTCGGATCAGATGCTTCACTGCGGGCCTGGTTCGAAGTACGGGTATTCAGAAGTGGAGAAGTAGAAATTTTCCCGTGGAGTGAAAATGGCTATCTTCTTAAGAACGGTGCCGCGGAAAAAAATGGGACGTTTGAAGTCCTAGTAGATGGACGAACAGTCTTTTCGGAATCTATTCTTTTGCCTCACCACGGAGCGACGCCTCTTTTAAAGGGTAAAACGCAGTCCTACTTCCGCAGCGGAGTGGGATCACTTATCATCAAGCACGACGTCGCATATATTCAAAAGTCTCGGGCCGTTCCAACCTATTATACAGAAAGCGGAATGAACGCGACTCTGGTCGGAAACCTTGTTCAGGATTATACCCCTCTTGGGGTGCACAATCTTTCGCCAAGTATGGGGACGGCGGGCTATCATCCATCGATTGGGTTGATATCTGAATGGGATGTGTCTTATCTGTTCACGAAGGCAGATCCAAAATCCTTCAATGCCATTGTCGTGAATGCGATGGCTAACGGACGATATCCGATCTACTATCGGGATGAAAAAACGAATTTGCCGTTGAAATTCTCGGCATTCCCGAATTTGTGCTTTAACTCTGCCAATACAAATGGCGGAGGCGGTCTTAGTAGCGTCGGGCAGATAACCAGCACAGGCACAGGCGCTGCACCTCAAAAATTCGGAACTTCGCACCACCATTCAATAGGATTCATGGCTTATCTTTTAACAGGCCGATACTTCTTTATGGAAGTGACTCAGCACGCGGCGGTTGGATTCTATCTTCGTCAGGGCGATGTTGGGCGCAAATTTAGTAAGGGTATCATCGAAGGCTCTGCGGGGGCAAATACCACGCGCGGGGCGGCCTGGGTGTTGCGAACTTTGGCGCAAGCAATCTATGTTACCCCAGATAGTCATCCGTTAAAGTCTGAGTTTAGAAAGTCTTTGGATGAGAACATTCTTTACTATCATAAGATGTACGTGGAAGGCAGTAATAATCCTTACGGTTTCACCAAGCCGTACTCGGACTATACCCCATCGGGCGACAACAAGTGGCTGTCGGCAATTTGGATGGATGACTTCCAAACAGGCGTGTTTGGTTACATTTATGATCTGCAGCTTTATGATCCAGGTATAAATATCAAGATGAAGGAGTTCTTTGACTGGAAGTCCCGAGCGATTGTTAACAGGTTGGGGCCAAGTGACGACGGCGCATCTTATGACTTCAGATTTGCGGCGGCATACACAGTTGCCATGAGTCCCGTCGATTCAGCTAGCGTGGTAGAGGCAACGAACCCTTGGATTGTCAATGGTCCTTGGTTTTCGAACTGGAACCTGATTATGCATGAGTCTGTTCCAGTAGCAGATTTAAATGCAGGCAAACCAAATATGTTGTTTGGTGCCTATTTCCCAGGAACTACCTCTTACTGGGGTAATCTGCAGCCAGCAATCTCCTATTCGGTTATGCACAAGGCGCCAGGGGCAGCGGCAGCCTTTGGGCGATTGACCGGTGCGACCAACTGGCCTGATTTTGTGAAAAACTGTAAGGACGGCCCTGTATGGTGTATTAAACCGCGAGAATAGTCTTCGGGGGGGCTATTTATTACAGGTAGTAGTTCTCTGGTTTCTATTGGCACATAAACTTTTGTGGAAACAGTTCTTTTGAAGATATGGTCCAGATTTTTACTCAACCACCTCCTGTTTTTAAGCTCGCATTCGATAACATTCTTATGGGTACTTAATTTATTAGGAGGTGATAAATGGGTTCAGTTAAAGTAGCCGGCGGAATTCTGGCAGCTTTGAGTTTGGCGGGATGTGCGCAGTTTGGAAAGTCCGAAGGAAATAAACACGAGAATCGGCAAGTGGCATCTATAAGAGATAGTGATTTGTTTGATAGCACGGGCTTTCTAAATGTTCAGGGCGTGCAGTTTAAAATGGGTAGTCCGAATAATGGGCCAATTAGGATGAACGACGAAATTCTTCACCCGGTTTGGATTACAAAAGACTTTGATATTCAGACTACCGAGATTACGCAAAAGCAGTGGGTTTCTATCATGAAATATAATCCTTCGAAGACTAGAAAGAAGGAAAACTGTCCGGCCGACTTTGTCGAGGACCAGAACATTACCATGTGTCCTCAAAATCCTGTAGATAATGTATCGTGGCGTGATGTTCAGGAATTCATCAGCGAGTTGAATAAGATCAGTGACCGATATGCTTATAGGCTGCCGACAGAAGCCGAATGGGAACTGGCGGCTCGTGGTGGAACAGAGGCGGAGTATTCATTTGGAGCCGATAAAAATCTATTGTCCCACTATGGTTGGTTCAAAGACAATGCGGCGAAACAAAGCCAGGTCGTAGGGCGGAAAATGCCGAATCCAATCGGTCTGTATGACATGCATGGGAATGTATGGGAGTGGGTAGAGGACTCTTATTCAGTCTACTATGGTCCGATATCGCTTAAAGACGCACTCTTTATGCGGGTTTCAGATAAACCTGTTAAGGATCCTGTAGTTGTCCATAACGGAGACCTTAAAGTAATCCGTGGAGGTAGCTGGAATTATCCAGAGGTCTATCTTCGGTCCGCATCCAGACAATCCTATGAAAAGGACTCTGGCAGAAAAGATATCGGATTCAGACTAGTGCGAACTGCTCGTTAGTAAGAAGTAGGCTGGGGCAAGATAGCCCCAGCAATTGTATAGGGAAGATCCTTTTTCTGCTATTCGCAATGTGCTGTGTATAGTTTTAGAGAACCATTTTTTTGAGTGATTGCAACGGCGTATTTGCCGTCTTTTTCGATCAAGTTCGTTCTTCCGTCAGAACTTAGTTTAAGTGGCGTTGTCAAAGCTTCCCCTAATGTTGAATAAGTAACGTCTCCATTGGTAGCTACCAGCAGTGTATTTAGGCCAAGACCTTCGTTAAGATCAGCCAAAACTTTAAGAGAGAGGTTCAGATCTGGCGCCTCGCATTTCAAAATTGTCGTGGCATCATAAGCTTGAACTTGAATTGTCGCCATAGCGATAACACAGGCAGCAAATTTTTTCATAGGGAACTCCTTAGCGTAATTTTTTTCAAATCATTTATCTTGTGGGAAAACTTCCTCTTTTTGAAAACTATCGATGCGGCTGATATATTCTTACTTCTGCAAGTTCAAAGATTCTTCTATTCGATTGCGTATGATTGATTTTTCGCTATCTGTCGGAGCCTCGCCCCATTTATTCTGAAATTCAACCAAGGCCTGCTCGAAGGCCAATTGTGCTTGTTCTTTCTTAAGTTCCGAAATGTTCTTTTCAATAAATTCACGTTTACTTTTGAGATCACTAATCAAGGCATCGACTTCGCTATTGATGGATTGCTGGTAGGTCTCATAGCTTTCCTGGGCCATCACGATAAAGTATACCGCCATGATGATAGGCTGATACAGGCGGCGAAAGGTGTTGTAGGCTTCAATATGGGTTTGATGCTTTAGGGCGATACGAACTGCTTCTTTGTGGACACTGAAGCCGTCGCGTAGGACTTTAAATTGAAGCTCAGGCGAAATTGTTTTATCAAAAATTTTAGGCAGAAAAAATGGAGCTTGGCCGGACGTAGCTCCAATGATGCCGCTTACAAGACTTACGATTTCGGCGGGCTTGGAGTACATTAAAGTCCACATTTTATCTGTAATTTTACTAAGCTTTGAAACCTGGGCCGGGTCGTGTTCGTTTTTCCATGTTTTGACTAGGCCATCGCGAAGAATTTGCTCTTTCAAAAGCGTCACCGCAGAGCTTTCAAGACGCTGCTCTTTGTTTTTTAAGATCCAATTATCGGCGACTTCTCTTTTTCCAAATAGAACAGTGCTTAGCTCCAAGGAATAACGTTCGACGGCCTCAGGGGAGGCTCCACTCTGTAAAATGGAAGTGTTTAAGATTCTGCGAAGAACTCGTTTTTGGTTCCATGAAAGAGTTTTAGAAAAATCATCTAAGGTCTTCCCGCGAAGCAAAAAACGAGATGTTTCCTGATTAAGACCTACGACAACATCGGAAACGGTGGTAGCAAAGACATTGCGACATTGCAACGACGAAGCCTTTGCAGTCAGGGGACTGCAAAGGCTGACGATTAGAAAAAGGGATAAGACTTTCTTAAGGAACATCTTAATTTAAAGCTTCCGCAGCTTGGCGCAGCGAGCTTCTCGTGTGAGTAATTTCTTGAAGAACTAGTTCTGCTTGAGAATCAGATATCCCCTGGACAACGCGGGCAATATTACCTGCGCTCATCATCACAACACCAATGTTCACCAATGGAGAGTTGCTCTTTAGTGACAGTCCATAGACTGTCATCGCGGCGCCCATAGCTTGTGAAAGGTGCGAGGCAACGAGGCCTCTTGCGGTTGTTGTCTCATCTTTTTGATAGGCGGCTAGAGAACCTTTTAGGTCGTCGAGAGACTGGAAAAGCTCATTTGCAAGGCCTACTGAGATTTTGTCCGGGGAGTTGTTCAGCTCAGTTCTAATTTGTTCTTGGGTTTGTTCAATCTGCTTTTCGAGATCAGTCGTAGAAGCAACGGCACCTCGTTTTTGAATTGAACCGATGCCTCCGGAGCCCGCTGCAACTACAGAGACTGCCGAGGCGCTGAGGACTGCGAACAATGCGATAATGCCAGAGCCACCTTCACCGTGACGACTTTTTGAGGCGTAAGACAGAGCCGTTAGGCCTAGGCCTATAGTGGCTCCCGCAACGGCGGCAGCATTTGCAACACGGCCTTTGTTGTCGCGTTCAGAGATGGACTTAGCAATTTGATCCAAAGATTGGTCCAAACTCAACAGGTCTGATTGGATTTGCGCCATATTCATTTTTGCCTGGGCCACGGCCTGGCTACCGATGCCAGCTGTGCGGTCAGTGGCTTGGGCGAAGGCGATGCTTTGGGCAGAAATTGCTGTAGCGACGGTTAATGCAATAGCTCTCTTTTTCATATGATTTCCTTTTTTGGCGGAATTTAAATTATAGGTACATAGGAAATCACAAGTTGCACAGCTAGTGCCAAAGTGTAGATTGCTTAGAACTGTTGGCGCTGTAAACGTTCTGTGCAGACATGGTGGACATCAGGCTTAGGTTCGCGATTCTGGAAAGGAAAGGGCCACACTGTGTGGAGCGGCCCTCTATTTAGAACTAAGAATTATAGAGCTACGGGAGTTGCAATTAGCCAGCGAAGCCAGCAAAGAATTCTTTTTTAACCCAGCCGCTCTTGCAAGGGCCTTGGTATTCTTGTTTTTTCGAAACGGAGCTGCTGACGCCGCAGTCTTGGCCCTTCTTGCCGAATACAATACCGACATATTCGCCGTCACGGCTTACAGAGCAGGCGTGTGCGGTTGTATTAATATCAACCTTGCCAAACGACAACTGGCCAGCTTTCAATGAAATCAGTGTCGTGGTAGCCAGAACAATTCCTTGGCCGCCACAGGCGTCTTCACCTTCTTCGCCGCCAATTGTGACATTGCTTTCTATTGATGCTGGTTTTCTCGTAAATTCTTTTGCTTGCGCAACACAGAAACCGAGAATTAGGGATGTCGCGACTAAGTACTTAACCATTTAAGCCTCCATTTGCTAATGGTTAAAATAAGTATTTCAAAGTAAACAAAGTTAATGAAGTGTAATTTTGTAGATAGCCAGGATGCGTGTCCGTCGTGTCTGGCGAGGCGCATGAGTATAAACAGTTAATTATTGGTAATGATGCTGGCACGCCTTGCAATCTATATTAGGTTTGAGAAATATATCTGTCTATCAACAAGGGGGATAGATGAGCAAGGGGACATATCGCTTTTCTGGCAAGGTCGCCGTCGTGGCTGGAGGTTCTTCCGGTACCGGGCGTGCGACTGCAATTGCTTTTGCGCAATCCGGGGCTCACGTGGTTATTTTGGATCGGGACGCCGTTGGTGGTGCCCGAACGTTGGAAATGATAAGAAGGATTGACGGACTTGCCGATTTTATTAGCTGTGATGTTGCAGATTTTGCGATGGTGAAAACGGCATTTTCTCAGATTGAAATGGCCTTTGGGCGTCTCGACTATGCCTTTAACAATACCTTGATAGACGGGGTGTGGAGCAGCCCTACATCGTGTGCTACAGAAGCTTTTAAGGATATAATTAACACCAACTTATATGGGGTGTTACACTGTATGAAGTCTGAAATCCCTCTGATGTTGAAAAATGGTGGCGGTGCCATCGTAAACTGTGTTTCAGCTATGGGCCCGGTGGGCGCCGTAGGAATGCCGGCATACGTAGCGAGCAAGCACGCTGTTATGGGACTTACTAAAGCAGTGGCAGCAGAGTTTTCTGGTAAAGGTATTCGGGCGAATTGCATCTGTCCGGGTTCTATTGATGCGCCAATGTTAGAAAGTCTTTTGACTGCACCTCCTGTCAATCGTATTGAGCGGATGGAGGAGATCGCAGAATGTGTCCTGTGGTTGTGCTCAGATAGTGCATCGTTCGTTTCTGGGCATATCATGGCCGATGATGGCGGCGTCGTCGCACTTTAACCCCGCAGTTATTGGGTGCCTTTTTCTGCAGAGCTAATAGAGTTAGCTTCATGTTCTGGAGTTAGGACCGACTTTTTTTGCAATTCATCGCATTTTCCTATGATGTAGGGCAGCTGCTCTTTGACTACTGTCATTTGACTTGCGGCTGCACATCCCAATTCGTATTTTAGGTTTCCGAAGTAGGAGTCTCCCTTCTCCATCTTCAAGTCAGGATATCTGCATTGGCCTTGTTGATAGGCTCGCATATAATTATACAAAGGATTGGTCTGCGTTCCATCTATCTCAAGAGAGTTCGCAAAGCTCACCTGCGGATAGCTTGTATCTATGTATCCAGGCGTCCCTGTATTGGAATAGAAGCTGGCGGTGAACTTCCTATTTGAATTCAGACTATCAAGAGGCCCAGGGAAAAATGCACCTTTTATTTCAATATAGTTCTTGGGTCCTTTGCTAATTTTAGGTTCGTATGTTTTTCCATTCACCTTCATTTTCAGCTGGATGTCGGTTTCGGAGCAGCTGACTACTTCGACCTTGGCATCTTTTCCAACTGCGGACTGTTTTTTTTGCTTTTGAATCTGCGACAATAAAAGTTTGCATAGCGATGGGTTGGATTTCATAAGTTCGGATCGTTCACTAATACTTAGCTCCATCAAGTCGTTTATCGAATCGCCGGGGATTTCTAGTTTGCATTCTGAAAGCGAGGCGGTACGAATGTACCTTTGCAATGACAGCAGGGATTCGCTCGAGGCAGGGTTTAGACAAGTTTTAATTGCAGCTATCTTCGCACTTTCTTGGGCCGCTAGGGTGCCTCCTAGCGCAAGGGCGCCAGCACGAACAGAGTTCTGGGCTAGGTGTTTGACCTTAATCCTTCCTGAGAAGGACTCTATATTCTCAAGTGACGCACGATATTTCTGTGTATGCAATTCGTAGGTTCTTTTCTTTTCTGCAAGCTCCTGGGATAGCGAAGATTTTGTCCGACCTTGATCACTATAGCTTCTTAGGTGGGCACTTTCGTATTCTAAGTAGGCCTTTTCCTTATTCATAAAGGCGGCCTTTCGTTCTTTCTGTAGGTTTAGATACGTTTCGATATCTTTTGCCGAAATTCCAAGATTTTGCAGTTGAGCTATCAGCAGTCGGGGGTTCTTCTGATTTTTTACCAAGCCAGTTAATTTTGTTGTATCACGCGGGGGCTTCAATCCAGAGGCCGCCAAGCTTCCAGTGAAGATTCCAGTACCTATTATGACCTGATCGGATAAACCACAGCGGATCCAAGACTGCGAACTTTGGCAGTCGGCACGAACACTTGCCTCCCAAAGCACATCAGCATTGGCGCAGCCTGCGGGGGCAGGGGGCTCTGCGCCAATGCTATGTGGGGGAACAAATATAATGAATGTGAATGAAAAAGCTTTTGCTTGAACGAGCAGGTTCATAAATTTTATTTCTCTTTTAAGGATTGGGAGTCTTCAAGTCGCACAGGGCAAGGCGAATTCCCCCACCGTAGTTGGTTTTATATGCTGGGGGTTCTAACGCTACAGACTTTTCTGCAGCGGCATATGATTGGTTTAAGGCAGATAGTTTGGCTGTAGTTAGATCTCCGTAAAAGAAGGAAAGATTAAGGCCAATGGCTTGTTGTGAAACACGAAGATGGATGTACCTCGAGCCCATCATTGTCGAGTCAGCAAGTCCACCTCCATAGGTCTGGGGGCCGAAGATACTGCCTCCTACATTCCAGACAGCTGCTAGACTGTTGCTGCTGTTAAATGTCCGGCTTAAAACACATGTGCAAGTGTTTATAGTCTTACTTCCACACCCGTCAAAACCATGTTGCGTGATGCTGAAACCTATTAGCTTTAGATCGGGGGCTTTCAAGCCCAAGGCGATGACTTGCGGGTCTTCTTCGATATTTATCGTGCAAGTGTTTTCTGAATTGTTACCCGCATGGCAAAAGATCGGGATATTGACGATACCTTCTTGCATGGTGCCTACCGCAGTCGGCATACAGTTCAATATTTTTGCAGCAGAGGGACTGCTTATATCGGCCAGGATTGTTGTGGAAATTGAAAGAGGCTTTAGAGGGCGTACGGTTTTGGTTTCGTCAAACTCGACAAGCCACTGTCCGCTCCAGTTTGAGTCGTGTCCTGAATCGATCTGAAGGCGGATGTTCTTCACGAATAAAGTGTTCGAATATCCAGAAGCTTGCTTGCCGACTTCAGCTGTCGTGGTTGTCCCAGCCGTGTTCGTGTAAAGCTTGGAAACAGTCATGTTCTGTGGATTGATTTTTGAGGCAATAGTGCTATTGAAGGTCTGAGGATTTGGGTTGTTCAAGACGTATTTGCAAACCGATCCATCCGCCAAAGTAGATATTAGAAGCTTTTGAAGGTCCGCGGCGGCGAGCTGCTCGTTGAGGGCACGAGCCTCTTTGGATTGATGACTAAGAACGCTAGCAACCGTTGCGGCCAGAAGGGCCGTTAGGCCTATCGAGACCAAGACTTGGATCAAAGAATTTCCGCGACTATTTAAGAAGTGTTTCATTTTGTATCCTCTCATTTCGTGCGGTAACGATTGACGTCATTTAGATCGACATCAGGGGCAAAAGACTAAATGAGGATTCCTGTAATCTTCCATGAATGGAACGGGTTGAAAGTAGATATTGTTTTGGCGGGTAGGCAGTGCAGATCGAGAAACAGATTTTTGCTCCACTGGGGTTCACAAAACGTGTCTATGGGCCGTGAATCGTCATACGATATTTGTATGAGGTAGAAATGACTCAAAGCAAAGCAGTATTTGTGACACGTAAAGGAGATCAACTGCACTTCGATGCTGGTGGGGTTTCTATCAACGGGGTTTGGTATTCTGGGGCGAGGATACAGATAGTTACTTTGAAAAGACGGTATACAAAAGGACTCGTTCCCATTTTGATTAAGATCTATGATACGAATGGGCAGCTGATTTTTAGAAGAACTCCGTTTGGCTTCATAGGTGACGAATTTCAAAGTGCAATTGATGTAGCTCGTCTGTTGGGGTTGCCGATGCATGTGGAACTGTTTAAAGGTTATCGGTACGTCCCAGCCCTGCTGGGTGCTCTTCTCCTATGTGCATGTCTGGCATGTCTGACCTTTCTTTGTGCAAATTTTTTTCATAGGTAAAATATGAGAATACTTTTTTAATGGCACACAAATAGCATTGATGATGCTGTGAGGTGCTTATGAAAAAGTCAGAAATACTGTTAGCTTTGGCATTCGTCACTATGACCCCTTTCGCTATGGCGCAGGAGGAGTCGTCATATGAAGAGCGAATGGATAAAGAATATGATGAAAGGTATGCCCGCACCCAAGAGACAAGGAATGTTGTTTCTGAAGAAAGAGTTCAAAATTTTGATGCCTACTTCTATTACAGCACAAAAGCAAATGGGCAGAATTTGGATATATCTGCTTATAGCATTCCGGATAAATTTGGCAGCCAAAAAGAACAATATGCTCAAGCGCTAAATCTATTTCAGGCAGCTTTGGGTATGGATAGTGCGAGGTATTCTAAGGCGACTTCTTATGCCGAAAGCTTACAGCTATTAAAGCGCGAATCATTGGTCCTGAGCCGTGACCAGAAGCTGTTGTTTTTGTCCCTTTCGGGGTCATATATGTCCCAATTCTATTCAGAATCAGTAAAGAATAGAGGTGGCCCGGAAGAGCTCTTTAGTAATGCTCTTGAAAGTGGTACCCAAGGCGGAATATGTGGCGATATCCACCAGTTCTTAGCCGGTCAAGCGCAAGCACTGGGCTTCAAGGACATTGGTATGCATACTGGATTGTGGCAGAAAGATAAAGCTGGCAAGGATTCCGGCGGCCATTTTGTCTATCATTTCAAAGACCCGGCAACGGGCCTTTATTACATCCAAAATTATTCTCAGATCATTGCGACAGGCCAGAAGACGCAGCAAGGAATGCTGGAGGTAAGCAGTCGAATTCTCGGACCTTTGAGCGGAGTCGTTTATTCACAGGGAGTCAGTGGCAACTATCACTACTATTTACCGAAAACGGCGGCCTGGATCAAAAATGGACTGAGCGCCTTGGCATATAAGGATGTCAAGGGGTCAGTATTGAGGATGCAAGTGGGACCTCAAGAAAAGTCCGTACAAATTCAAACGGTAGCAGAACTTCAAGGTTCATATGTCCGAGCTTTTGCTTTACATCAGCAATTTAATGCAAACGAAGGCAATTACAGATTCTCTGCTGTCGGCGTATCTGGCCAGGTCGGAGGGAACTTTGTTGTCAAATCCGTTGTTGATGAAGTCGGACTGTTCATCAATGGCTATGGTGGCATCGGTCAGGTGGGATCACCGGCTTTGGATTCTATCGCAAATTGGGATGAGAAAAGAAGAACGGTTCTATTTCATCAATTAAAGTTTAAAGGAACCGCGCGCATTAATAATACGACCGGACGAGTTGAGCTTGAGCGCACAAATCTTGATACCAGTCTGATCGGCATGAAAAGAGGAAGCCGTGCAGATATAGTTGCAAAGTTTGGGATCGAACAAGTTTTAACTTCGGGGTTTACAGTTGACTATGAAAGAACTGTACGACGAGTCAAGGATGGTTACGGATCTACTCAGACCAAATGGGCTACAGAGGCAGATAAGGTCTCTGTCGTATTCGATAAACAGGCTGGAAAAGTATATCTAGTTGTTCGCGGCGAGCTTTTCCTATTCGAGGGCGTAGAAAACATGTCTGCGACGGCCGTCAAAAATTCCATTGAAGCCAGCGTTCCAGTGGGTCATCTAGGTCAAGTATATGTGAAATACGATTTGGCCAAGATGGTTAAGAATCAGTCTAACGACCCATTTTATGATCTTCCCGCGTCGCAGGAGTTTCGTTTAGGAATTAAGAGGGACTTCGCAAAACTGGTCCAATCTGGTGTCGAAGTCAGCTATGCGAAAGGATACAGAGCGTACCCTTTGCATGAAGATGCCTTTACTCCAGAATTGCAAAGTGAAAACGTCAAGGGCAGGTGGCAAGGAAATATTTGGGTCAGCCTGCGTTGGTAGTAGAAGAGTTCGGGAGCGGTCGAGCACGCTCCCGGGCTTGAATTGGATTCCACGCCCTAGCCTTGGGCAAATTCTATAAGGATGTTCGTGTCTGGCATGACTTAGTAGTAGTAGACAAAAGCTTTCATTTTCATGTAACCCCCTGTTAAAACAAAACAAAACAAACAAAACAAAAAGTAAAAGTTTTGTCCCTTTTGTGTCACTCCTGGCAAGTAAAGGCTTCGTGGTCCTACGATTAATTCATTTTAAGGTGGCGTTTTGCCGGCACACTTTGAGCTATGTTAGTTCATAACAACAGCGGAATAACCGAGTTGAATAAAAACCAAGGAGAAATACAATGAAAAAAATCATTCTAGTTGCGTCGGTCTTTTTGTCTCAGATGAGTATGGCATCATCACCAGCTAAGGTGAATGAGTGCTTTGGCAAGGTTAAGGATTTTAGCGATCGTTTGCTCGAGGTGGCTACGCCAGTAGCAAGCTCTGAAGGAGTTCTAGTAGGAACAACATCTAATGGTGAAGCTTGCCAGGTGAGTGTCACACAGAGGACTTCAGGCACTTGGGGAGGCGTGGAAGCCCATGAAGAGATCTATGTTTCAGTCAAAAGCGCTTCAGGCATTGTATCGTTTAATATTGAGAATTATCACGACAGTACTATTTCTGGCGCAACCGGTACTAGGCTATCTCTTCCAGATAAAAAGGTGGACTTTAATGTGGGGCAGTGCAGAGTCGATAGTGAAAACTTGTTGGCAAAAGTCTCTTTTTCTCAGCTCTACGTGATGAAGAAGCTTTCAGTCTCGAACTTGGGCAACGGTATTTTGCAATTTAAAGTTAAGGAAGATGGCGATGGTCTTTTGGGCTTGGGAGAGCTGTTGACGATCGGTCTTAAAAACGATTGTACAGTAGACCTCAATAGTCAACGATAACACCCATACATATATTTGGACTTTTTAGAATCAGGGTTTCTGAGTGGAATGTCTTGCAATACCCAGAAACTCTGTTAAGTGTCCCCAAAGATCAGAGGTCTGTGCTTTGGGGCTGTCTTTTTGAAGCGAGCAGAGCTAATATGTAACCTTAACTTCTGCCTTTAGTTGCGAGATTTCAGATTTGCATTCTTTGTATGAACTCCAGCTTAACATGGCAATTGTTCCAGAAACTTCGGGGCTCTTTATTGAAACCCAAAGTTGATCGTTTGGAAAGAACGGAACGTATATGCAAGAAAATCAAAAAAGGGAGTCGCAATGATTCCTTTTCTTTCGGGTATACGCTTAATCAGACAATTACAAATACTTCCAGTTTAAGATACCTTGCCATCTAACCCAGGTGCCCTCGATGAATCGAACTCTTGTGAGAAACCCAAGAGGCAAGACTTACAGATTTATGGGAGAACCGCCGTGGGTGCGACTGGTATATTTCGCGGAACCCAACTGATGATCAGTTTTTTGATAAAAAGATCTATTACCAAATGGTAGTCCGGATTGATGACGGCAAACTTTTATCGTTCGAAACTTCTAAGCGTAAAGGCGATTCCACCAAGGCCCATGCAGTTTGTATTTTGAATCCGACTAGGGTTTTCTAGGGGACAAGAGCCTAGGTCCTGTTTTCCGTGGACCTAGGCGGATTTACTGAATGCATTTAAGATTTAATAAACGCACTTGATCCGCTGCTGAGCAGTCAATGCAAGTACCCGCTTCCGTTCCTGATTGATGAAGAGCCTTCTCGGGATCAATTTCCAATAAGGAATAGCTATCAGCATCCTTATTAAATTTTAACGCGTAAATGTGCCCATCGGATCCGAAGTGAGGATAATAGACCATGTCACTTCCGAACGAAATCTTATTTAAGGACTTAGTTTTTAAGTCCAAGATAAAAATAGATTGTTGAATAGATAGAACGTTTGCTCCTGTGCCTTTCTGTGTACTATTTGCGTGAAAGGCCGTATATTTTCCGTCATAACTAAAATCCATTTTTCCGGCCATCATATTAAGTTCATAATTTTTCGTGCATGTTCCATCGTTAGCAAGGTTATAAATCACGCTGCTTTCAGACTTTACATTCCAACCTGCAATCTTAGTTCCATCTTTCGAAAGCATAGGAAGTTTTAGATCGATATTTTCACAAAACTTTTTGACTGGCGAGGCTGGCTTCACGGCCTCGCCAGAGATTTCGTAATCTCTCATAAATCCGTAGTAGGTGATAACTCGCACCTTTGATTTCTTGGCATCTTTCAGTTTTTCAATAAATCCCAAAGATTGATAATAGCCAGACATTTCAGAATCGATATAAGAAGGTTTGCTGTCATTTTGGTTTACATAGTCAGAGGACTTATAGAAACACATCGATCTGTCATTTCCACAGTGAGGAATCGTCACGAGATTTGCACCAACAATAGGGTAAGGTTCCCAAGTGCGGCCTTTCGTCAGACACTTGCCGGTTTCTAATGAAAGAGTGCAATCCCCGCTCATATAAATTTTCTTTTGTGTTGTATCTACTCGTATGAAATAGGTCGGCTTAACCTCAAGAGGAACTTCACGCACAAGTCCCTTAACCTGATTACGGCAAGAGTCTTCCGCAAATGCAGAAGCGGCCATGATTAAAAGCAGCGCAATAATTAATAGCCTCATTTGAAATATTCCTTTAAACGATGTTGGAACTTTTCTGGACTGTCATAGCCGGGGTTAAAGCTTCCTTGAAGTTGACCATTTTTAAAGAAAATATAAGATGGAAAATGCAGAAGCGCATTTTTTTTGATTAAGATCTCAGAGTTCAATATCTCGATTTTGTGAAGATCCACCTTCAACATATTTTCTTTAGTATTCGTCACAGGATCTAAGAGAGGTAGAAAAGCGACTTTTGCTTTGGTGGCGGCTGATTTATATTCGGGCAGGGCTTTCAATGAAAGATACATATGCGGTGATAAGACGAAAATCACGCCCTTGGAATGATGTTTCAGGTAGCTGCTTAGATCTTTATCGGTAAATGACGATTTTGCACTGGCTGAGTAAGTGGAGAATGCGCACATCAGAAAAAAAATTAATCTCATATGATGAGACTAAACACGGAAGCGACTCGAAGCAAGTTGATTACGGATGCAGGCTATGACCGGTTTAAGGGCTAGACCGTCCGCTGGCGCCGCGACCGAAGAGCATGTCGGCAGGACGCAAGTAGCTGATCCCGTATGCTGCCGGTGATAGTTGTACAGGTAAGAGTAGTTGTTTAAAATATTCCATGATTTTTGATAGGCGGACGGTGCATTGGGACGAATGAAGACTTGTTGAATTTCTAGCTCTTCCCTCACAGTGTAGCGACCGCCTTTATCTGCTGAGCAATATCATCAAAAACGAAACGGTGATTCCACCAAAGCCCATGCAGTTTGTATTTTGAATCCGACTAGGGTTTTCTAGGGGACAAGAGCCTAGGTCCTGTTTTTCCGGGGACCTAGGCCGCCGTTCGGAAACAGATTTGTCATTAGGTTCCTTCTTAAAGGTCCGCCTGGCATATAAAGGCAGGCGGCGATAGTACATCCTTAAAGTATGTTTAGTGTCAAAATAGGGATGCATTGTATGAAGCGTATTGCGATCTTGGTTCCCCTTTTCTTTTCAGCCTGCGGCTTTAAAATGGACCTTTTTCAGAGTGAGCAAGGATCCGCATCCGGGAGCGAATGTCAGGAAGATCTGTTGAACTCAGATCGATGTCGTGTGGGTGCAGAAAAATATGTGGCGTCGTCCTTGGGCAGCAATGTGTTGGGGCCGAATGGTCAGCTTAGTGTGCCTATTCCTCAGGGGTATTATGATGGAAGCTCTTCCGTCGCCATAAGCGATTCTAACCTGGATTCGCAAAATATTAAGAAAGACATTTCAATATTGGGGATAGTTGGCAGTCTTGAGGATCGCTATCCCTCGTGTTCCGATGACGCTTTGAATGCGGTGAAGTGTTCAACAGGGGGTGCGCGCTATGTCTATGACGGTGCCTTTGGCGGTCGGTCTGTGGCTTGCAGTAGTGGGGCAAATGCAGTGGCTTGTTGGGCCGGTGCCAATCAGTTCGTAACTTCTACAGCGGGAGCTGACGTCGTTGGCAGCAATGGGGCCTTGGTTGTTTCATTGCCTAATGGGTACTATGAGGCAAAAACTTGCAGTATCGCGGACTTGAATTTAACGGCAGGGAACGTACGGCAAGGGGTGCAGATATTCGGCGTGAATGGAAGCTATGTGGGGTCATTCGGTGCAGGTATAGCATCCCAGGCTCATCGCGACGTCAGCAGCAACCAAATTACAATGGAATCTGAAGTTAGCACCTATGCAGGAGCAGAGCTGCCAAGTGGGGGTGGTTTTGAGTACCGGGCTATCCCAGATGTTTTAAAGGATGATGACGGTTCTGACGGTTTAAGTTGTAACTATGCGCCACGGCCAAGCACGACTTGTGGCACTTCACAGGCGACCATCGCGTTGAGAATTGCGGATTGTGCTTCAAAAAATGCCGCTACAGCCAGTTGGGATGGTGCGACTCAGTGTAATGGTGGCCAAGGTTTATGGAGGCTCGTAACTCGGGCAGGGGCCAATAAAGAAGTGTGGCAAGATCAACGAACGGGTTTGGTCTGGAGTTCGATAGTGTCTAGTACCGGTAGTACCTGGTGTATGTCATCTGGTAATACCCAGCATGCCCCAGTTTATTTTGCAGAATCCTATCACGGTGCTTCCGGGACACCGATGGAAGGAAATGGCGCGATAGGTTCATTCGGCGGGGGAAGTTCTTCGCAACAAGAGACGATTACAGTTACATTTACAAGTGCCACGACTTATACGGTGACAGGGAGCAGTGGCGCCAGTGGCTGTCAGGCCGGATCGGCTGCCGGTGGGCTGACTGGGGTGGCAGGATCGACATCGACTTGGTCGCGTACGAACTATTGCAGTTTTACTCTGCGGCAAGGCAGTACTAATTTTACGGCTGGAGATACTTTTATAATTTCGAGTGCTTCGTCGACAGACACATGTTTTCCAGGAAGTGCGAACCAACCTGCAGCGAAATACAGTGTTTGTTATGAGGGCGCTGGGCTTAGCGCAGTTCCCGGAGAAAATTGGGGGACTGGAGTTTATCTGGACTCTAAAGGATATATGGGAAAGTCTACGGCTTTGAGTATTCACTGGCGTTTGCCAACATTGGCGGATTATCAGCTTGCTGAAGTGGATGGGGTCAGATTCGTAATGCCTGATATGGGACTCCCAGGTGGGGAGCGTCCGACTCGAGATGGATCGCCGGGGGGGAATAATACCCATCTGGAGTGGACAGCAACAGTCGACGCTGGCGGTTTAAATCGTCGTAGTTCTCTATTGTTTGATTCGGTGAGCGGCTTGGGCTATGGGAAGCGTAGGAGCCTTACTGGCGGAGTTCGATGCGTGGGTAGGTAGGCACTCTATCTGCCCACACATCGCGCGAAAATACTAAAATTGGTGTGATTCAGTTGGGGACTCGCAGTTGAGTTAGGAAGGGTGAATGTCCAGTATCCACTTCGGTCGTATCGTTGGCTCGCGGCAGGGAATAAGATATTTGAGGTGACCGTTGAGGTCATCTCATAATATGAGATGGACGGTAACACGAAATTGGCGCCATTGTTGGCTGCTAAACGATAGTCATTCAGCGTTGGCAGACGCCAAAATATAGACGGGACAGAGTTTTTGCCCATTCGGCCTTTTTCAGGCAAATAAGTGCCCATAGACCAATCCTCGCCAGCGACCCCAGACAGTCCTGTTGCTTCAGCACAAAGGCTTAATGGTGAGCTGGGTTGTAGGCCAGAGATTGAACCAGGCAGGCAGGATGCGGTTGTAGCCTCAGTACTTCTTAGCATCATCGTGTCACCTGAGGCAAATGGCGTAGAGCCTTGTGTGATGGTAAAGCTACAATAACCACTCCGTCCCCATGTCGTCGATGATCCGGGGACTGCGGTTAAGGTACCGCTGGTGATGGCTCCGGCTTGGCAGCCCGTCCCCCCAGCGTCGCTAGTGACTGAAAAATGGGTTGAGTCTGAAAAGGCCACTGTGACCCATTCATTCTGAGATGATTCACCACCGCTCATTGCGCTAATGGTGCCATTTCCGATAATCGGTACGGTCGATGTTCCATTATAACTAAGAGATCGATAGAATGGAGCCTCTTGACGGTTTCCAGAGGCCGTACACCAACTCGAAGGTGTCAGTGGGGATCCCCAGATAAGTTGGGTTCTTTCGTCTTGCCATACTTCCTGGCTGGGGCCAGCCCTGGTAACGAGCTTCCAGGTTCCTTGTCCGCCATTGCACTGGACAGCGCCATCCCATAAAGACTCGGTGGGGTTTTTTGCTGCGCAGTCTGCAATTCTTAGTGCTATGGAGTTCTGGGATGTGCCGCAGTTTATGCTGGGCCGATTCGCCATTTTGCAATTTACACCATCTGCACCGTTGTCATCTAAGTGGACATTCGGAACTTCACGATAGGCTAATCCGGCAGACGACGGAAGGTCGGAATTCACATAAGTTGTCATTTCGCTTTTATGACTTATTTGTGCCGATGTGCCTGGCGATTCAAGATTGGGTTGAACCACCGTACCGGGACTTCTATGCGCGCCGGAAGCAATCGTTGCTTGAAAGTCTCCAGCATAGTTGCCCGTAGTTCCAAAAATACTGACGCCACTTCGAATATTGCTTGAGACGAGATCTGCGTCGCTCATGGTGCAGACTTTTCCGTCATAGTAGCCATCGGGAATGGTGCTGGAAATTGCTCCAGCGACAGCATTGATGTTATTTCCACTTGTCGCTGTAACGTATTGATTCAGACTATTAGTCCAGCAGGCCAAAGTGTTTTGCCCCGGCGTGCATGTCGAAGAGCGGCCACCAAATTCGGAGTTGTACACGTACCGATTTAAAGCAGTTGTACAGGCTGTCGCATTTAAAAGATTGTCTCCGCAAGCTGAAAATGCGGCATCAAAGGTGCCAGATACACCGAAGAGGGTTACACCGTTCTTAATGTTTGAAGACTGAAGATCAGGTGCTATACCAGTGAATTGGCTGTTTCCATCGTAAAATCCCATGGGCACAGGTACTGTCGCTGTAGTTCCAGTCAAATCTGTACCAAGTGTTTCGGTAACATAAGATGAACCTGTGGTAAGGCATTCTGTGTGGTTTAAATCGTTGTTTGTGCAAGACGGAAGATTTAGATTTGCCGAATCAGTCTTGCTGTCCTTACTAACGTTGGCCTTGGTACAGCCCGTAAGCACAGTCAGTAGTATTGTTAGAATGGTTGCAAGGCTATCGTGTTTCACAATGTTTCATTTCGGACATTTTAGGAAAAGTCCAAACGACCGAAAGATATTAAGACGGGAAACTGTTTCTATCGTAGTCTCAGTATCTAAGGGAAACACATCGATCCCGACTTAAAGCTCAAGCCAGATCTTCATATGGTCGCCGTAATCTTCTGTTCTTACTTGATAGTAAAGAGGCGCGGCATCGACGGTCTCGTCGTATAATACGCTATAAATGGCGCCGAGCTTTTCCGCATAGGCTCCTTTTTTTGAAGGCCTGATTTGGCTATATTCCAGAGCCTCAATGAGGTGACGATAATGAACATTGAGTTCTTGGTAGCTTGGGTGTTCTGTCTTTTCGAAATTTTCTATGGCAGACCGAACGTCCTGTTCGCCCCAGTTAGAATATTTGCTGCGAGCGGCTTGTTCGAGATGTCTTGCAAGGTTATCCATGCGTAAGTAGTGTTCAGCTATAAGTCTTGTCATTGTACTTTTTTTGGATTCTTCAATCTCATCGGCACGATTGCTCTGTTGTGTTGGTTGTGATGCTGGAGTGACCGCAGCTACAACCGATTCGAATTTAAGGCGTGTAGTACGCGGAAGTGAAATAGGTTTCGCAGTTGGCATGTTGTCGGTGTGATCTGAATCTTTCAGAAAGTAGATCAACCCCATTGAGATAGCGAGGCCTGAAAAAAGAAGGATGAATTTCTTCATTTTGTGATCCTTGAGAGGATTGTGATATATTTGTTGCCGCCGGTGCCGGAAACGACTGCGGCATTGATGCCATCGCGGGCATACGACGACAGTTGAAAGCCGCCCAATGTCAGCTTTTTAGTTTCACATTTATTCTGAAATAGGACTTTTGCGCAACCGCGCGCTGTCAATGCGGGTATTGACACTCGTGACCGCGCTACAAATGTTCCGGCTGGAGTGGGCTGATAGTTGACTGTATGGTTTCCTAAAAGGACCGATTCAGAAAGAGTTTTCCCTCGATAGTAATTTTCGAAAATAGTTCCATCCCTGTGCATGGGGGACCAGTTTATTGATGTGCCTCCGTACGTGATCGCATTGGGAAAAGCCCGAACCAAGGCGGTTGACATTGAAATGCTCTTTTGGTTTGCGGGAATAAGGCCATAGCAGGCGGCATTGAAGATTGTTCTGACTTTGGACCTTTGTGCGGCCGTCATGGTTTTCGAAACTTCGTTTAAGAAGTGTTCGCCGCTAAGAACACTTGAAAGTGACCGATTGACGAATATTCCGCCTTTGTAGCCATGAACGACCATCAAGATATCAACTGCGGCATGAAGAGAGGATACTCGCTTTATCGAGCCGATGAATTGATTGTTTAGGTCGTGGTCACCTTGCACTAGATAAATACGTCCGTACTTTTCACCGTGGTCTATAATGAGCCGTTTGATAAAAGCCGCTACCAGATTATTTTGTAAACGTCTTGCATAGGGGTGCAACTCTCCTGGGAAGACTTGGCTCATCGCTCGTTGAATTTCGGCTGCGCCATCGATGTCTCCTGATTCAACTAACAAGATCAGGGCGCTGTCGTTTTTAGGGCTTAACTTTCTTTCAATATATTTTGTGACTCTGGCCTTGTGTTGTGCGATCGACGATGCCTTTGCACTATCACTTAGTAGGTTAAAGGGTGTGGGGGTAGCGCAGCCTCTGCATTTTGGCGTCTGGGCTATAACCGATTCAATAGATACATCGGTACATCCCCCACGATTGCATTTTTGAACGACGGCGGAGTTGAGATCTGGATATTTGCCGATTGTACCTGTGGAGACAAACGCGTCGCTGACACAAATGGATTTCGGATCAGAAGTGGGGGGAAGAGACATGGTTTGCGGAACTCGTCCGGTGTAGTAAGTATATTTCGGAAGATCATTTTCCCGGCAGAAGTCTTGCAGCTCATTACGAGGTTCTTCGTAAGAAACTTTTACTTCAATGCATCCAACCAGTGACAGGCACAACGTAAATAAGAATAAAAGGGCTGACAATCTGTTCATGTATGATTCCTTCCGATTAGAATCCTAGAGTAAGCAGTGTCGATGCGAAAGAAGAATACCGAGAATCACGTTCGGATAGGTCTGTATAGTAGAGAGCAGCGGTCATTGGGGCTTGGAAAGAGAAGTCAGAAAGCTTTACCTTGGCCTTCACAGAGAAACCATGGGACACGGATGAAAATGTCAGCGCAAAAGAGTGAATCAATATCGCTGCAATTGTTCTCAATGGCATATTTCCCCCAGGTAATTTAGTTTTGTTGCAAGGCGCGGACCGGTCCTTGGAGTGACTACTTTTCTTTTGGCTATAAAAATTTTGACAGAAGTTTTCTGAAAAGTGACGTAACTTCTTGTGGCTCCAAAAGAAATATAAAAGTTGTCTAATCGCTATTCGTTGCAAAAACAATCTACGGACATAGAAGACATAGAGTTGTGGGTTTGTTGTACCTTCTCGTCCAGCATGTCTGGCTATCTTTGAATATAGTGCGCTAGCAGGGTGTCGGTATCGACAAAGCTGGCGTCTTTGAAAAGACATCGATCAAGTTTGTAAGTCTTGGTGGCCGCTTGGAAATCAAGAAGTTCGGGTTTCCCACCCAACTTGCGGCAAAGCTTAAAAGAAGGCTTACCGGTGTCAGATAAAAATTGTTCAAAGGCGAATTTATTCTTCGAATGGAACGCCATACATTTTTTATGCTTACAATTTTCAGATAAAAAGACGGTTTTTTCTTTATTGTAGCAGTATTTTGAAGACTCTTTTATCGTGTTTCCAAATTCATTTTTAGAAATGATTCCCGATTGGCATGTTAAATCCTTGGCTGAAGATACGCTCAGAAAAAGAAAGAAGAGGCTATTTAATATAGCTGACATTTCTTAGTCCTTTCGAAACAATTGATTTCGGAATCCAGATGTTGCCTTCCTCACATTTGTATCTTGTATCGTAGCTGTTGCAGCCGCGCCCCCAAGAGTTTCTGATAAGGTATTCACATTCACCACTTTTTCTATTGTACTTGCGACCTACGATGCTGCTGGCATGGCCTCCGGTAACAGGGGCGTTTGCATTGTATAGAATGCTGGCGTAGTACGAGATAGCTACGATATTCTTTCTATTCAGCTGTTCATCTAAGGCGGCAAACATCTCTGATTTATCGTTCTTTAAGGCGTCGCCCAATAAATGACTGCCTTTACGTTCGACTTCAATGCCTTTTAAGCTGATTCTTGGTTCACAGGCTTTATTGCTTAAAGAAGCAATAAAGCTGGCTCGGCTGCTTTCTTTCGCGATATCCATAAGCTCTTTGGTGTTGATCGTTGGGAAGATCTTTTGGGCGGAAGGGCAACGGATGGGGGTTAATTCTGCTGTGTCCCTTTTTAGTTTATCAAGTTGGATTAGGTTTTCCATGAGCGATGCCGGGCCATTATCTTCGCTGCGAAGGTTTTCTTCAAGGCAGGCGCCGCCTTTTTGTGCGGTTTTTTCAATAGTTACTTCTTGGCTATTTCTAGATGCTGCGCCCTCAAATTCGTGTTCTGCCCAGCCGACTTGTTTTAGAAGATTGTTGTCCCATTTGTCGTTGTAATTAAGGGCCAAATCAACGGCGGAAACTTTTTTGCCAAGACGGTATGTCAGGAGGTCGGCGGCTGCAAAGGCGTAGCACCACCCAATGCCATCTTGGTCCCTTACTGGTCCTAAAGTATCATTGCGTAGGTCAACTGCCTGACAGGTGTTTTCTTCGCGGTCGCGGGACTGTCTTCCTTGTTGTCGGTATGTGTCGTAGTATGAATTTGTCTTACTGGGGTCTAGCCCTAGTATCGTCGCATACTTTTTGTATTCATTGAGCTCAGCTTCTACATCTTTGTACATCGATTCGTGCTCGATTTTATTTTGAAGTGTCGTCAGTTGTCCGTTATAGCCGGTGGTTTTCCAATAATCAAAGATACCGCGGCCCCAGCCGAACTTCGCGATATTGACATTGCATGTTCGGACCGTTTCCTGAATGTACTCGACCTCACGGGCGACGTCCGTCGTCTTAAAGACGGTCTTAATGTGGTCTGCGGTTGTCGAGATGTCACGAACAGCGTTCTTGCAATCAGGTTGTGCCCACAAGGTTGCGCAAAATAAAAGTGTACCTAGCAGGAAGGAAATGAACTGTATCATAGGGCCCTCTATCGGGGTAACCCTCTGATTGCACGAGACCGGTTCTTAGAACGAAGGTTCGGGCTGTTTCTTGCAGAGAAGGAGTCTGCGGCGGAAACACAATGTTTTGGCAGGACTTTAAGGATAAAGTTGGCGGGCCCAAAATAAAAAGAATGTAGGGGGTTCAATGAGGTTCGGAATTCTTTCGTTTTTATGTTTGTTGGTGATGTCGGGTTGTACACATGGCGACGGAAAACGGGCAGTCGCGGGTTCGCGTTACGACGATCCTTGGAATGATAAACGACCACAGGTGACCATTCACTTTAAGATTCCTATTGTATTGTTGCATGAGAAGCATCGCCAATATCCTTTGACCTTTCCTAACTTAGATGAAGGTAGGAGCAGCGAAGGATCTTGTGGCATTTATGCTAAAGGTTCCGAGAATGTTGAAATTCCAGACGGAGTCCGTGTTCGAGCAAAGCCGATGTATCATACGTATGAATTTGCGTTTGAATCAACAGATGAAAAAGTGCCATTTACGATACACTGTGGTGACTTTGGCCCTGGTTCTTTCGATAGAGTAAATGAGCGCTACGGCGAAGTATTTACAGTCAGTCCGGACGTTCAATAGCTGTTATATTTGATGCGCGGAGGCTTTCCGCGCTTTGTTCTTCTTTGGCCCACACCTATTGTTGGTCGCTTTGCTTTAGTCTTGTCACGGCCTTATTGGCAAGTTCAGGTAGCTCAGAAAAAAAGTCGTCTTTTCTGAAAGACAGATCGCCGGCGTCTTCCCCTTTGGAAATACGTTCCAGCCACATTTTCATTCTATGGATGGGCCCTGCTATTCTATGAGAAAATATATAAGAAAAGATCATAAGGACCACCGTTTCTATAATATACGCTGATAGAAAGACGTTGTTCATCAGCTCCTTTTGTTCTTTTACGAAAAGGAAGTAGGGATGATTGTTTTCTAAACCCACATTTGACCCCATCAGCTTAAAAGAATCAAAAAGATATAGATTAGACACGTAAAGAATTAGATTCAGTATCGACATCCCGATGAAGAACCAAATAAAGAATTTGATTTGAAACTTTTTGTTTATGAGTATGATCCGTCGGTTACTTTTCATGATTTTGTCCTCGAAGAAGATGTTTCTAGAAGTTGGGCTCGATTAAAAGAGCGGCGGTTTCGGAATCGTATTCCGGATACTCATAGGGTTTATCAAGCTCCAGATCCGAATAGATTCTTGCGGATTCTGTTGCCCAAACAGTATCTGGAATTTCCCCGAATTTGTAATCCTGTTCTTTCGGGGTATTGGTGACCATTTGTAAAAGTGCCTCTTCCGTGGCATTTAGCTTTTTATCATTCGACCGATCAAATTTTTGCTCCTTCTGAGTATATTCTGTGCGATCTATTTCCGTCTCGCCTGCATAGATGGATTCTGACGTTTTGACAGTGGCTGTGTCATTAGTCGCTCGGCCGATGAAGAAGGCTAGGAGCGATAGAAATATCGCTCCTAGGATTTGATTATTTCCCATATTAAACCTTGCTATTTACAAATAGTAGGTAAGGTTTTTGCTCCCGTTTTTTTGCAAAGATCGACCCCGCCATTTAAGTCTGCTAGATTCTTTTGCAGACCTTTGATTTGTGCGGAAGTCGTTGCAACGTCGTCGTTGGCTTTCTTAATTTTTGCATTTTCGCCGGCAATAATGGTTCGAGCATTGTCCCTTTTCTTTTTGATCACTTCTTCGGCGGCAGCCTTGTTGGCCCCTGCAATTGGGATGAGTGAGGCAATTGCACTATCGACCTTTGCCTGTTCGCTGGCTAAAGATTTGAGCTTTGCTCCGCTGCTATCCAAGGTCGGTTTGAATTTTGTAATGCGAGGGTGTTTGTTGCAGGCAGAGCTGATCTCTGCTACATAAGCCTCTCTATTTTCGCCGTAGGTATAGCGAGGGTTGAAAGGGATATGGTGTTTAGTTCCCGCCCAAATTCCCGAATTTATGCATGTAAGAAATTCTGAGTTCTTTTCTGACTCTGCTTTTTTGAAGATATCGTTTTGAATGCGGATATTGTTCTTGATACTTGCTCCATAAGACGTCAGGCTGTCTATCTTTTTCTTGGCAGTGTCGATATCTGTTTGAACCAGGGATTTGATTTGTGCATCCGTCATATCAGCTGTGGGTTGGTTGGCAACCACGACTGACTTGCTCTTTACGATGGCATCTTGATGTTTTTTCAAGTCGCCTTGTGCGGATTTGATTTTATTGCCCACCGAACCACACTCTTCGGAAAAACGGCCCAAAGATTTGTTATGCGCAGGAATGGCAGAAGTCAGATAAATGCAATATTTGTCTTTATCTGTCTGGCTTTTACTTGCCAAGTTGATGTAGCTGTCAATTGTACTTCCACTTTCTTTTATAGAAGATGAAAGGCCTTCTTCTTTAGAAGCGGCACTGACAAGCTGTGAACTGCAAAGCGTAGCTACAAGCAATAGATTTCTTGTGATCATTTTCGAATCCCCCTTAACGAGTCTTGAATTAGTCTATTCGGAGATTTTTAAAATAAAATGTAAAAATATAATTCGAATCATGATCGTACGGGCATGCCGGACATGATCTTAACGTGCCCTTGTTGCCGATGTTTCCGCAGAGGCTAGAGGCGGCACGGAAACACTAATGTGAGTTTACGTTTGTGTTCTGTTCCGAGGCGGCCGATCCTTTATCTAGGGGGAAGAGATGAAATTTTTGATGCTACTAATGGCATGGATATTTTCCTCGGAGCTCCACGCGGCGGACTGCCAATCGCTTCGTTGTCCCTCTGGGACCAGTATTTATGCTTCGGATAAAAGTTCTGATTCTTCTTGTTACTGTAAGGCGGACCCTGGCGCGATTCCCGATGGCGGGGGTAAGTGTGGTCAGTACGTTCAGCTTTATGAAGAGTGTGTTACTCAGATTGCAGATACAGCTTACACCTGCGATGAAAAGAACAATTCGGGTTTGAATGAGGTAGCAAATACGGCCACGGAGCTTACTTTGCTGTTCGGGCAGCAGTCTGCATCAAGTGTTCATGTGGCATGTAAAAAGATGGCGGGAATTTCTGCATCAGCGAATGCCGCAGTAGCCGCCTATCGCATGATGTGTCAAAGTGCCATTGGATCTTGCCATGCCTCGTGCGACGCACTTGTCGGTTGGGTTAAGGACAATCTTGACTGTGTTCAGCTAAGTCACAATGCAATTTCATTGTCTGTAGCTGAAACGCAAGCGGAGCGCTGCACGGCTTTTGGTGATAAGGCAGCGCAGGCGAATCAGGCCATCAATAACTTCTATGGGACAATGGTTTCCGCCTCCAAGTGTGCTGACTCAACTCGGGGTGATCCTGCGCCAGAGGTGTGTAAGACAAATCCAAGCTTACCCGGATGTGATAAGAAAGAGCCCGTGGACTGCACCAAACCTGAACTGGCGGGTTCTAAAGTTTGTGTGTGTTCAAAGAGTCCTTCGGATCCGATTTGTTCGAATGAAAAGACGGCAAGTGGCGGGCCATTGGTTGGCGGTACTAATCCGAGTTCTCGTGCACCAGAGAAAGGCGCCGGTGGTCCTGGCGGTGATTTACCGGGATTGCCATCGATTCAGCAAGGAAAATTAGCCTCTGGCGGTGCCGGCGAAGCTATCGACGGCAAGCAAGGGGGGGGCGCGGGGCTTTCAGGCTTTGGCAGTGGTGGCGGAACCGCCGGTGCCGGGGCTGGCGAAGACGATGAAGGCAGTGGGCATGCTGTTACGGCCGGATTCTATGGTGGTGGCGGCTCTTCCACAGGGAGCACAGGGGGAGGCTCGGGTTCTGAGGGGTATTCAAGGCCCGCCGGTCAGCCTAATGCGAAGCCCGGATCGCAAGATTTACGTCAGTTCCTGCCTGGTGGGAAGTATGATCCGAAAGCTCGTGGTATCGCGGGGTCCGGTGGACCAGATGGCATTACGGGGCCACATTCAAATATTTGGAAGAAGATTCAAAACCGTTATCAGGTACTCACTCCAACTTTGATTCCATAGCCGAGGGGTGAAGGGGCAAATAGGGAAAATACTGGGGTCTTTTGGAGGACATCTTGAAACTTTTATTTATAGCAATTGTACTATCATCTTCGGTCGTTCATGCGACCAGTCCAAGCGTTGTCGATTTGTCAGTTTTTGAAAAGCCTCTTTCTGAAAAGAAAGTCGCATTGAAGAAGATGAGCGACAAAAATATGAAATTTTATCTTCTGTCAACCATTGTCAGAGACTATTCCTCTTTGGAGCTAACGGTGGCGGTGACGAAAGAGGCAAAGTCCTTTTCAAAATCTCTTCTTGAAATGGTTAAAGGCTATGAAAAAGATTGGAACTATGGAAATGCTATTCATCACGGCAATCTCGTTCTTGGTAGAGTTGCCTTGTATGAAGGGAATTTAAAGGCCGCCAAGGAGTATCTTATTCTAGCAACTAAAACATCAGGATCTCCTCAGCTTCATTCCTTCGGTCCTAACATGACCCTGGCTAAGGAGCTTCTGGAAAAGGGAGAAAAGTCTGCGGTATTGAGTTACCTTGATGCGTGCCTTCTTTTTTGGACAACTCGTCGCGCTAAGGGGATAGTTGATGCGTGGAAGTCTTCGATCGATAGGGGTGAAGTACCGGATTTCGGGGCCAATCTTGAATTCTAAAATTGAATGGAGGTTCTTATGAAGTATGTTTTCTTGATCTTAAGTCTGTTTGGTGCGCAGATTAGTTTTGGAAGTGAATTAAGTTGCAATCAGGATCTTACACGCGAACCCTACTGTATTTCCATTGAAAATGCCGAGTCATATTGTAAAAGGTTGGGACGTGATTCGGCGATTTTGCTTGAAACGAAAAAGTGCTATTTAAAATTTTCTAAAGTGATGGCTGCAGACGCGGCGACGTCTGTTTGTCTTGCAGGGTTTGTTAAGTCCTCGAATACCGATAGAAGTCAGTCTAATTGTGGCAAAGCTGCCAACGCGAAAAAGACAACGGTAACCGGGAATCGCTAGCATTGAATGTAAAAAATGGCCAGGATATCAAGAATTCTGGCAGTTCAATGAAGACGCCACTTGAAGTAATTGAGTTTGAAAGGCGCTGTTTAAGAGACAGCGCCTTTTTCTTATTATCCTTCGAACCTTGTGATCTCAGGGCACAGGACTAAGGTTTGTTTAAGTGTTTCCGGGCGTATATAAATCAAAGATGGATTACTGCTATGGAAACACTTTGCGGGCTGGAATAGTCCGGTCCTTGTTTTCGATTTCGGCGTAGTAAGTGATCATGGTCAAAGAAATGCTTATATCAGCGTTTACGCCGATAAAGCCCGAAGTAGTACGCAAAAATATAAGGAGTACTTGAAATGGGAATGGATAAAAGTATCTTGATTGTTGTTTCAATGTTTGCCCTGTCTGCTCAGGCTGAAGAGGCATGTACTAAAGAACAAGCAAAAGCGGCGGTCGAAAAAGTTTGTAAAGAGATTGAAACCAAAGGCGACGGTGCTCTTGAGATGATTCAAGCGTATCGCTTTTGTGGCAGCAACTATGTTTGGGTACAAGACTCGGAAGTCAGTATGGTCATTCATCCAATTAAACCAAAATTAAATAAAACGTCGTTGAAAGAGAATAAAGACGAAAATGGAAAGGCCCTTTTTGTTGAGTTCGACAAAACAGCAAAGGCTAGCAAAGACGGCGGATGGGTCGACTATGTATGGCCAAAGCCAGGTGCGGAAAAAGCAACGGATAAAATTTCATTTGTAAAGAAATGTGGCGGTGCTAAGAATTGGATCGCTGGCTCTGGAGTTTGGAAATAGTTGGTGCAAAGAACGGCTTGAGAATGGGAATTTACTAAGATGGGATTTCGAAAGAAGCTGCTGGTTTTGATTTTTTCGGCGATCGGTTTGGGTTCTACGGCTTTGATTGTTACGGGTTCCATGGCGACAAGAAGTGCTCTTGAAAAGCAGGTGCAAGAGCAGCTGCTTTCACATGGTCTGGAGGCCAAAGCAAATGTTGTTGGCCATTCTCAGAGACTACTCAATTATGCTCTGCAAGTTCAAGACAGCCGGTTGATCGAAGGAATGTTTATTGCCTACGAGGGAGCCTTTTATGGGGCTGCTTTAGTGCCCGGTAAAGATGTGCAGGCATATACTCCGGCCTTCGAGATTTTAAATAGGACGTTCTTCGATAGAACAAAACGTATGGCACAGGACTTTAGCTTTGATGATATAGTTTTGGTGTCAACAAATGCGCAAATAGTTTTTTCTTTGGCAGATTCTAAAACCTCATCTGTGTTTCTAGGGAAAAATTTGGTCAACGGCGCTTTTAAAGATCTAAAAATTGGGTCTTGCTACCGTGCCGCTCGTGATTCAAAAAAAAGTGATCTGATTTTTTCCGGGTTTGGTGTAAACCCCGAGCTTAAGAAGGTCGTAGGATTTCTCTGCCAGGCAAAAAAAGCAGAGTTCGACCACTTGGCAGATGGGGTCAAGAAAGGTGATACGCTGGGGGTCGTTATATCCAAGATTAACATCGAGGCGTTAGAGGAAAGTGCCTCATGGAAATTTGGAGCGGGAAAGACCGGAGTTTCGTATCTTCTCGGATCTGACCAGATTCTTCGAACTAGCTATAGCCCATCCCAAGGTAGGAAGATTGATGCCGCTCTGGCCATCCAAGACGATTTGAAGTTTGACAGCAAGGCGATTGAAATTGCTCGCAGTGGAAAAGAGGGTGTTTTGACTGCAGCTAATCCTCTCGGTTTAGAAGTGATTTCTTTCTCTTCGCCAGTAGAGGTTTTTAATGAAACCTGGGTCCTGGTTGCAGAAAAAGAAACTAGCGAAGTGTTTGCTCCGGTAAAGAATATGATCTGGCTGTTGGTGAGCCTTGGGGCCTTAATATGCGCAGGCATAGGCATTGTCAGCTTCTTTGTCTTAAGGTCTTGGATTGAGCAGCTTCGTGGCATCAGTGCAAAGATGCTTTCGACTTCGGAGGTTATTAGCGCGAACGGTGGGCAATTGAACAGCTCTTCAAGCCGAATGTCTGAGGGGGCTTCTCGTGGGGCTGCGGCGCTAGAGGAAACAGTGGCGTCTCTTTCTGAAATTTCTTCAATGGTCGACGCAAATTCGGTCAATGCGCAGAAGGCCTACCAACTGTCTTTGAGAAATTCAGAATCTGCTTCGCAAGGATCGGCGAAGATTTCCCAGCTCATTGATTCGATGAGAATCGTTGCGGAGAGAGCGGGAAAAGTTTCTGAAATTACGATGGTGATAGAAGATATTGCCTTTCAAACAAACTTATTGGCGCTGAATGCTTCGGTCGAGGCTGCGCGTGCGGGCGATCAAGGAAAAGGATTTGCAGTCGTTGCAGATGCGGTCCGGGCCTTAGCACAAAAAAGCTCGTCGTCTGCTAAAGAGATTTCGGTATTGATTCAAGACACAGTAGTAGTAGCCAATAAGGGCCGCAAAGAGGCGGATGAGAGTGGTGATGTCTTGTCTGGTATCATATCCTCTATTCAGCAGACGACAGAAATCAACCAATCAATCTCAGATGCTTCACGGGAACAAACTACTGGAACGAGAGAGATATCTTCGGCAATGAATAGCATTGATCAGCTGACCCAGCAAAATGCGGCCTTGGCGATCAGTGTCCAAGAAAGTTCTGAAGAGCTGTCGCTACAAGCTAAAAATTTAAAAGTCGTTTTTGCGGACTTGAATTCGTTTTTGAATGGGGACAAGCGCGGGGGACAAGAGTGTCAAGGCAGATAGTATTTACGAGAGATCTTTCTGGTGGACAAAGTGTTGTCAGAGAACTCGCGCGCTCTCTTCAGGTCGCCGGTAAGTTGCGCTCTAACAGAGACAAGGTTGCCGGGACATTGCGACGGTTATGCCTGCAGGATACAAGAATAAGGCAGGATAAGTTGTTGTCGCAGAATTTAAGGGAACAGATTGTCTCACCGTACTTATTGGACTATTTGAGTGGTCATTCAGAGCAAGCTGAGTTTTTTGGACAGGCGTTGAGTTTAGAAGAACCTTTTCGGTTCATTTATAATAGTTCCGACTTTAAAAATTCAATTGGTCAAACGCAGGACAGCCGACTGTTTTATGGAGGCGTAAAGCACGCTAGTACCTTTGCATGCATACTTGCCCTAGACAATAGGGAGGCATTGGAAAGTGAGTTCTGGGGCCTGCGATATTTTCCAAATGAAGGCATTTTGACAACCATCGCAGGAGGAACTCATCGAACACTTGCTCATTTGATATTTGGCGACTATGTTTTTACCCCGAAACATCACGTTATCTGCAAATCCCAAGATTTACCGATTGCTTCAAGTGAATTCAATGAAGTCCTTTCAAAGTTTCGTAATATCGTGGGTATCCATAGTGTGAAAATGGACCTAAATCGAGGATCCCAAGAGATTGATCTTTTGGTCCGATTTGTTGAGGAGTCTGAATCTGAATTTAAGGAGTTTTGTTCTCAATATATTTCATTAGAGTCGAGTTCTAGAGAATATTCGCTACACCCCCTTAATTTAAGGGAGTTGTTGGAATTTCGGAATTCATACCTGAATTGGAAGCAAATGACCGTGATCCGTAGATTTCAAAGACGTATTATGCAGTCTGCCGACATGAGTCGATTTGAAGTGTTTTTGGCCAAAGTGGCATAGCTTCTAAAGCAAGGCGTCTTTGCATCGAGGAGCTGTCGCTCCATTCTTCATGAGCTATTGTGATGGGATCTCGAACTTTAGTATCCGATTGTTAAGATCGTCCGTTACCCAAAGATTATTCCCTGATGTCGAAAGATGGATGGGTTTTCCAATGCTTTCATTGTCTAGGCCATTTTTATTTGGGGTGTTCGAGGTAAAATCTGGCTGTCCGATGACCAGATCTGCTGCCTGAAGATTCTCAGTTGGAAGTTTATTGTAGACTAGGATTCGGGAATTGCCGCCATCAAGGACGATAAACTTCCCTGACGAAGTCATAGCAAGGCCCCGTGGAATGTTTAAGGATCTTGCGGAGACGACGCCACCTATGCCATTTGTGTCACTGTTTGCCGCGTTGTTATAGAAGTTAATTTGACCCAGCACGATGTCGGCGGGTTGCCCCGTGACCGAAGGGAATGTGTTCCATATCAGGACACGATGGTTAAAGGCGTCAGAAATCGCAAGTTTTTCGCCGTTGTTGATGCATAAGCTGGCATAGGGATTTTTCATTCTGGCAGGGGACATGCCACTGCTTATAGAAGCAGTATTGGGCTGCCCCAAGATTACATCGGCGGGGGCATTATTTGTGCTTGGGATTGAATTGTAAATCATGACGCGATGATTGTAGTAATCAGTTATGATGAGCTTTCCACCGCACAGTTCAACATGATACGGATTTCCAATGCTTGATGCGGAGGGTCCCCCGAAGTTCAAATTTCTTGTTGTCATCGTAGCTTGACCTAAAACAACACTTGCGGCGGCGCCGTCAACTGTTGGGATGGGATCGTAGATTAGAACTCGCGAGTTATTGAAGTCTGCAATAACAAGAATATTGCCGTCCGAGGCTACGCTGTTCGGCTTATTTAAGCTGATTGCAGACGGCGGGTTAGCAGCACTTCTGGTGGCCATGGATGCCTGCCCCACTACAATATTGGGTTGTTCTTGGTTAAGGGGGACTGTGTTGTAGATGAGCACTCGGTTGTTTAAGTAGTCGGCAACAAATAGCTTGTTCCCGACAACTTTGCTGTCTCGTGGCCAGTAGAAGCTATTGCCATTCAGTATAGTGCCAGTATTGGCGCTTAAGTTTGACGTAAAGTCAGGCTGCCCAACCGTATGATTCGCAGCCACGTTGTGGGCTGTAATAGGCAAAGTATACATCATCGATCTAAAGTTGGAGTCATCCCCAATGAAGAGATGTGTTGATGTTGCAAAGAGTGACCTTGGAAGGTTCAATGTTCTGCTTGTGGGCGTGCTTCCTTGATTGGCGGCCGCAGAAGTCATAGCTGTTTGTCCTATGACGTAGTTTGCGGCGATATTGCTAGTGATGGGAAGGGGGCTCCAAATTAGCACTCGATTGTTACCTGGATCTGCTAGAAAAAGAGAGTTGTTTTGTATGAATGAATGTCTAGGGGAGCGGGCGGACGAGGACGATGGGGTAGAGCCTCCGCCAGCGTTGGGAGAAGTGCCATTGAAATTTGGTTGCCCCAGGACATGGTTGGCGGCTTGAGCATTTGCTGTTATCGGGTTTAGCCAGATTAAAACGCGGTGATTTCCCGTATCAGAAACATAGATTATGTTGTCGCTAGCGGATATTCCTTCTGGAGCATTAAGATTGGCGTCCGGGCTTCCGGCGGAATTGGCAATTTTAGTTGTAAAAGAAGTTTGGCCTAAGACAAAAGATGCGCTGGCTCCGTTTGTCGTCGGGATGGTATTAAAGACGAGGATTCTATGGTTCGAGGTGTCGCAGATGTATAGCTTTCCATCGTGTATAGCAACCGCTGACGGATGGTACAGCGTACTTGCTGTTGGAGGCGAGGCTGAAGTATTTGTCGTAAAGTTTGTTTGGCCGATAACCACGTCGGCCTTTGCAAAGTTGTCAGTTGGTAAAGAATTGTAAATAAGGACCCGGTGATTTTTGGTGTCGGCAACAACAAGTTTTGTTCCATCTGTAGCCAGGCCGCGGGGTTCATTGAGTGTGTAGGCGCTTGTCGAAGCAACAATTAGCGAAGAAGGTGCAACCTGTCCGATGACTCGATCTGCAGGTGCGCCATTGGATGAAGGAATTTGATTGTATATTAGAATGCGATGTCCTTGGGAGTCTGCAACTACAAGCTTATTTCCGATGACTACCTGACTTAAATAGGTTGGGTCTCCGATGCCGAACCCGTGAAGAGCCTGCAAATTGGTATTAAAGTCAGGTTGCCCCACGACTTGTGTTGCCTTGAGACGGGATGGTGTGGGGAGTGAGGGCTCCAGGGACGGGGCCGATTCCGAGCCTTCATCAAGTAGTTGGACTGTTATCATACAGCCGGCCAAGGTCCATGACATCAATAATGCCAAGATCAATTGCAGCCAGTTGTTCTTTTCGTCGACAAAGTTCCACATGACGTAGCTATCGGTGCAAATACGAGGAGTCTTTACGAAATACCAATGAAAAACAGTTTCTTATTTATTATCTTTGTATTGTGAAAACAAAGGCGGGGCTTTGCTCCACTACCTTGCTCGTTCGAAACTTGTATCGCTAAAGCCATTTAACAAATGTCGAGCTTTCCTAGAAGCATTGTACACACGTCTTTTCAGTCGGCTGATCACGCCCAATGGCTTATGATAGGAAATATTTCCGTTCCAAGGATTGAAGCTAAGGTCCTCACACACTTTCGAGTTCCCCACGATGTCCTGGTCATTAATTTTTAGGATTCGCAATGTTCCAGCTTTGACTGGAGGTGATACTCTTTTTTGATAGATTCTTTTCAAATACGAAGCCCGTTCTCCGGAATAGATCTTCCACAGTGGATTTCCAGGAGATGGAACGACGGAGCTGATCCATTCATCGCGCTCTCGTTCGCTTCTAAACCAAATATCTGTTGAATCTTCAATATTCGTACTTAGCTGATCGCGATATGGCTGTAAATACAGACCATAGCAAAAGTCTTTTTGACTAAGACTTTGCTGAAGATTTTTACGTAGATAGTTGGCGGGATAGTCGTTGGAAAGGTGGTCGTCAAACGGAGGTGTTGTGTATTTTGTCCTAGGTGAAAAAATATCAGCATAGCTCCGAACTTGCGACCACTTTGGCCATTGTTGTGCTTGTTCTGCGTTGAAGTCTTGCTCTTGACCTGGGCAAGCTTCTGGGCGCCAGAAGTACTTTACGGCTCGGCGTGCGCCGGTGGGGCCCAGGCGAGATGGCACCATCGAGAAGTACTCCTGATAGAGAGGCGACTGGATGATGCTGCCGTTGACCCATAGTGCTTGGCGGATTTCCATTGCTCCAATGCCCGTTGAAAGAATAGACAGCCCTTCACGCAGCTTTCCCGTGATCGGATTGCCAAAGTCGACGGCGCTGTCGAGAAAAAATTCGTTAATTTCTGTATACTTCAGGGCTGTTCTTCGTTCGTTGACAAAGAAGGTAGGGAAGTTGATTGATAAAATATCTAAAGATGTGGATCTATTCAGGGAGCCGCTATCTTGTTCGTGGAGAGGCAAATTGTGTTGCATTGTGCCCGGCGCAAGAATTTTAACTGCAAAGCCACGTGCATCCGGTAACTTGTCGGGACGATTCATTGGGTGTCCGTTGGAGTACCTAACAATGACATCATGATGGCTGCCTGGCTGAAAAATTCCCAAATCGTCCGAATTTGCCAATATAGAGGGCATTGGGCCTGGTTTGTTCAGTCCTTGGGTCTGCTCCGATGCGCGTTCTTGGCGAATCTTTTCAGTTGCAGTGTTGAAGTCCTGTTGCAAGGATTCATTGATAGATAGTTCGCCCTTGTAGCAACCGTGGGTTTTGCGGTGTACGTCCCGAGTTGCATACGGACCTTCTTGTGGAAGATCTTTATAGACTTTTGAGTATTCACCCGGGGTGCCGCGTGCCAGTTCTCTTTTATATTTAGCTAGATTTTCATTTGCAGTTCTTATTTTAAATTGTCTGTGTACAAACGTGCGGATGACGGCTGCGACCTGTTCGAAGCCGATTTCTTCATCAATTTGAGCTGTTTCTAAGGCGGTATCCAAACTATCAGGACCATTGTTATCAAGGCCGAGATACATTGTGGATGCAAAACCCAAGATCAGAAGAAGCAGGAGCGTATATAAGAAAGACTTCATAAGGTATTTCATTGCAAAAACTCCTTTATGAACCATGCAAGGTTATGAATGGAGATGCAATGGGTGTACCGAGTTGCTTTCTTCTTGGAATAGTAGAAGGAACTGAGGTGTCAAAATAATGGACGGACACCTCAGACATGGACATTAGATTTCTAGTAAGGGGCAGTGCTTTTTTACAAAGATCTTGAGTTCCGAATCGCTGTATTTTAACGAAGGCTCCCCAGAACCGTATTTGAAGATATCTTTGTTTTTGATCCGGCAGGTTCTGTTACGTAGGTCCAGAAGTTGCGCTGTCCGATCCGGAAAACTTGAAGGGGACGAGCCTGTTTTGAATCCTAAATCTAGAAGTAAGCCATTAAAATTTTCGATTTCGACACCGCCGTTGTTATTAGGCGAGATATTAGGGGAACGGCGCAATGTGGCTCCGGACATGGCCAGGACTTCTGCGTCTTCATAGTCAAAGTAAATCTCATGGTCAGAGGTTGTCGATACTATTAATCGGCGATCTACATCGTTCCATCGGTATTTCGGTGCTTTTGCCTTGCGCGGAAAAAGATAGAATTCACGAGCGCCGGTCATTCGGCTTTCGGAGCCTGCGCCAAAAGAGTTGAATATCATAAACCTCCCGGAAGAAGTGAAAAGATAGCTTCGATATCGCGGATCAAAGTTTTTATGATTCCTAATAGAGACGTAGCAGGTGTTGCCATCGGCAGAAGGAAATCTTTGAACTTGAATGCTACCTTTTTTTTCAGAAATTCTTACGCAATCGGTGGTGTCTGCAAAGGTTTGAATGCTAAATAGGCTGAATGCGAGAATCGACTTTACTAGAATGGGCATAGGATTAGACCTCCAAAAATGGTTTTACCGTTTTTGGAGGTTCTGTCATCTTAAATATCATCAATGGAAAAAAAAGCATCAGCAAGAGAACATTGATTAAGCTGCGGGGGCGTTTTCAAAGCCCTCGTTCTTTTGTTCCTTTTGACGCTTTTCGCGTTCGATTTTTTCCAAAATATGGGCAGGAGGACCTTGTTTTTCCGGGACAGTGTAAACATCGGTCGGGACGGTGGTGCTGCGCTGGCGAGCCCTTTCGGTAATAGCCTCTAGCATTTCAAAGTAAGAACTTAGAAGCTTGTCTGATGGCCGACCTTTTTCGGGATTCAGAGCATCAATTTCTTCTTTGTGTTTACGATAGAAGAACTCGTTCCAAGTTTGAGTGTGCTTTAAATTCCTTGCAAGAGCTTTGTCTCGTTGAGGAATAACGTATTTTGAATAATTTGTAAGAAGCTTTCTGGCCGTGATATTATCGCCTTCCGTCATAATCTTATAGATGGCTTCGGCAGCGGATTCCCTATTTGGATAGAGGGTATTAATCCAACTGTTGAAGGAAGCTTCTCTGGCATATTTGCGGGCAAGTTCTTTTGGTTCAGGTAGCACAAGGAAATTAGAAGTGGCTTTGAGTTGCTTTTCGTTAAAAAGAGATTCCCCAGCTACCTGAAGCATTGATCGAATAACGACGTCGTGGCCATTTTTATCTACATGCTCGAAGATATAGTGGCCTACGCCAGGTTCAATGACCACTTCTGCGCCTGCTAAAACGTTGTGTACGGCCCTTTCCATGTCATAAGTTCGAGGGTCTTTTGTTGGTAAACCACGGTGGTCCAGAGGACCGGGGACATATTCCTCACGTTCCCCGGTCACAACCAAGACTTTAACTCTCGGATTCACGACAGTGGGGTCTGGGCTTTGAGTGGTTGGTGGACGATGCCAAGTGTGTTGGGAAGAGATGGCGCCAGCCCAGGCGGAGCCATCTTCATTGACGATAACTTCTCCCCAGAGTGCGCTCATATGAGCAGTTTTTTCAATGAACCAATCCTTAAGCTCTTTTGTAAATCCTGCGGGAGAGATCATAGCGATACCACTTAATGATTCGTTGTGTGGGTACCTTTTAAAGTATTCTGCCATTACATCAGGTCCGAACGAGTGTCCGACAAGGTAAACTGGCATGTCCTTTCTGGCCGTCTTGCGTATGAAGGTATCTAACATTGCATAGAATACCTTTGCGTCTCTCATTTTAGGATTGCGAGATCCTTCTGAGTGATACGGCAAGTCTATAGAGATCATCGAATATCCCATGGCGGCCATTTTGTTCATCTTGTAAGCGAAGTTGATGCCGCTGGCCTTATTTGTCCCGGAACCATGAAAATAAATAAAGAGACCACGGGATTCAGGGTCAACTAAAGGAAGCTCACCTTTTTGGTTTGGCAAACCGGTCGCTGTGAAGAAAATGCGGGTATCGAACTCCTTAGAAAAGATGGATCGAACAATGCCGGCCTTTTCTGATTTCTTTTTTTCCTTCAGATAGTGATAGTCATTCAAGTAGTTGAATTCTTCTTGGGTAAAAGAGCGTGGATCTTTTTTGAAATGCCATCTATAGACATTGTCGAAAAGACGGCGAAAGTATGGTTTAGGAGCTAGGGGGCTCGTCCCTTTGGAATCGAGTGCTTCGGAAAAAACCGCACTACACTTTTCAGTTCCTAACGAAGTCGCGGGGTAGGCACTGGTGAATAGAAGTGCTGATGTGACCAACATGATATTTATGAAGAAAGATTTGTTTGGCATAAGATACTCCCAGCGAACTTGTTTAAGTTATGCAGTGCCAGTTACATGCCAAGGCCGATTAATTTTTTCCTGTCGTAATTTGAAATTAATATGTGCAGACATGCCGGACATGGATGCTGGCCGGATTTTATTCTTTTCTTCACTTTGTATTTGCGCATGGTAGTGTTTAGTTAGATAAGCCAAATATGAATATTTTTCGAGGAGGATAAAGTGCTGAAGTGTCTTGTGACTATGCTATTGGTTTCCGGTTTTGCCATGAGTTCATTTGCTGCGGATAAGAAGGGGACGAAAAGAAAAGTCGCTTCTGATGAAGTTCAATGTTCTGCTAGTCCTGGTGATGGCGTTGATGTCGAGTATGTGGCACGCAAGATCAAAGAATCGGAGTCGTGTTACGATGCGAGCTATATTGTTGAAGGTTGCGGCGTTGGGACATCTTTGGATAACGTGATGGTCGAAGTTGCTGTGTCCGTTTGTGATAAACTCACAGGAAAGCTAAGTAAATCTGATACAGAGTTAAAAAGATTGATGAATGCGAGATGTGCTAAAGTGTGCAATCCGGATCGTGATGGCACGATGTGTATTTCCCGAGTCGCATATTGTAGTCTTGCTGTTTCTAAGTTCTTGAACTCGGTTAGTCGATAGTTCTAATATTTGACGAGGTCGGCTGCTGTAGACCTCGTCAAATATCTCTTTTATTCACATGTTGCTGAATATTCAGCTTGAATGCCGTCTTTGCCTTTTACAGTGATCAGATAGTTTCCGTTTTCATCAGAATCTACCAATGAAATTCGTCCGTCTTTGCTGAGATTCAATGGTGTTTGAATAGATGATAGCAGCCTAGCGTAAGTAGGTTGCCCCTGAGTTGTTACCAGCAAGGCCGTTGTACTCATTTCTTCTGTTGCATCCGCTAGGATCACAAAAGACATGGATAGATCTTCGACCCGGCAGTTCAAGATTGTTGTGATTTCATAGGCATGCACAGGAGTTGTGAACATCCACAACACAATCGCAATTAAGAATTTCATAGCATTTCCTCCAGTTCGGCATATTTTTATATGCGATATTGATGCCAACGTTTAGTTTGCAAATTGGTAATACGTGGAAGCACCCAATATCTGGTCAATGGCGTTTCCCGCCTGGCTTCATAGGTAGACCAGAAACACAACACAAGGCACACCGCTATTGAATCTGAGTACTTATACCGAAATATGTACCTACAGGAATTTGAGGGGGATGCTATGAAACGTTCTTTGAACAATCGCGGTATTGCATTGGTTCAGGTGATGATTGCGATCGGATTGATAGGAGTTATTTCTCTCGGTGTAATGACCTTGGCCGACAATATGTTTAAGAATCACGAGAGGGCTTCTAGGCTTCAGGAAGAGCTGGAGTTTAGACAGACCTTGATTAAGCACTTTTCTGATCAGGCGAGCTGTACGAATAGTATTAAAAATATTGGACCGGCAGGAAGTGCATCTGGTGACATTGCGGCAGGGGCAACAGGCACACAATCAATTAAATGGGATGGGTATTTTTGGGGAACTTTACGTGGATCAGATGGCAAGTTGATCAATTGTCCCTCTGCTCCTGCAACAACGAAGTTTTGTCCTTCCTATAACAATAACACAGAGCTTAGCTTCGGTAAAATTCGTACGAATCGAGTTTCTACTTTGAAGTACGATGCTACTCCGGGATTTAAAATGGCCGAGCTGACTTACGGATACTTGTCTGCTTCTGGGGAAGATAAGACTGGAAAAATTAAGATTTGGACAAAGGTGGATACGGCAGGACGCATTGAGTATTGTGCAGGGGCGGAGTCTGTTGACTATGACAAAGTGACAGCGACGATTTGCGAGCAATTCAATGTCGATGGAAAAAAAGGCGTCTATAATCCGATTGCCAAATCTTGTACGCTAGAAGCGACACATACGACAATCGTTACGTCTCCGGCGCCAACCGGCACGCCGGTTCCGCCAACTGGAACCTATGCGGTTGAGGTAGTTGGCTTTAATGGTCCACAATTCGAAAAATCGTGTCCAAATGGGGTGTCGAGCTGGAATCTTTCTTATTCGAAATGCTTCGGATTTTCAGGCACCTATCCAGGGATGGGGGACCAGGCTCAGTGTACGCTTTCTGGGAATGCGGTTCGATGTACTCAGCCCGCTTGTAATCAGGGGGCTTACTTGACTACAGAAGGTATCGTTAACTGTAAAAATGGTTCTTAGTGAGGGTGAATATTCTCCGTAGCTAATAGGCTTAATAAGACGAGGGAGGGGAGATGCGATCCTTACTACTTATCAATTTTGGTTTGGTCCTATTGTTCGCTCAGTCTTCATTTGGTGGCGATGCGCAGGGATTCGCGCGTTGCTACGCTCAGATCGTAGCTCGCCCAGTTCCAGTTCGTCATGAACTTCTTTTAAAAGTGAAGTCGGGGCAGATTTCTCTTGCAGATGCATGTATGTCACTGCTGGATTGGGGTAACATGACAGCGGACGGCAAACTGCAGCGTACTGACAGTCTTGCAATTTCGGTGTTGAATAACTTTTATAGTTTTCACAGGACTTGGTTTCCGACTGCAATTAAAGATCAAGTTCTAGGGTATCAGCATGAATTTGACTTTCCAACGGACTCATTTGTTGAATTCAGTGCGCCTGCACTTTTGATGACCTCTTCATTGTTTAATAAAACACCGTACAAAGATGTTTTATCGGGAACTGCCGTGGTGGCGCCTCATCGAGCGGTTGCGCCGGTGAAGGTTGATTTTGTTGAAAGTCTCGCGGTCCGAGGTCTCGCCATAAGAGCGGGTACAGAAGCCCCTTTTTCCGGGACGGGACTTCTAACGGGATTGTATGAGTCCAAGGCCTCTGTTGTCGTCGGTGACTATTTCGTACCGAAGATGGGCGACTTCGGTAAAGTGGCGCAGGATGTTGGGGCTACGCCGTTAGTTGATATTCTAAAAGGTCTTGGTGGGGGAATTTTAGGGCAACCGGGATTCTTTCTTTTGAACAGTGGACATGCCAAAGGTGTACTATATGACGGAGCTAGTAAGCTGCCCCGAAAATGGGCAAAGGCAGCATTGGAAAGTATGCTGTGTCTGAATCTTCCTGCGTTGCGAGAACGCGATATTTCCGAATACTACGCACCAAATTCTACGACTCCATTTAGAGCTTCCTCAAGTTGCATCACCTGTCACGCGACCATGGATCAGATGGCTCTTTCAGCGCGGAATCTATTTGTCGCAGAGACTGCCGGCGGTAATAACCAGAAAGTGATCTTAGTGGGGCGCTTTCCTGCCACTAAAGAGGTTAGAGGGTATTCCTGGCCGTCAGAGCCCGTGGCGGACTTTTATAAAGAGTCCACTAAAGGACGTATTTTCTATCGTTCCTTCTCTACAGGTCAGCTTGTCAATGAAACAACGGAAAATCTTGAGGATCTTGGTGGGAAGCTCGCCAATAAGGACGAATTTTACCAGTGCGCAGCGAAGAGATATTTCAAGTATTTTACCGGCTACGATGTTGCTCTGTACGACAGATCTGATCCTCAAAATGAATCTCTAAATCGTTCATTGGCCGCGAAAGATATCGAACTGAGAAAGTTTGTTGAAGGCCTTGGTCAAGGATTGAGAGAAACCCAGTCTCTGCGTGATCTTGTTAGACGAATAATCGATTCACCATACTATCAATCTTATAATCGAGGTGCTTATGAATAACGGGCGAAGAGGATTTCTGAAGAAAACAGCCGTTGTTGGTGGCTCGATTCTGACGGCAGGTGTTGTTGAAACATTGCTATCTAAAATTGGAGCAGGTTTTATTCAACAAGCCAGAGCGGAGTCTTTGGGTATGCATAATGATACCCGGAGACATATTGCTGTGTGGCTGTATGGAGGCCCACCACGGTATGCCTTTGATCAATGGGTCAAGGCATATGATGGAGATAATATTGTCTCTAATCCTTATGTGGCCACCGCGTTTACCAAATCTGGAAGTAAATATTCGGGCATGGAGTATAAGACCTTTAAGTATAATGGGTTTAACGTGCCTCATTTGTTCAGTCTCAATTTGAAAGATGGTCAGGGTAACATGCGTCCGGCCGTTGATGTGCTGGACAATATGTTGATTGTGCGAGGATTTGGCACCGGATTTGACGGTCATGATACGAACAAACTATTGGTTCAGATTCCCGTAACTGGCTTACCTAGTATGAGTGGCCTTTTAGCAGATCAATCGGAACGCCTATTTGCATCGATTCAGTTTGGGCGGACCGGGGTTCCGTTTAGTTCTCAAAAGAACAAAGCTGTAACTATTGCTGGTTCAGGATATTTGAATGATTTGATGAGGGGATTTGCCCTGGGTTCGGACGTGCAAGGCATTTCATTGGGGAAAGAGCAGTATTCAAGTGCATATGATAACACGATGGCATATTTAAAATCATACGCGCGTTCCAATAGACTTGGGGCTTCGATTTTAAATAAAAATCTTGAAAATGCTGCAAAGAAGATGAAAGAAGGGATTTCAGATGCCGACGCTTTTTGGGCGCCGGCCGTAAGCCGGTATAGAAATGCAATCGAAGGGTCTGCTCAATTGTTGAATATTGCAGGCATCAATGATGGTCCCATATTGGCACAAAATCTTTCCATGCAGGATTTGCTAATCTTCGGGATGGTAGATTTGACCGTAGATGGAAAAAGGATTACCCAAGCCCAAAATGTTAAGTTAGCCAATGATTTTGATTTGGGTTTGCTTATCCGAAACTTGAAGTTTAATGATTTTGCAGAACAGATGGCACTTGCTGAGTATTGCATTGTTAAAGATCTGACCTCATCGGTTTTGGTTGGGGCGACCAACTTTAATAATATCAATGTTCGAACACCGACTGGAACAAACGACGCCATTCACGATGCAATGAGTGAGGGTAAGAGGAATCTGCCGTACTGTCACACAGACATGGACAACCAGACTCACGCACCTGTGTCCGTCATGTTGTCACATGGTTTCTATTCTGGCATTCTTGGGGGAATTTTAGAGATGCGTGATGCTTTGAAGAAGCAAACGAGCAACGGAGTGAATCTTTGGGATGAGTCTGTTATTCAAGTCTCGAGTGAGTTTGCTAGAAATGTGGATACGAATGGCAAAACCACGCCGCATGGGTTTCAAAATATGGTTACCAGCGCATTTTCAGGAGCCATCAAGCGCGGCCCGTATTTGGTCGGAAATATTTTGCAACGGACCGGAACACATGGAACGAATGGGTATGGGGCGGCTATCGGCGAGGGTTATCCAGTAAAAGGAATTCCAGGGCCTGCTATGGTTAATGCCACATTGGCGCAAATTATGCGCGTCAAGGAAAACCCGTGGGAAAATACAGCGCCGTCCTTAATTGACTTCAATGAATCAACGGGCGTTGTCAGTTCAAGATTTGGAAAAGCTAAAGTTGCTTAGTGTCCGAGCCATAGGGGGATGCTTATGAAATCAAGTTATTTCAAGGTGGGTGCTGGGATATTGGTGTCATTTGCTTTATTGCAGGGATTCCAAAACTGTGCCCCCGCCTTGCAAATGTCAGGTCAAAGTGACGATTTAAGGTCTGTAGAGACACCAGTAGCGCAACCTGTGGATCATCCTGGCGGAAGTAAGCCGGGACTGACATCTCAGCACCCATTAATGGCCAATAGGAAATACGTCGCGGCTTTAATCGAAGATGTATTTACATTTTCTGGCATGACTGATCCTCAATTCAATGCGCTTAGAGCAATGGTGAACGCCTGGGTTAACAGAGAGCCCGGCTTATTTGGCTATCCGTGTGACCCGAAATTCGAGGAAGTTCATTGTAATGGGACCATTTTAGCGCCCATGGATGCGGGCGCTAATTCTTTGCGGACTGCATATAAAATGCAGCTTTGTCGGGCCATTTTAGATAAGAACGAGTATGTCGAGGGACTGATGGTTAAGGTTGCAGGAAGCAAAACTGCCGCGCCGACAGAAACCGCAGTTACGAATCTATACGAGCTTTTCTATCGTGGAGATAGTGTGGCAGATGAATTGGTATCAGCATTCTTAGCATCAGATAAAGGAATGTTGACCTTGAATCCGAAGATTTCCGTGATAGATAGATGGCGCTATTTGACATTAGCCATCTGCGACTCGTCTGGATGGGAATTGCTGTGACTAGATCATGTAAAATCCTGCCCAGGTTCTGTCTCTCTCAGTTCCCGGGCAGATTTTTTGTGGAAATTAGTTAGCAGATTCTAAAAGCCTCAGATTATCAATAAGCTGTTGTACGATCTCGTTGTCTCTTTGAATTAGGATAGCATTTGATTTCTTAAAGATGCCGCTTGCTTGAACCTGAATACCAATTACGGTAGTCTCCGCTGGACCGGAATCGATAAGATCTTCTTCTACTAGATCACCAACGCATAACGTTTGAGCCTTTCCCTTAAGGCAGGTCCCAGAGCCAATCGCAAAAATTTCTGTTCCGTGTGTTGGTACGCCATTTACCGAGTATAGAAGGCGCGTGTTGCTACCATTCTGATATCTGATGTCAGTGATTACACCCCTTCTAGGCAGGCTGAAGTCTTTATTCACTAAAACTGGGTCATTCATATTAAGCTTAATTTGTCGACCATCTTGAGTGGTGACGGCGTGAGCCTGACTTGTGACCAAAAATAGTGATGCAAGCGCCATAAGAACTTTTTTTGCAGCTGTTTGATTCATATATATCCTCCAAATAGGTATATGTGAAACTTATGCAGCAGCTATGCCAATATCAGTACGTATGTAATGTCGCCGCCGCCATATCCGGCGGCAGCGACATGCGGGACATGTGTATTCTTCTTAGAGAGATGTTATTTTTTTGGCGATGATATCGGCTGCTTTTTTTACACTAGCTTCGTCAGGGTGTAGACCATCGACAGTTTTGAAGTTGTTCTTCCATACATCTAAATAGATAACACCTGGAATTTGGGATACCTGTTGCTTGAATCTATTTACAAGATAGTTGTAGTCATTTTGATTGATCAAGTTAGGAAGCTGGAAAGCTGCACCGATAATAGTAAGATCTAGGTCTTTCCACGCAGGGTAGCCTGTGACAATAAGTCTAATTCCATTAGAGGAGGCAATTGAGGCCGTTTGTCGCAGGCTTTCAATAAGAACATTGTCGATATCTGCCGTAGAGCAAGGCACAGTGTGAAGGCAGTCATTCATAAGACTTGTTACAACGAATTTCGTTCTATTGTTGCCGTCGATCCAATGGGTGCGTGCAAGGAGCGCGTTCAATTGTGATACATATCCTCGATATCCAGTTCCTGGAAGATCATAGCTACGTGCGCCACCCTGAGCCGTCGTTTGAACCCGTAGTTTTTTGGAAATAATTCTATTGTTTTTGGTTAACGCGGTAGACAGCGTTTCGTGTGAACAACCAGAGAAACCCATCCCAGCAAGAGGTGATTGTTCTGGTGCGGCACATTCAGAGAAAGAGGCACCGATCATCCCAATGACAGAGTTTGTCGGCCATTGCTGAGCGAGGGAGACTGCTGGAACACACGCGAGCAGTACCGTAAAGATCATTGTTTTCATTAAAAATCCTTTTTGTTGTGTGTAGTCATCATGACTACGGTGCAATGATGTCCCTGAAGGTAATCAGTGGTCAAAGCTATATATACAAAAAGTACTTTAGTTTAGGGTTGGTGGAGGGAGTGTTTCCACACTCACGGCTAATGATGTGCGGAAACAGTACCTATGGATTGTTTCGATTCGAAACTCAAGAAGTCCAATTGAGTAGGCGCGTAGACTTTTTATAGAGATGTTATCGTTTTTGCGATGAGATCTGCCGCCTTTTCTACGCTGGCCTCATCCGGATGCAATCCATCGATAGTTTTGAAATTGTGCTTCCATACATCTAGATAGATAACGCCCGGTATTTGAGAAACCTGCTGTTCGAATCTAGTTTTAAGATAGTTATAATCTTGTTCACTGATCAAGTTTGGAAGTTGGAAAATGCCACCAATAAGAGCAAGATTGAGGTCTTGCCAGTCAGGATAACCGGTAACAATTAGCTTGATGCCTTTGGAAGAAGCAATTTGTGCCGTTTGGCGAACACCTTCTATAAGTACATTGTCGATGTCAGAGGTAGTGCATGGTACAGTGTGAAGGCAATCATTCATAAGACTTGCGACTACAACTTTTGTTCTGTTAGTGCCATCAATCCATTGAGTGCGTGTAAGAAGTGCATTTATTTGTGATACGTATCCTCTATACCCCGTGCCAGGAATGTCATAGCTACGTGCGCCACCTTGCGCCAATGTTTGCACTCGCATTTTTTTTGAAGTGATTCTGGAGTTTTTTGTCAGCGCAGTAGAGAGCGTTTCGTAGGAGCAGCCGGCAAACCCCATACCCGCAAGTGGCGAGTTTTCCGGGGCTGCACACTCGGAGAAAGAGGCTCCGATCATTCCGATAACGGGGTTGGTAGGCCACTGCTGTGCAAGTGTTAGGGTTGGGATAGACGCCAATAGAATCGTTAAGATCATGGTTTTCATAAAAAGCCTTTGGTTATTTGTGCCTATATTGAACAAATCGAACGGTTTTCGCGGATGATGGTCCCGAAAAGAAGCCTGGTCAAAGGGATATACAAAAAATGCTTTAGGGCAGAATTGGTTTGAGGAGGTGTTTCCGGGTTCGAGAATCTTTTACACGGAAACGGTAACTGCCATTTAGCTCGAATGGAGGCTCAGGATGTCTTGTTAAGAACCGATAAATTATTGAGGTTCCCTCGGGACAGGATTCATTATGAGACCATATTGGGTAGCACATTGTAGGGTATTGTGGTTTGTGATGGCGAGTATCGTCCATATTGTACTTGTTTTTGCACCGGTTTCTTTTGCTGAGAGTCTGGAAAAAAAAGAAAGATACTTTTATGTAGTTGGCTCAGGAGAATCGTTGGGGATGATTCTGCGTACTTTAGGCATATCCCCGAAGTGGGGAGTTGGCGGAGCCGTAGATCGAGTGGTAATGGAAAATACACAGGTATTTTCAAGTGAAAAGTCTGCAAATTTAGTTTTTCCCGGAGAAAAGATATTTTTCGATGCCATAGATCAGAAACAGATAGATATTGGAATTGCGGCCGGATTTATTAGCCGAACCTCTCATGGGCACATTCAATTTCTATGTTCTAAAGAGGCTCTTTCCGCCTGGGAAGCCTTCCGGAGAGAGCTTGCAATCGATGTTGATCCTTATGATCCCCGTTACGCAACATTGGCACGAAAATGTCGCCATACGTTGGTCGGCCACCAAAGGATAATCGCATCAGATCTTGAAGAACCTATAAATATTGATAGCAATGGTGCAAAGCTCATAAAGTATGAGTCCGTGGACTTAAAGACAAGGCGCTCGGGGTTGGGTCTGAATATTGGATTTGGATTCAGTAGGGAAGATTCGACTGACACGTCAAACGGTGCTTCAGCAACGTTACTAAGTGACCTTACTGTAGGATATAGCTTCGATTGGACTCAATATTGGTCAGAACGCTGGCAGACTGCATTCACTTTAAGTGCTGAACAAGCCAAATACAGACAGGTTGTCAGCGGGGCGGCTCAGAGCGATGAAATAGTGCTTGGGGGATTTGGCTTCTCAGTTGGCTATATTGGCAGTTGGGCGCTGTGGGATATTTCTATACGGCATCAACAGGAGCCTATAGTGCGTGCTGAGCAGATTGGGGATGCGACTATTGATGCTGTCGCGCAGACATTTGTCTCCGGAAGTGCTACTAAAGAAATAGTTTCTGCTGGTACTTTGTCCGCTGCTGGATTTGCGGGATTTGAATACGGCCTTGGAGCTTCGGTCGGGACTTTATATCGTGTGCAGTCTAGTTCTCGTTATTTTGGGGGAATTCTTTTAACTCAGGACTTGGTCGAAGGGCTACTGAGGTTACAAGTGAAGTTCTCTGAGCAGGAAACTCTTACCACCATTTCGGCCCAGCGTTCGAAGGATGTCCAAGCTCAGCTGGGATATGTATTCTTTTTGCCTTAGTGCTGTGGAAAGCCCCTGGTGAAGCAGGCAGGGGCCAGAACAAGCTACTTAATTAAGAAGAATTGCTGGTTGTTTCCAATAGTGAACATAAGCTGTCTATCTGCAGTGTGTGGAATTGTTGCACCAGTGGTTCTGTAAACTCCTTTGGACATTCTCTTAAAGCTGATCTGTGCTCCAGCATCGCCGCGCGCCTCGTTTAACTGGATTGTGACGTTCTCGGGATCAAGAGGATTTAGATATAGATCGGTGAACAACAATTGGAAAAACAGAATGTCTGACTTTTCCCTAAAAGGGGCGATCTTCAGGCAAATGCCTTCATCTTCGAACCAAAGGTCACAGATCTGAGGTTTAAATGTTTTGCCGGTTGACGGCGTTGGCTGCTCCAAATGAACGCAGTCATAGTTGGATTCTGTAAAAGGAGTTAGAGAATGGACTCTACCTTGCGATGGTAGCTTGGTGTATGGATCAATAGTCAGGAAATAATCATTTGTTCTGGCTCCATCTATCACCTCAGCAGAAAAGAACGATGTGTATGGAGTTTGAGTCATTTCCATATATCTCGTCACCTGACGTTTTTCCGTCTAGAGATTCGGCGCAACTTTTTTGAGTCGGATATTCAGGGCGATGATAATTGGTTACTCTTGATGTCAATATTGCCGGATCCTTTGTGATGGCGGCTGATTGAAATATAAATTGTGCTTCGACGTCGAAGCAGTGTTTCCCTTTTGTGTTGTTGGCTTCAACCCTCTGAACAACAACATAGCATTTACCTCCAGTGGGTTTTTCATTCACCAACTCTAGTCCTTGTAAAGTTAAGCCGGGATAGGCGTTAAGGGCACGGGCAAAGGCACTGTCTTGGCAGAATAGAAGTACCGTGAAAAGTATCAGATTGATCACTTTAGATTCCTTTTTAAAATTGTGGATGGTTGCTTTATCAATATCTAAGTTTGCCGGTAATGCAGCAAAGTGTTGCCTATTTTGCCCTGCTGTTTCCCGGGGGTCGCAAGTTGCCGAAGGAAACGTTTAATGTCTAAAGCGAGCGGCTGTGAGGAAACAACATATCTGTAATGTGGCCTTGAAGTCTTGTTGAACAGCAGCAATTCATCGAAAATTTAGGAGTGCGTAGTGCAAATGAGACGCTTTCGGGAGACTTCTGATGAGAGAGATTTTAGTAGAAATTGATGGCCAATATCTGATGGAAACTCTGAAAAATGCCGGGATTGCAAATATCACTTTTGCTAGAAGTGTCGGCGTAAATGTTAAGACTGTCCAGCGATGGATTCACGGTCAGGTGAAAAGAGTGACTGTGTCGACAGCAGAAAAGATCCTTGCTGCGCTTCCTTGTGATCGACAGAAGTTGGTCCTTCCGGACAGTGAAACAAAAATTGTATCTCAGGACCCAACGTTGGCGACGCTTCTTGATTTTAGATTTATCAATTCTTTAGAGACTAGGTCCCAGTTGTTGGTTCTTTTTAAAAGCCTAAAAACATTCTCAATTAATGACCTGTCAACAAAGCAATTCGCATTGTTGTATTCGGTTTTGGGCTTCATACACCTTAAGATTGGTAGTATTCGAGCAGCAAAATTTCATCTTACCTCATCTGTTACTACCTTCAGGAAGGTAGATGATAAGGAAAATACAGGGTGGGCATTGTACTATCTGGCCGTCGTTCGTGAAAGAGTAGGAGAGTATCAGGAGGCCTTAAACCATTTAGAGAGTATACGAAATGTCTACGCCTACTCAGATGACCTTGCTGTAAGAATGCATCATCTTCAAGGGAAAGTATTTAGCTCGATGGGAAGCACAGATCAGGCAGAGGACTCCTTTAGGTCCGCAATCAAGGTCGCTAAAGAGCAATGTCTTTGGACCGATGAGCTGCAGTTATCTTATTATCGTCTGGGGTGGATCCAGATGCAAAAGGGCCTTTTTGACAAGGCAATATGGCTGTTTCTGAGATCTTTCGTTGTGAGTAGAAAGAATGAGGACGGATTTGCGCAATTGATAAGTTATAGATCATATAAAGTTGCATGTACTTTATTAGGCAGATGTCCCAAAATCGGCCGGATCAATAGACTGATAAATCGGGAGTCTAAACTTGTTAAGACGAGAAGTCAGCGAGAGATTGTCGCACAAATCGATTTCTATATGGCTCTTGCAGAAAGAAATTTTGAATTGGCTCAGTCAATTCTGAATGAAAGAGCTGCGAGAAGTATTTCGAAGCAATCCACCCGGACAGCGGTTAGCTCGGATACGGAATTGATGAGAAGGATCGCCGGAGCATCAGGTCAAGCTGAGAGTTTTACGATCTATTTAAATGCAATTTAACCTTTCTAAGGTGGATGTTGATTTATGAGTCAGATTTTTAAAAAAGTCGGAATTTCCACAGCAAAGGCTATTTTCTCAAATGCAAAGGGACTTGGTTTTTCTGTCAGAGTAAAAATGGCAACCGGAGGCCGGATAGATGCCCAAGTTCGCGGATTGCAGGGTGATAAGTTGGTATGTGTATTATCTGAAGAGATGGTGGTTCCGATTGGTCGTGAACGCGTGACAGTCTGCTTAATTGGAGCGGAAGATAAGTATTTCTGCCAGACTGATTGTTGGTTTTTCTCTAAAGAAGTTTATATTGAGCTAAAATGTGATTTGTACCATCTGCAGCGCAGGAAGTATCATAGAACAATAATCCCCAATGAAGTTTTATTGGAGTTTGAGTTCGGATCTGGAAAGTACAAGGGTATCCGGGGTAAAGTTAGAGATATTAGTGTTGGGGGGGCTAGTCTTCTGTTTATTTCAGATGAGCCTGTTGCCGAAAACGAACAAATTTCTGGTCGTCTTTTTATGGACAAGAAGATTGATTTAAGGATTCAGGCAGTCGTTATGAGAGCAGATCCACCAGTGTCTGATGGTAGGCAATCGGTTGGGATTGAGTTTTTCCGTGGCGTGAATCACGAAGGAGTGATGTACTCACTTATTAGTACCATAAAGGCGAAAATTGCGCCGTACGAGCAGGCTAGCTAACTATGGATCTGATAGGGGTAGGCTCGTGAGGCTAATATAGCTTACGACAGGCGAGTCTGCGTCTTGGTTGATCGTCCGAATTTTTTGGAACGCCTCCTTTAGAATAGCATTCACTTGCTCAATACTTTCTGAGGGAAGAATGAGGTATGATGAGTATGCCGCTGTTTTCTGGGACAAGGCTTTGGAGTGATCAATCATCTTTCGGAGCTTGCTCGGATAATATTCGTTGAGATTTAATGGATCTTCAGAATGATCGAATTTTTCAAGATCCTTTTCGAGAGGTGTGATTTCTCGGGTATAACGATTGTATTTAATCGCACCTTTTCCTTTTAGGGCCATAAGATGCTTTTTTAGGACTCGTACTGGTGTTTTGAATTTTTCGCTTAGTTCCTCTGCAAGAATAGGTTCTCCGCGAGCGTGAACATAGGTGTGGATTGCAGCAGCTAGCCAGCTGTCAGCGCTATTATGAGCTTCCTCGCTGCTTGCGGGTGCAATCGAGGGAGATTGTGCTCTTTGAGGGGCAAAGGCGAGTTCGAGTTCGGCCTTTTCTTGAGGTGACAAGTTGCTGTCCTCAAGAATTGTGTCAAGTAGTGTCTCGGACAATTTACATTTACCATTTAGAGCAAGGCTCACCCTTGTTGGGGAAATGCCTAGGTCTCTTGCGAAAGCTCTTAGGGAATAGCGTTGATTTTTTTGCTGGCGTCTACTGAAAATGCTTCTAATTACGTCAATAGCTGTCATATGAATTAAGATTACAATATTGAAATGTTAATAAAAACGTCCAGCTCGCATTTTTGTGTTTCCCGAAGTGAGGACAAATTCAGAAACAGAAAACTGTTCACGGGAAATTCGGCCATTACGTTTTGGCAATAATGCATACTTTTATCCTCATATCTATTAAGTGTGATTTGACAACGGCGCTTCAAATTGCCCTCTTGTGGATGGACGCAGTATTGAGCGCATTCATTTTTTTTAGGCAACAGTCCAGATTGTACGCAAATATCGAGTGATTTTTTGTATTAATTCTCGCCTGCGTACAAATCCAAGGCTCTATTTAATGATTGGTTGGACTCAGAGCTCGGGCCTTGCTGAAGAGAATCTTGCAAAATAAATGAGTCATCGATGAATGTGCAAACGTTGTAGGTATGAAGTTTGTTGTGAAGACTGCCATCACGGGCGCCTTTGGATGCGCAAGTAAAATTTGGATCGGGATTCGATGTATTCAAGTATGACTCTATGGCCGTAGGAATCTCGAATTGAGACTTGTAAATAACGAGGGAACTTGCTGAAAGAATTGCATCGCCCAACTTACAGAGTGCGACTTCCTTCTTGCCGTCATTGGCGAGCTCATAAATGCCACCGCTTGTCATGCATACCCTGATCCAGGGGTGAATAGGATGCCCCGCTAAAGACAGGCTTGGCTGAATTAGTAAGGCCCACAGAATGAAATGTCTCATATTTCCTCCCAAATTACTGTGTTCCAAGAAATTACAGGAGCATTATTTTATTGTCCTTAACCTATGTTAAGTTCTGTGGATATTCCGAATTCCGGCCGATCTGCAATTTTTGCCCATCCACTTAGTCCCTTTTTCCAAATATGGTCGCTCCTCTTTACTTTTTTTAGGGCCAAGTTTGTACGTACTTCAGAGGTGCTGTAGGGGCCCGTTTGAATAAAGGCATTAAGTCGCCCATCGTAGGAAAGGATTGTCCAGAGTTCAGATATGGCTTCTAGAAGTTCAGTGTTGACCTCTTGAAGCGCAGGGAAATGTTTCGCCGGAAAGTACTGCCAGGTCGATGCTGGCTTCCAGTGTGCTTTGGTTCCAAGTGAAACAGGAGATGATGGGGAAAGGTCTCCTCTTCGGGCGAGAGAAATTATCTGGTCCTTTGTGAATGGGCCGATGATTTGTCGATTTATTATGGCATACCAGATCCGCATTGCATCTCCTGTGTACTATAAGGTAAGTGCTATGTTTATCTGAATGCGATCATTTTGAGAGTCTAGATCCGTGTTGTGTCTTCGAATGTGTTTATCACGGCTCTATCTTAATGGCGGGAAACGCAAATGTATTGGATGGGCATCTGAGGGACGGTATGTGGTCCCTCAGATTGAAAATTATGGCGAATGCTGTGGACTCTGGTCGAGACTTTCGAAACTTCGTACAATGTCGCAAAGCTCTTTGTTCTTAAGAGGCTTTTGATAGAACGCTTTGAAATTTGCGCTCTGATAGGCTTCCCTTTGGAGGCCCGCATATCCGGAGATAAAGACTACCGGAAGAGAATAAGGCAAAGTGTCGATCATTTTTAAAAGCTCTAGGCCATCGGCAATGGGCATTCTTATGTCCGACAGGACAAGTTGCGGGGATTCTGTGCTGATTTTTTCGAACGCCTCAAGTCCATTTTCGGCGGTAACTACAGTGAATCCTGCACGAGTTAGAAATAGTTTGTATAGCACTAGTATGTCTTTTTCGTCATCGACGACTAGAACTTTAAATCCCACATTAACCTCCATAGTATATTGGAATTTCAAAAATAAACTTTGTATGCTTCGAATTTCTATCTAGATATAGCTGTCCGCCTGCGTTCTCCGCGATAGATCGTGCCGAGCTAAGTCCAAGTCCTGTTCCCTTACCAACATCCTTGGTGGTGAAGAACGGCTCCATGATCATGGATGCAATATCGTCTGGAATAAATCCTGGGTCTCCGACTGAAATTTCTAAGTAAGTGTTCCGACTTTCCACATTAATACTTATTAGGCGCTCCTTGTGACCGTCTACGGCATCCAAGGCATTATCTACTATACTGTGAATCGCCTGATAGGCATCTTGCTCAGGGCATTGAATCGTACAAGAGGAAGGAGCTTGAAAATGAAACTCTACTTGTGCGTGAACTTTTTGTATTTTTGGGTTTAGATCCCTAAGAGTCATTTCAAGAACTGCTTTAATTTGAGTTCTTTGTCGTTCTGGTTGAAGCTGATCTCCCGCAATATGTCTTAGTTCGGTAGTTATCTTTTTCATTTGTAAAACGGCGGACTCGATACGCGTGCAAGACTGATCGACGTCGTCGCCATTGAGCTCGTTGCTTCGACTTTGCTCTCTCATGATTTCGACGTGCCCAAGAACGACTGCAAGTGGGCTGTTTAGCTCATGTGCTACGCCGCCGGCAAGTCGTCCAATGGTGGCTAGCTTTTGTGATTCCCATAAGTCCTTTTGAACGGATGTGAGTTCTGCGGCTTTGTCGGCGATTTCTTTCTCTAGTGAACGGGTTCGGACTGATAGATCATGTTCTGTTGCTGTCATTGGCATTAATACGGCGAGCAGATGATAAAGTCCGAACGCAAAAATTGCCCCCGGCAAGAAAAGATCTACGTGTTCGCGCACGAAAGGCCAGTCGATAAAATGTAGGGTTAAAATAAGGCCGGTAGCTATAAACAGTTTTTGGGCGATAGATATTGGAGTAGCTCTGTTCTTTCTTGCTAGGTAGGCAGCATAAGGGAAAGATACTACGGAACTCGCAATGGCGGGCAGGGCGTATATGGTGAAAGAGCCTCCTAGGGCCCAAATAGAAATAGTTAGAAGAATCCCTACCCCGTAAATTAAAAGAAACCGGCGGAATGGTAAGCTTATTGAGTGAGTGTGGGACAAGACTGAGCTTAGAATTAGCTGAGATATAAAGGTCCCTATGCTGCTGACAATTACCAACAGAATTGCGGGGAGGGTTGGGATGCTATTGGCTAATGATGAAACAAATACACCAGCCCAATAGAAGAAAATAATTTTCTGCAGGCGCGATCGGGAACTTGCATACTGAGTAAGAGAAATTGCCCCATTTAGAATGGTCGTTCCTAGGTAAAAATACATTAAAAGTGTAGTTGCAGAGGTCGTTGTGTCCACGCGTTCCCATTAATTCTTTACGTAAATTGTGGTCTAACAGTTTAAGCTTCGCAATATTTTTTTGCCTTTGTCTTATATAGGATAGTCACGGAATTGGCTACGAAGTGCTTTCTTACAAGTTTGTAGTGTTGACGGTGCGGACACGAATGACAGTACTGTTTCTCAAGGATGAGAGAGTGAATACGAAAATCAGAATAAAGAGAGAGGAGCAAATGTCAGTTTGTTTTGCCAAGTGGCAGTGTATCCTATTATTGGCGCTATGGGGGGCGATGGATGAGCAATGTTGCCTTGGTAAAGAGTGAAGGAAATAGATTTGTTATCGAGGTGGAAGGGCACTTGTCGGGAGGCAGCTCTAATTTGTACGCACTTGCGGTGCCGAATGACTGTGAAATTCATCTTGTCTTTAGGCGCTCTTTTTCTGTAAGTGCCGTTGGATTAAAAAAAATGGGAGAGTGGCTGCGGTCTATTTTGTCAAAAACAACGGTCATGCATCATTGCCCGTCTGGTATGGTTTGGCACCTTAGTTTCTTAAAGGGGGCTCTGCCTGAAAATGTCGAGTTTCAAAGTTTTTATGTGCCGTACTACTCTGCAAGCTCAGAGCTCGAATTGGACGTTTTGTTTGTCAAAGGCACGCACTTTAGCAAAGAAGGAAGTTCGGTGGTTCTTAAGGAACCCGAGGTCCTGGATGAGGATGGAAAAAGAATGAGTTTAGATATTTTGGACGGGAAATTTTTTGTTTTCTTGGAGGAGTATTCCAGATGAGTGATGGAGTGAAGGGGATCGTCGTGAAAAGAAAGATCTTCGGAAATGCAGCTGAAAAGATAGATACGTATGAAGAATCCATGGAGATTGAGGCGCCGGTATCCGTTGATGAGCAGAATGCGGCAAGGGAGCAAATTAAACGAATTTTAGAGAGTTTTATCCAGGCAATTGCCCCCGGCGTGGAGGCGAAGGTGTCATATGCATGTGGGCCTCGCACAACCGTTTACAAAATCGATATGCCCGAGAATTTGAGGGGGCGACTGATTGGCTCACAAGGGCGGAATATATGTGCATTGAGGCAGGTTTTAGCTGCCATGTCTGGAGCGGCTAAGTTTAGGGCAATTATCGACTTAGTTGTTTGAGGAAAATCCGGCTTCAATGTTTAAACGATACTCTGTGGAGATTCAGGGAGACTGCTCTGCTTGATCGCGAGCGAGTTATCACGAGAGGCGGGTACCTTGGGCGCTCAGGGTACCCTTAAGTTCCAGCATCGGGGACTTTGGTTCGCAAGTTGTAAGAATTTATAATTGTCTCAAATCTGCCAGAGCGTTTGAACTTGTCGATGGCAGCATTTAGATTAGAAATGGGAATTCCCGCATCCTTCGATATGACGCATTTTGCTCGCACCTCGCCGAGGTCGAAATTGAGTTTGGATATTTTGGGGTGTCTAATTTTGAAATAGTTATATTCGATATCGGTCATAATAGCGTAGTCGATTCGTCTATTAAGAAGTTTGAGGAGATTGCTTTGGGTTGTGGGGGCATCTTCTCTTATGACGAAATGTCTCTCAAAGTAGCTTTCAAGCTTTGGGTAGCGATAATTGACTAGTGTACCAATAGTCTTTCCTTCTAGCTTATGTATTTCGGTCTTCTCTAACGTCACAATAACGTCTCGGTTACGATAGAGATCTGTCGACCAAAGAACGTCGGTTTTCAGAGATTGCCAGCTTTCATTCATATGGCAGATCATTTGTACTTTCTTTGTTTTGAATGCTTGAGTTAGCCTTTTTTTAGGAATTGTCACGGTTGTCGTCGTAAATCCTATTTCTTTGAGAAGCTCTACCCCTATTTCAAGGAGAATGCCTTTTTCCACTGTAGGATTGGTATAGTTTTCGTAGCTTATATAGGCTAGCGGCGGAGTGTGGCTGGATGTGATGGCATATAAGATATTTCTCTTAGTGCGACCCTCTGCGGATACAGAAGTTAAAAGGAATGTGACGATCAAAGATAATAGGAACGGCATTTTTCTCATGGCTGTTCTATTAAGGTATTCGATGCAATAAAGGGATTACATGAAGGTTATTTAAGGAGAAACTGTTTCCCGGTGTATATCTTGAAGCTTTTTTTGGCGTCTTTGTGCGCGAAGCCGGCTTAGGGAGACGGCATTCACTCCGAGATATGAGGCAATCAAGTACTGCGGAATGCGATTTATGATCTCAGAATAAGTGTGGTTGAAGTTTTCATATCGTTGCATTAGTGGCAAGCAGAGCATGTCGTATTCCCTCTGCTCCTTTTCGATAAGTGCTTGTTCGACTAAACACCGGCCAAGGATGTTCCAGCAGATATGGCGTTGGTAAAGTTCCGCAATATCTTTGTATTGAATGAAAGTAATTGAAGTTTCTTCTAAGGCCTCTACGGAAAATGAACACAATGTTGAGCCTTTTGGGAGAGTCGTGTAAGGCGAAGTGATACGGTTTTCCCAGGAAAACTTTTTAACTTTAGGTTCATTGTTGTGATCGTTGTAGTAGGATACTAAGAGTCCTTTTTTTACGTATGCCACGATATCAGAGGGTTCGTCTTGTCTGAAAAGAAGCTCTTTCTTTTTTAAAACCTTATCCTTTGTCAGATGACAGAAGTAATCCCATTCCTCTGGAGGAATATCGGCTAGTTGCGAAAGTCTTTTAAAGAGAGGTATTGCCATTGGTTTGCCTAAAAGTGAAGTCCTTTACATATTAGACAATAGCCTATAGTAGTAGCCGATAGCCGGGATATTAAGGTTAAATCATTTTTTACTGTTTCCTTGCCCGCAGCATAGTGCTGCGGAAACAGATCAGTTAGAAGTACGACTCTCCCCAGCCAAGAAGAATGCTATTTATCCATGAAACCCTCTGTTGTTCGGTCATTTTTTTACTTTTCTTCATAAGGTCTAGCGTGAGACTCCGAATTTCTGTGGCAGTTTTCTTGGATAGAATCAAGGTGCCAGCTTCGGTGTCATGAATGAAGCTGCGATGGTTGAGGTTTATACTGCTGATGAAGCTGAGCTCGTTGTCGATAACTAGTATTTTGGCGTGCATTATGCTTTTGGGTATTTGCCACAGAAGGATATCCATTTCATTGAGGTGCCGATTTAACCCGTCTTTGCTGACGTCTTCTGCGATCTTGGGTGTCCCGTCTCCACCCAAATTAATACTTGTCAATAATTTGATTTTAACCCCGCGGGTATTCGCTTTGCTCAAGGCTTGGCTAATAGCGTTTGTTGGTCGGAAGTATGGAGTCGTGATTAGGATCTCCTTTGAAGAGCTATTGATTAGATCGACATAGATCTTTTCGAGTTGGAAGTTGTCGAAGTAGGGAACCGATAGGATGTGTCTGACAGCGAGGTCTGTTCTTTGGGTGGCATCTTCGGATCTTGTTGGAATGGCGGTGGAGTGGTAGCCATCCCCCTTAATGCTCCTGTGCCAAAAGGCTAAGGTCTGACTTAGAACGGATTCAACATATTCTGAGCCAGTGATTTTTATCTCGAAATCTTCGTAGAATACGTATGGGGCTTCGCCGCCTGCGTAATTTGTTAGTCTTAAAAAGCGAGCGTAATTTGGTCTTTCTCGAAATAGATATGAGTCGCGGATATTTCGCCCGCCGGTAAATACGAAGTTTGCAGATGGAGTAGTGGAAGAATGACCGATAAGAAGCTTGATGTGATTGACACGATGGAATTGATCAAGGAGGTCCCCGTCATCATTGTTGGAGGGCGTATAGGAATAGTATTGGATTTTTACATTGTGTGTATTCACTGCAAGCGATTCTAGTATGGCTCTATCTTTTTGTGCCAAGGCAAATCCGTAGTCTGGTACGATGACTCTTATTTGGGTTCCTTTGAGGGCATGATAGCGCAGCGCTCGTGCAAGAATGAGTCCGTGAAAATCGGCCGAGAAGTTGAGTGAAGATATCCAAATGATATCTAAATTTGGTGCTTTGGAAAAATCAAGATGGGCCTCCGGATTGTTTTTCAGAAAGTCTTCTTTGGACAAAGAGCTACCAGTGAGGGCCTTCACTTTTTCGTTTATGGAGTCGTAGGTTTCTTTTAAGGGCATTATCTGCGCTGCGGGTTGTGGGCATGTAACATAGCGGTAGTCAGCATCGTAGAAAACGCGTTCTGGCCCACTTAGGTCGTTATTGGATGGGAGCGAGCAAGTTTCTATCTGCGTAGCGATCTTATAATACTGAGGAGACAATAGTTTGATGCTAATAAGGTTTATTTCATGGCTCCAGGTATTGGTCTGTTCGGGGTCATAGAATAGAAATTTGCATTTTGTAACTTCCGGACTAAAGCTATAGCGATATAGATGGCCGCTGTCATTTTTGTTTGACCAGTTAAATTCGACGCTGCGGCTAGTTGTGTCTGTCAGGAAAAGAAACCCGCTCCTATAGGATATGTCACCGTCGCATTCTAAGCGTGCTTTCAAAGGTTTTGAGACCTTGGGTTCGCCACTGAATCCTTTTTTTGATTGTGGCAATTTGTTTTCCAAGCGTAATGTATATGAACGAAAGAGATTGTGTTCAAGCGGAAATGGACTTCCTGCTTCTGCAGAGCCAATGCGATAGCTATTTTGCTCCGTTATCGATAGGACCTCTTCTTTATTGTGCAAATAAATTGGTGAAAGATGTGTTGTTCCGTAACTGCCGGTGAGATTGTTAGCTTTTTCAGCGTAATAGCTTCTTTGTTTCAAAAGATGCTCTCCAAAATTTAGGTCTTCAATGGCAGCATCCCTCTTAAAGTTAATTGAAAAGACATCGCGGTGTTGAATATGTAGCCAATTTCGGTTCCAGAGTTCAGCAAGAGCGCTGTCTATATCGAGAACCTTTAAAATGGCGTCGTCGACGGATTGTGCTCCATTTGGAGTTCGTTTTATGCTTTGACATGAAAGCAACAGGCAGATTGAAAAAATCGTCGATAGTTGTCGGAACTTCATGACTCTCCTTTGAATCTTGGTGAATGATATACACCTCTTCGGCATTCCCCTTTCAAAGTAAATACGAATAAGTGCAAGAACGTTGTTTTTGGATGGAGCGGGCGCATGTCTGGCATGTCTGGCTTTATGTCCTGCAGGCAGATTGGTGCGACCTTAATTTGTATTCGATTTGGTTAGATTTCGAAAGGTCGCAAATTTGCATGGGATTGAGACATAAGGAGAGTTTATGAAAATTTCAAAACTATTTTTGGTTCTGGTTCTAGCTGTGACGTCAGGGGTTTCGACAATTGCATTTGCCGAACAAAATGAGCCTTTGATGGGCAAATTACAAGTGAATTCAGGCAATGCGGAATGTCCCGCGACGATTATAGTTGCGGAAGGAAATGAAAAGTATTGCGCAAAATTTGAGTTTGTAGATTCTTGGTTACAGCAAAGCGTGGCCCGCATGTTGGTAAAGCATGAGTCTTTGATCTTTTTCGGGGAATTCGAAAAACGGCAAGTAGCGCGAGGCTCTTCAAAGTATATTTATCTCATTTCTTACGTTAGTGCCGCCTTGGAGTAGGGAGGTCGCTATGCTTAGTCGGATTACAGGCTTCTTGTGTTTGATGTGTCTTGTGTCTCAGGCTCAAGCAAAAGCTAATCTCTGTGAAGTGTGGCAGCCGGCGTATTCTCAGAACGCCGAGCTACCAGCTCATCACTTCGGTGTATTGAATACAGGCGGGGGAGAGGTTTACTATCGGTATTTCGATGATGGCTCAACAGGTCCACTCGTTGTGCTGTTCTCAGGGCTTCCTGGAGCGAATTACCTCTCCGATTTTGCTGCCCGTCTGTATTCGAAAGGCAAGAGTGTTTTGATTTTGGACTATCCAGGAAAAATGAATACTTCGCTTGCGGGCAAAGCATCGATCCAGTTTCTTATGGATCAGTTTTATCATGTCTTTCATGCTCTAGGCATTTCCAGGCATGAGTCCTGGTACTTTGTTGGTGTTTCTATGGGCGGCCCCATTGCCGCGGGAATGGCCACGAACGCAGATGGCCGCGTGAAAGGTGTTATTTTTATGAATCCGGTGGGCCTGGATGTGAAGTATTCACCAACACAAAAGATCGCACAGGTCCCTGGGTTGAATTTGATCGTCGCCCCATGGGTGATGAAATCAGAAGTTCGGAAGAATATTGAGCAGGGGCTGGGTTGTTCAGGAAGATATTTGAATTTGCTGCGGGAACAGAATCTCTATTTGAGGTCTTATCAAGATAGAGTCAATTATCTGAATCTGATTTCCAACTATGCGATGAAGAATTCGACAGGAGTGTATCGCTCATTCGCCAAGGCTCATGTCGCGTCTCTTATTATTGGCGGCGACGATATGCAGGATTCTCGGGCGAATCGGGAGCAGATTAATCAGTTACGGGTGATTTTGCCAAAAGCTCGATTTGTAGCCGTCAGGAATACCTCTCATTTTCCTTTTATAGAAAATCCGGCAGATACCCTTGATGAGGTAGTTCGATTTGTGGATTCACTGAATTGATTTCCGGCGGGAGGTCTGATGTAAGTGTCCAGTGTGTCTGGATAAATTATTTGCACGTTTAATGTCCCGTTTTTACTTTGGCAACTGTTGTGATAATGATTCATTTTTTACGAAGGCCCTAAAATACATTTTTAAATAGGAGAAATTGAAATGGATAGACGTACTTTTCTAAAAAATGCTGGCATCGCGGCAGCTGCTGGCACAGCAATGAGTGTGAATGGAAATGCATTTGCGATGGCTCGTAAGCCAACGCCCCCTACTGGGAACGATTATCGTAAATACCTTCAAGCGAAAGATATCTCAAAGACAACATTGTCAGCGATGAAAAAGATTCAGCGAGAGGAAATCTTGGATCTTGCGCTGAAGAGAATTCCCACTCCAGATCGTGTAGAGCAAATTTTTGAAACGGTAATGACTCACATTGTTGCTGAAGAGCAGAACGATGTTGAGATGACAATGAGTACTATGATCGAGAACCCAGTATTCGAGGATGTTGCCGCCGGTGCGATTATCCAAGGGCACAAGAATATTGCGGCGGACTATGCGGGAAGATTCAACTCTTTCCCATCGATGAAGAGAACAATTACAAACTTTATGGTTGATGCACAAGGGGTTTGGGTGGAGCTAATCTGGGAAGGCTATCAGAGAGATTCCGTAAAAGGGGTCAAGCCTCCCAAGAATGTTGAAAAATTTGTGCTGCCGGTTGCCGCGTACTTTGATGTTAATGAACAAGGTTTGATTTCTCGCGAGACGGCTTACTATGACCAGTATTTGGGGTTAGTCAATTTGGATATTCTTCCAGATGTAATTAACAACAAGGCATTGTTGTTATTGGTGAATCCGGGGCTAGTTACTCGTCTTGATAGGAAGGGATATAGATAGGATTGCCAGAGCATTCCTATCTGCCTACGCATCGGGCTGCCGTTGTCGAAGACGACCTCGTCGACCACAAAATCTGGCCCGATGCAGAACTTGCGATCGTGTGGTTAAAAGTATAGGCGTCTATTCTAGAGGCGTTTGTTGAATTTAAAGTCGCGGTCCAGGCATTCTTGTTTGGATTGTCTGGAATTACGTATCTCAGCCCATTTTTCTCGGCTTCCAAGTAGTCCCAACGTGTCGGTAGGCGCCAAGCCACTTTCGGACTAGAGTTGATTCCGAGGCCAGCTTTTGAAGCATTGTCGATCGAGGGATCAGTAGAAGTAAAGTGACTTCCATCGTCTTCGTAGCAGCCACTAATTGCTTGCCCGGTGGTTGCTTGGTAGCTGGCGTTGTCACAGTAGTCTGCAGGGTCGTCCTGTGCGAAAGGGTTCCCTGTGATGTTGTTGCTTCCAGAGGCTTTGCACCAGTTTGTGTCAGTGGAGATCAAGGAACTCCAGATCAATCCAGTGGCCTGATCTTGCCAAACTTCACGGCCCTTTGTCGTCAAGCCGGCACCGCTTACAGCGCCGGTTCTTGTAACTAGTTTCCATGTGGATTGGCCAGCATGGCCATTGGTTTCTCCATTCCAAGTTGCATTGGTTCCGAACGTAGTTGCGCAGTCGGCAATACGGCCACTGATCGTACTCTGAGTCGTACCGCAAGTGGTAGCTCCCCAGCCAGTCCTGTTTACCACGGTAATACTATTTCCGTCTTTACCCTCATCGTCCTTTAGAATGTCGGGAATCGGTCGGTAGCCTGAGGGCAGCACATTGGTCCCTGCAAAAGTGGATGTTTCTGCTCCTTGGGATATTTGTACAGTTCCCTTGGTTCGTGCCATATTTGACCTTTGGGGGCTATAGGATCCTGTCACTCCGAGGATTGTTATTCCTAACTTAATATTGCTAGCCAAGAGATTTGGTTCTGAAACGGAACACGTATGGGTTCCATTTTGATACCCTGTAGGAATGGAGGCTGAGGTGCTGCCGGCGATAGAAATGTTACCACCCGCAGTATCAGAGACATATCGGTTTGCTGCCGTAGAGCATTGCGCGGTATTGAATTGGTTATCCGAGCAGTTGTTGTGGGCTATTGTAGCTGTTCCCGATACGCCGAAAATAGTCTTTCCTGAAATAATATTTGAGGCCGTGAGGTTTACATCTGAGACACTGGCGGTGGATGATCCGGTGTAGTATCCCGTTGGAATTGAGACGGATAGCGTATTGGTACCTGTGATGTTGGTACCAAGTGTAGGCGTAACGTAGCGATTTGAGGCTGTCGAGCATTGGCCCGAGTTGAGTTGATCGTCGGAGCAGGGGGCGTAAGCGACGGTGGCGGTTCCTGCCACGCCAAAGATGGTTTTCCCTGAAATAACATTTGATGCCGTGAGGTTTACATCTGAGACACTGGCGGTGGAAGATCCGGTATAGTATCCAGTCGGAATTGAGACGGATAGCGTATTGGTACCTGTGATGTTAGTGCCAAGAGTGGGCGTGACATAACGGTTTGCAGTTGTAGAGCATTGGCTCGCATTCAGTTGGTTGTCGCCGCATAGAGAGTATGCAGGAGTAAGGCTTCCGGCAACTCCGAAGACAGACACGCCGGACCTAATGTTTGCTGATGTTAGTGCTGCATCGGTGAATGAGCAGGATTTACCACTATAGAATCCCGTAGGGATGCTGCTGGTTAGTGTAGTTGAGGCTAAAATATTCGTCCAAAGTGAAATATTACTACCGGCCGTGCCCGTGACATAGCGATTGGCTGCCGTGGAGCACTGGCCGGCATTGATTTGATCATCCGAACAGGCTGCATAAGCAGCGGAGGCGGATCCTGCAACACCAAAGATAGATTTACCGGAAACTATGTTGGCGGATAATAGGTTGGAATCTTGGGCGGTGGCCATTGAGCTTCCATCATAATAACCTCTTGGAATTGAGATGGATAGTTGTCCGCCGAGTGAAAAAATATTGTTGCCGAGGTTAGAGGTTACATAGCGCCCAGAGGTGTGACATGGTTGCGGATTGAATATGTCATCTGAGCATGTCGGAAGACTGCTGGGTGTCTCAGGAAGGCCTGCCGAATAGGTAGGGTCTATATTTCCCGAGTCGTCTGCAAAAGGATTTTCGCACCCTAATAGGTGAGGAATTGTAAAAAGTAAAGTTACTAACGTGCTGGTTTTGAACATTGTGTTCTCCGTCCAAACTCTTCATCCGTGAATTTGGGGCTAATTAAGTGCATTGCACACTTAAGTTATCGGTTCTGATTTAACCTTTCTGAACCGCTGCCACCAATAGTCCGATTATTACTGTTCCTCGCTCTTGTCTCTTTGTAAACATCAAACAATTTATTTAGTGTGGTGAATTTGCTTTTTTGATTATGGTTCGGACTTAGATACAAAATAAGAGATTGTTATACGCTCTGAGCTTAGAACTCTCACAATTGCATTGAAGCATTTCAAGGCAAAAGGGGGAGAGAGCGACGGCATGGCCGGACCTCCAAAATATGCATAGAGTTGTACAACATTTTCTTTTTCGATCTTAGTGCGGAGCCCCCCTGTGCAGACTACGCCGGTCTGTAGGAATATCTCACGCAGTTCTTGGTCTGGCCAAGGTAAGACTGAGCCGATTGTGATTGTTCCGCCTGCAGCAATTGGAATATCTATGGTGCTAGAGTTTTTTTGGGGGGTAATTCGCAAGTTTTCAAACCTGATATTGCTAAAAAACTCGGCGCCTGTAGATCGATGGTATTCTGCGGGCTTTGTGGGCGCAGTAATCGGGAAAGATAGGAAGGCTGCAAGGAAGAGAGAAGCTATTCTATTCATAGTGACTCCTGGATCAGGGTGGTGCAGATTTGGTGCCAAAGCGGGATGTTTCCAGATCGTTACTGCGACAGTGGGAAACAGTAAATGATCAAATAGCTAATCGCATTGTCTTTTGTTTCCGATATGATTGCTTATGGAACATTTAAGTAGAGGACGCTTCTTTTTCAGATACTTCATCGTTGTTCTTTTCCCCTTTTTTTGCGGTTGCAGTCTAGAAGCTGAAATTGCAGGAATAAAAAGTGATCCACTTACCATTTCGCCATCGCCGTCGATGCCGGGAATCGGAAATACTGATAATATTACCGAAGAAAAGTTATTTGTAAGTGCGGAAGTAGTGGTGACCGAGGCGGGGGATCAAGGGTTTGAGGTCCAAGGGACACTTTCTGAATCCCCGGCGGCGGCAGTTCTATTTGGTGATTGGAAAGTCGAGGATGCTGTTTTTCAATAAGTGGCGCCGCTTGACGAAAGCCTCTTTGTCATTGAGCCTAATGGTAAATATAAGACACGGAGGACTTGAATGAAATTGGTCGCAATCGTTTTGGCCTTTGCCGGTAGTTCCGCCTTTGCTTCTACCAACGGCTATTATTTGAAAATGGATTTGTCTCTGAACGGAAAACATATCTCATCGCCGAAGTTAGCGGTTAAGGTTGGAGAGCCAGCCACAATTAGTCAAAAAATAGATACAGAAGAGAGTTTTATTGAAGTCGTCGTTACCGAAGGTTCTATTCAAAACCGCAAAGGCATTTTGATGAGTTTTGTTGTGGGTGTGGTTGACCAAAGTGGCCAGCGAGTTATCAAGTCTAAACCCCAAGTATTGTCTAAAGAAAATGAGTCAGCTCAAATTACCGTTGGTGAAAGTAATGGTGATGAAGTTTCTTTGTCCGTCGTAGCCAATAGAAGATCTCTTTAAGCCCACCACTGAGTGGGCTTTTTAGCTTTAATCTAATTTTTTGCTATGGCTAGTCTTGAGCCGTACTGGACTAGCAGTAATTTTTTCTTCTACGTTGGCAGCAATTCGCGGATTTCTTCGGCGATCTTCATAAACGCCTGCGCTTCAGCGCCGTTGCTGTTGGCTTCAACGATTGGAATGCCGGCTTCACATGCAAGACCCACAGACGGGTTGAATGGAACTTCACCCAGCTTGTTGATGCCTTTGCTTTGTGCGTAGGAATCGATTTCGCCTTTCGGGAACAAATGCATTTTTTCGCCGTTCGCCGGGTTGATCATGTAAGCCATGTTTTCAACCATGCCCAGCAAGGGCACGTTCACACGTGCGAACATGTCGACGGCTTTTTTCACATCCACCAAAGCCACGTTTTGCGGAGTGGAAACCATCACCGCACCAGACACTGGAACTTTCTGCGCCAGGGTCAGTTGGATGTCGCCCGTGCCTGGAGGCAGGTCCACAACCAGATAGTCCAACTCGCCCCAGTTTACGTCGCGCAGGAATTGATCCATCGCTTTGAACAACATAGGCCCACGCCAAACCACGGCCGCGCCTTCCTCGACCAGGAAGCCGATGCTCATCAGCTTGATGCCGTAGCGAACAACCGGTTCCAGTTGATTGGTGTCCGGGTTGATCTGAGGTTTTTGCGCCAGGGTGCCCAACATACGGGGAATGCTTGGGCCATAGATATCCGCATCCAGCAGGCCGACTTTGCCGCCTTTACGACCCAAAGCCATGGCAAGATTCGTTGCCACAGTGCTTTTACCCACGCCACCTTTGCCGGAACTTACGGCGATAATATGTTTCACTCCGGGAATCGCGGTCTGCTTTTCAAAAGGATTTGGGGCTGCCATGAATGGGACTCCTTGCTAATTTTGTCCACACAACCAATAATAGAACTTGGATGAATAGCCAAGACTTTTTGACATTGAACCTAGTGGGAGCGGGGGCTTTCATTGCCTGGTATCTTCTTTCTCGAGGAGGCAGCCGCCGGCCGACGCAGCTGAACTTGAATGCGAAGGACAGCGCTCCCCCTCTGATGGAGGCAGCTCCCCCTGAAAAGGCGGGTCTTGAGCCTTTGCGTCGTCACTCCGGGCCCCCTCAAGTGCATCCTGATCTATCTGGCGTAAAAACCAAGTGTCTGAATGTGATGTTTAATTACAACGGCCACAGCTGGGATGCGTACGAAGTTTTAGGGGTTCCGGCCGGAGCGTCGCTGAAGCTGGTCACTGAAGCCTATCAGGCTGCAATTCGCCGCAGCGACAAAGAATCCATGGAATTCCTGGAAACGGCTTACAAAGCCATCTTGAATAAATCCGCCTGACGCTATTGCCGACGGAACGGCATATAGCGTGGAGTGGAAACTTGGGTCCCGTCCCATCGAGACTTCGAACACCACAAGTATCCGGAATTATCCTTAGCGCAATACGTGTAACCTGCTCCATGACCTTTGATGCTGACAAAGGTTGTGGATGCCGCAATCGCCATCGGCGCCTGGTCAAAGCGGCCGGTCGGCCAGTAGTGCAGCTTTCCATCTGCCGTCAAAGCCAGGGCCGAGTAGTTTCCGAGGCGGATCTCTTGATAGGAAACCCCGCTGTTAATCACTGTCGGCGAGGTCACCGTGAGATTGCCGGTATAGTCGCCCCAATAGCCCCAGCATTTCAGCACCTGACCTGTGGTGATGGCGCAAACGGCGTTGTTACCCACGCTGAATTTCGAGAAGAATTCGGCAGAGTCCACAGTGTAAGGAACGCTGGTGTGGGTGGTGGTTCCGTTACCCACTTTTCCCTGAGAGTTACTGCCCCAGCACTTAAGTTTATCCGTCGAAGTCAGACCGCAGACAAAGTAAGTGGCCACCTGTACGGATTTGTAAAGAGTCCCACTGTCCAAGACCGTGGGAGTGCTGCGTGAGACACCGCCCAGATGCCCTTTGCCGTCATCATAGCCGTAACACTTCAACTGGTTTCCGGTGGTGATGGCACAAGCCAGGCTGTCAGCCACGGCCAAAGAGTCCGTAAGATAGTTCGTTGCCGAGTCGACTGTCGCAGGTGTGCGGCTGGTGCAGTTGGAGCCAGAACCCCAGGCATACAGCTTTCCGGCTGTGGAAAGACCATAGCCGCAATAGAACGTCTCGCGCTCGGTCATGGCAAAGCTCACTGATGGTGCAACCACCGACATATATTGGACCGCAGAATCCGGCGAATCATTTCCGACAGCGCCAAATCCATTGGCCCCCGCACACATCATACGACCACTGCCATTGATCACGCAGCTGCCATTGTTGGAGGGGCTTGCTACGCCTCCGGTAAAATCGGATCCATTATCCACAACCGCAGGAGTGGAAACGGAATATCCGGCTCCGGCATAGGTTCCGACACACACGGCCTGTCCATTGCTTTTGATGGCGCAGGCGCCGGCTGAGCCCACACCATAATTTGCAACGGTGGTGTTGGGGTCCAACTGGGCCATGTCAAACAGTGCTTGAGGCTCAAACAAGTTGTTGAAATTGTCACCCATACACACGATTTGTCCGTCCAGGGAAACTCCGCAGGCCCCATAGGCTGAGGTGGAAATTTGCGAGTACTTAATACCGTCATTGGTTAAAGTGGGAGTGTTCAGTACGGTGGTTTGCGCCGAGCTGACTATGCCGCGCACTTCCCCCCAGCATTTCAAATCATTGCTGGTGGTGATTGCGCAAAGATATCCACTGGCATCCGAAACGGAAAGATAGTCGGTGGTGGAATCGATGGTGGTGCGGGTGACAACGGGGTTGGTGCCGGTCATGGCGCCCACAACCGAGTTCGAGTTCCAGCCCCAGCATTTAAGTTTCTGTCCGGTCGTGATCCCGCAAAGTGTGCTGCCTCCAGCCACGGAAAGATAGCTGGTGCCCGCGTCGGTCACTGTCGGCAGCAGCACATTGGCCGTGCTGCCTGCAATAATCTGCTGCTGACTGTTGTCGCCCCAGCATTTCATCTCTTGTGCGGCAGTGATACCGCAGGTGGTTCCGGTTTTTTTATGAATGCTTGTATAGTCGACAGTTCCGTCAATCAGCTGAGGCGTGTAACGGTCCGTGGTGGTACCGTCACCCAGACCGGCCCAGGCGTTGCGCCCCCAGCATTTTACTTTGCCAAGCTCAGTCAGAGCGCAAGTTCCGTGAGCCCCTGTGGAAATCTGGGTGTAATTTTCACTGGCATCAACATCCACCGGCAGGGTTTGCTCGGTGTTATTACCGATACCCAGTTGGCCATAATAATTGTATCCCCAGCATTTTATTTTCTTGGTGGTGGTGACTGCGCAGGCATATTGTTCGGTGATTGAAATGTCCTGGACGGTGAATCCGGCCAGCGGTTCAACCATAGTGGCGACGCGGTTTTTGTGGCCGATTCCAAGTTGCCCGTAATAATTATCGCCCCAGCAGAACAGGCGGTCATCAGAATAGATGGCGCAGTGATTGTACCGCATGGAAACGACTTTTTTCACAGTCTTAAAGACGGCATCATTATCCCGGATCAGGTGATAAACCAGACTGGTCGTGCCGATGCGCACTGCCGTCTGGTCGGTGTGACTTATGAACACTCTGAGGTTGCGATCATTTTGAACCACACCGTTGTTGAAGGTGTCATAGTTTAACGAGGCGGTCAGGGATCCCGCCGGGATGGTCACAAAACCCGGTGCCAGATTGTGATCCACCATATAGATCTGATCACCGAAGTAGTTATAGTAAACCTTCACGTCATAGGTTTTGACCCCAGAAAGACTGAAGGTGACGACGTTGTTGGTCGTGCCTTCTTCAAAGGAAATATTTGTGGATGTGATGGAAGCAACCACTTCTGAATCTTTAATCCACGTCGCGGTGCTGGCTGATGAAAAGTTTTGCCAAAGTCCATTCACGCTGCTTTTTCCGACGGCACAAAGAGTGACGTTGCCGTTGGTAAGGGCGGAGATATTCAGGTTTTGAGTGGTCGGTGCGGCAGTTTCCGCCGTATAGCCCGTCGACGAGGAACAGTCGATGGAATTTCCCACTTTATAGCGGACGGCGCTGACGTTGGTGCCGGCAAAAGACACGCTGACCGAGTTCAGGGTGCTGATGCCCGAAGGTGCGCCAGAGATTGTGACAGTCGGTGCCACCGTGGATAGAGTGTAAGTCGCCGATTTTGATTCTTGAACAACCGCGTTTTGCATAAGCTGTGCGGTGAAGTTGATCGTGGCCCCATCCGCACCGGGTATATTCAGGGTCGTTGACCAGGAATTGCCAGAACAAGTGGTTGTGGTCGTCACCGGGCTGGTAATGTTGATCGTGGCGCCATTGACATTGCAGTAGCCAATAAACTGCGCCGTGGGGCCAATGAAAGGACCTGTGGGCGTGTCGATGGTAAGGCTACGGGTGATCGTGAATGTTTTGGTCTGACTTGCGACGGTCACGCCATTTTCTTTCATGCTGGCAGTGATCGTTACATTCGAGTTGTTGGCGGCGCCGGAGGTGTCAAAGATATGCTCCCATTCCTGATCAACTGAACATGTCGTGGTGGCGCTGAAGGTTCCGGTCAGTTGAACCTGGCTGTTGGGTACAGAGCAATAGCCACCCATGGTCAGGGTGTTGGTCAGCTGGTCTTCTTCGGCCGGATAGTCGATAGATACTTCCGGAACTTCCAGGGTGACTTCGGCGTAGGAACAGAAAGTTTCACTGCCAAAAGCGTCGCGGAATTTTACGAATAATTCCTTGGGTCCCGAGACCGCATTAGCGAATGTCCAAGAGGTGTTCGATGCAAAAGTGGACCACGTCCCACCGGCAGAACACGACGGATCTTCCGTCAGATAAGTCTGACTCATTGGTGCAGGGACGCTGAGTGCGACACTGACCGTGGCGTTCGTCGAAACCGGAGCGCCTCCATTTAGGGTCATGACCGGGACAATCGCGGGGCTGCTGCCGGCAGTTTCCCAGCGGATGTCCAAACCGTTTTCGACATAACTGATATCAGATTGAAATTCGACTCGGACCGCAGTGGAAGTGGTGGTCAATGGAGCCGGCGAGAGCTCTCCGGCTTGATTGAAAACCTCGATGCCGTTGTCATAGATTCTTAGCCAGTCATAACCACCTTCGGTGCTAAACGTATCAAAGTAAAATGTTGTCGGGCCCGTCAGAGTCAGGTTCAGGATGCAGAGCTCGTTGTTTTGATATTGGCCGGCCAGCCCGCCCGAATCCACAATTCGGCCTTTTGCCTGGCTCGAAGCTGTGGTGGTGCAAAGTGTGTGAGTGGTGTACATCGGCCACTGGATCGAGTCGTGATAGCAGGGTGACTCTTCCTGCGAAGCTGTGCGGAATTTCACGCTGACATAAGCTGTTCCGCCTTCGGATGCGGGATCCAGATTCCAGCTTTCGATGAAGGATTCGGTGCTTTCCCAAGTGGGTGCGCCGGTACAAGTCTGATTGTTGAACAAGGCCATTTCAGGCAGCGATGCCGGGGCCAGGATATTCAGATCTTCAGTCCCGTTAGAAGTTGCATCTTTGATCAAAGAACCAATAAAGATCCGTGGAGTTCCCACATTGATCTGCACCTGAACCGGAGCGGACAGGTTCAGGGCCTTATCAGCAGCTTGGACATAAAGGTATCTTGTTCCCGGAGTGCTGAGGGTGATTCCACTGGAAGCGGCAAAATTTTCGGCGATAAAAACAAACGCAGGTGAAGAGCTTTCAATATAACGGAACTGACACAGATCCGCCGGATCCAGGCAGTTCCAGGCTGCGGCCTGAGACTCTGCGGGGATTAAAATGTTATTCAATGTGCTCAGCTGCGGAAGGACAGTGTCTTTCAGAATCAACGCGGCGACGGTGCGGACTTCGCCACCCGGTAACGCTTCCATGGCCTCAAGGTTCATCGAGCTGGAATCCGCCAGGGCGGAAAAGTCGTGAGTCCAGGACCAAGAGTGGCTGTTACAGCTTGCGGAGCCTTGCTGGACGGAATCAATTTTGATTTCCACCGTGCCCCCATCATTGGCACAGGTTCCAGCTATGGTCTTCGCGGCGACATTGCCGGCGTTGACAATTATATAAGGGTCTTTCTCCGAAATCTTTAACTCTGCCGTGACCGGTTCAGAGGACAAAAGATTCTGAAGCTTGGCGCTGAGGTTGCATCCCGATAGAAACAGGGATGAAGACAGCAAAAAGATGCCGAGTGATCCGAGACGTTCCGAGTGTTTCATGAGGTATTTATCGGAATAAATCCTCACATTGTTTAGAGGGGCCTACGCTTTATCAAATTGAGACAAATTGAAACTGATCTTCGGCGACTTTTTCGCCATTCACCCATACGGAATAAAAAATCGGACAGGCCTTGGAAAGCATCGCGGCCGTGCCGCTGTACTGATGGGTGGAGCGTTTTGCCGCTTCCGCCACCTGGGTTGCATCAATTGCTGAACCTTTTACGTGATAGCTAAGGTCAATGCGGGAAAAGATTTTCGGGTGTTTCTCGGTCAAAGGCGCCTTGGCTTCCAGTTCAAACGAGTCATACTGAACCTGAAACTTCGCCATCAAATCAATGACGTCGGTGCCGGTGCAGCTGCAAAGAGCGGCCAACAAAAGCTCTTTCGGGGTCGGGCCTTGCGGTGTCTGATCCGGTGCAGTCACGTCGATGTCGCCCTTCATGCCACGAACTTCAAATTTAAAATGATGACCATCTATACGTTTTACGTGTGCGCGCATGAGCCCGTCCTTGTTGTCAGGTGAAAGATGGGTCTGATTTTAGATCAGGGATTTACAATGACAAGATTATTTTGAGTAAAGGCAGCTGAACCCACGCCCGTTGCGGCTGTGTTCCCACAGGAATTTGCCGGGGCCGTCCTGAATGACGGTGTCTTCCTGCATCAGGCTAAGCGAATTGTCTTTGTCGATATAGATCGTGGTTTCCTGTTTGCGCACGTAGTTGTCGCGACTGACGACCTCTCTCAGGATTTTTTGTCCGGGCTTTTGCTGAACTTTGAATCCTTTGTTGATCTGACAAAAGCGCACACTTTCGTGCGCGACACCATTAGATGACGGATGCAGGGCGAAGCCGTCGCAGTCCTGGATGCGCTCAATTTCAAACGGACAGTTGTCGGTGCCGCTGTTCAGACGGAACAGTCCTTCGGACGACTCCGGAGCCGGTGCCTGAGCCATCGCAGAACCAGGTGCTATCAGTCCTAAAATGAGAATTAAACAAGACCAGTGCATCCACACTCCTTCATTCTTTTATGAAGGAGCAAGCTTCGTGCTTGCCGGGGAGCTGCTAAAGAGGCACGGCAGAGTGCCAATCCCAAATTGACATGTCAAAGTGCCCGATATCGTCACAGGGAGAGGTGTCAAATATCTTACTGGCAAAGAATCTGGCCAATGACGTGGCAGTCGCCGCCGTTTTTATCGTATTCGCGGCAGGAATAGTTCAGATAAGTCGAACCGACGGAGGCCCTTACAGAAGCGTTGCCAGATCTTAAGATCACATTGTCGATCTGGCAGCGGCCGTCGTTGACGTTATCAGAAGCTCTTTGAACCGAAGCGGTATTCAAACCCACGGCATTGATGTATGACGCTGGCACGCGGCCGTTTTCAAGATTGCACGCGGCACGAACGCCAATGATTCTTTGGCCCGAGTCGCAGCGTACGGTCCCGCCGCAGCCCGAGTTGTTGCCAGAAACCTGACATTCAAAAGGTTTGGTTTTGACACTGACGCCTTGGCACGTGGCCTTGGACGTGGACAGAACGCCGTCTGTACAGGTGTATTTGGTTTCTTTGCAGACCACCGCACCACTGACCATAAACTGCTGGGTGGATTGTCCGTGTCCGAGCAATTCTGATGGGAATGCGGCCTTAAGATAACATCCGGAAGCGCGCTTGATGTCGGCGGAAACAGTTTCATTTGCCAGCAGATAATTTGGCGATTCACTAAAGCGCACAATCTGTTCTGGTTTGAATTTATAGAACTGATTCTGGGCAATCACGTTGTTGCGGGCCAGATCGTTGTTGTTGGCGCTGCTGCCAAAGGCATAACCATTGTCAGCATTGCAATAGTTGCGGTTGCCGTTGCGGGACGCAACCCACACCGCCGGGTCTTTCCCGTCGTATTTTTTGTAATAGAAGATATTGTTAATAATATGATTGCCGCTCGGGGTTTGATGGCGAACGGTGCCGCCTTCACCGCAGTTGCGGTAAAGGTAAATACCGCCGTTATCCAAAGCCGACAGCCTGTTGCCGACGATGCGATTGTTGGCCGATCCATCCACCGCGATCAGTTCGCGTTTGGCCGTGTCGGTGTGAATGGAGTTGTTCTGAATCAGATTGTGCGCACTTTCCGCATCCAGATAGATCGCCACACTGCTGGAAGATCCTCCGACGTTGGAATTGGTCAGGCGGACATAAGTCACACCCGGAGAAATATAAAGTGGAATGCGCGCGCTGCCTTGAATCTTCATGCGATCCAGGGTGATGCGGGTGGGGGCTGCGGCCTGGGCTCTTGCGGTATGACCTTCCGAAATGGACGAAGCACGCAAATAAGCGCCTTCTCCGTTGGTATTCATCCCGTAAATGCGCACGGAACCCAGGACAGTACAATTCTTGATTGTCACATCTGAAGGGCGGGCCCAGGTGGTTTCACCGTTTTTTTGTATTTTGCGGGAAAGAACCTGAATCATGTCTTTGCCGGCATTCACCCCGGCTTCGTTCAGGGTGCTGCCATTACAGTCAAATTGAACACCCGTGGCTTCAGCACCGCGGAACACCAGTCGTTTGCTGATGGTGCTGCCTTTGGGAAGCTTGGCCGAGCAGTCGATATTCACAGCGCTGGCCTCGGCTGTGGCGCCTGCCAGAATTTCATTTATTTTGGCGGCAGAACAAGTGCGTGCCGCAGTGACATTGCTGGGAGTAAAGTTCTGATAGGCAAAAAGCAAAATCGCACCTGAACAGATTGCCCCGAGCTTCAACAAAGAATTCATCGCCATGAATGGTCCCCCTGGATAAAACTCTTCGGCTGGAAATTTCCGGCGGAACAGGGGGTTAGCTGCAATCTTGAGAAAAAATTAAGGGGCTTTTTCGACTGTCAACGAGTTGTCCAGGCGGTTGTGTGTATAGTAAAGATTCGGGTTTTAGCCCTGTAAAACTTATGAACGCGTACTTATCTGAGACCGTTCATCTTTCTTACGCGAAGGCCTTGTCCAGATGAAAATCAGCACGCAAGAGCAGACTGCCGCTGCTGATATTTTTGCGTAAATGGGAACGTTCCCAAAGAACAAAGACAGCGAAACCAGGGGCACCATCAAGCCGGTGGCCATCAGTTTGGCGCGAGTGCGGATCACACCGTGTTTTTGCCAGTCTAAAATCAACGGCCCCATGTGTGGTTGCGCCAGCAGCCACTTGTGCCAGCGGATCGAGCTTCGCGCAAAACAGTAAGCTGTCAAAAGCAGAAACGGGGTTGTCGGAAGCAGCGGCAAAAAGATGCCGATAAATCCCAACCCCAGAAAGATCCAGCCTGCCACAAAGTAGGCGGTTCTTCTTGTCTGCTTAATCAGCTTCACAGTTCGACCTCTTTCTTTTTGCTTTCAAGCGGGGACAGCATCAGATACAACGCCGGAACCACGAACAAGGTCAGCAGGGTGGAAACGATCGTACCACCAATAATTGACAGACCCATTGGCACCCGCGTTTCTGAACCGATACCATGGCCGATCACCAGCGGCAAGGCAGCGGCAACAGTGGCTACGGAAGTCATCAGAATAGGTCGCAGACGGATCGGGCAGGCTTCAAGCAAAGCTTTGGAAATATCCTTTTCCCCGTGATACCGGACCTGATTGGTGAATTCCACCAAAAGAATCGAATTCTTTTTCGCAATACCCATCAAGACGATCAATCCGATAAAGCTGAAAAGATTCAGCGACACATCAAACGCCCACAGGGCCACCAAAGCTCCGGTCACACTGAACGGCAATGCGACCAGGACAGACACCGGATGAATGAACGAGTTGAACTGCACGGCCAGAATCAAATAGGCCACCAGGATGCCGACCAGCATCGCGGAATAAAGACTTTTGAAAGAATCGGCAAATCCGGCGGAGGCACCCTCAAGAGCAAAGGAATAGCCTGTCGGCAGAATTTCTTTGGCAATCGCACTGGCACGTTCCAGAACCGCGGCCTGAGACTGACCCGATGCCAGATTTCCGAACACCGAAATGGCCCGCTGACGGTTCACCCGGCTGATGCCCTGAATGGCGGACTGTTCTTCGATTTTCACAAGCTGTGAAAGTGGGATCAGGTTTCCGAAGTTATTACGCACATACAGCTTTTTGAAGTCTTCCGGTTTTTGGATTTGGTCTTCCAGGAACTTGAAACGAATGTCATAGCGGCGTCCATCGGCGGTGTAGCGGCCTTCACGCAAACCACCGACGCCGGCCGAGAGGATGCGGCCCACGTCTTCCACCGACACACCACGCGCGGCCATAGCCTTGCGGTCCGGGGTCAGAACAAGTTCTGGAATCCCTTTGCGGAAATCTGAATCCAGATCCACTGCCAGTTTTTCTTTTTCCAGCCGGTCCATCAGCTCCTGGGATTTTTCAAACAGGACGTTCAGGTCGGGTCCGCGCAGATTGATCGCCAAAGGATTCTGACGGCCGGAAGAAAGATTTCGCGCGGAAATATCACGCATGGAAACACGCATGTCTTTCAGTTTGCGGAACTCGGCACGCCATTTGGTCATGATTTCAAGGTGACCTTGTTGGCGGTCGGCACGGGCTTTCAAAGCCACTGGCAGGAAGACCTGATTGACGTTGGATCCTCCGCCGCCACCGCCGACCGACACGACAAAGCCTTCAACCGAGGCATCCTGTTTCAGGATGGCTTCAATTTTTTCAGCTTCACGGCTGGTCTTTTCCAGGGAGGTTCCCGGAGGCATCTGGGCACTGATAATAATGAAATCCTGATCCTGCGCGGGCACGAATTCCTGACGGACTTTGGCCACCAGGAACAGGGACACGACGAAGAACACCAAAGAACCGATCACCACCACGTACTTATATCGCAAAGTTCCGTGCAGAACCTTCTGATAGGAATGGGCGAACTTTTCAAACAATTCATCCAGCCAGTGTTCCAGTTTGGAAACTTTCGGTTCGCTGGACAGCAGGGCTGCGGCACGCATTGGTGTGATGGTGACGGCTTCAAGCAGGGACAGGGATACCGCGGCACTCATGGTCACACCGAACTGGAAGAAGAACTTCCCGATGATGCCATCCATGAATACGACTGGCAGGAACACGGCGATAACTGCCAATGTTGCTGCGACCGCCGCGGGCAGAACCTCTTTCGAGCCATCGGAAGCGGCTTTGGCCGAAGGTTTTCCCATGCGATAGTGCCGCACGATATTTTCCAGTAACATGATGGCGTCATCCACCACGATGGAAATGGACAGCGTCAGCGCCAGCAGGGTGAACAGATTTAAAGTAAACCCAGAGAAGTACAGGATGACGAAGGTCCCCACAATCGAAGTCGGGATCGAGAACAGGATGTTGACGGCAGCTGAAATACTTCCCAGGAACAGGAAACACACCAAAATGGTGATCAAGGCTGCGACCCACAGCTTTTCAATGGTCAGATTCACCGTCGCATCGGTCGGACGGGTGAAGTCGACGTTCACGCGGTAATTGAAGCCTTCCGGGAAGGTGTCTTTGATGCTGTTTAGCTTTTCGCGGACTTCGTTGGCAACGGTGACTTCGTTGGTGCCGCGCTGTTTGCGCACCTGAATGGAAACAGCTTGACGGCCATCGACACGGGCGACACGACGGATGTCAGAAAGACCGTCTTCGACGCGGGCAACGTCACGAATAAAGATCTCGCGGTCATGAATACGCTGGCCGCCCCGGCGCAGAATCTGAATGTTGGCGACATCCTGCACATTGGTGGCTTCACCCAGCCAGCGCACGCGCAGTTCGCGTTCGCCTTCGGTGAATTGGCCGGCGGCACTTTCAAGGTGCTGGGTGCTGATGGCATCCACAACATCAGTAAGAGTCAGATACAGTCCGGATAATTTTTTAGTGTCGACCCAGATGCGCAGGTTGCGCTGACTGAAGCCCCCGATGCTGACTTCACCGACACCTTCAAGAAAACGCACCTGATCCAGCAGATAGTTTTCGGTCCAGTTGATCATGTCGCGCAGTTCAGCTTCGCCGTAAATGGAAAGGATGATGATCGGGTCTTCTTCCGGATTCTGTTTGCGGATGGTGGCAGGGTCCACGCCGGGCGGCCAGCGCATGCGGCTGAGTGCGGTTTGCACTTCCTGCAAAACGACGTCGACGTTACGGTTGATATCAAATTCCAGGGTCACAGAACCGGAACCCTGACGCGCGGACGAGCGCATTTCCTTGATGCCCTCGATGGCGAGCAGTCGTTCCTCGATAGGATCCAACAGCTCGGCTTCGACGATTTCAGGGGCCGCCCCTTCGTAGTCCACAGAAACGCTGACAATAGGGAAGTCCACGTCCGGAAGCTGCGAGATACCCATGCGGTTCATGCAAATGGCACCGAAGACAATTAAAGCAAACATGAGAACCCATGCAAACACCGGGCGTCGAATCGAGAGGTCAATCAGGTTCATAGTGGTCCTTTCGCACAATACATTTTTCCCCAATTGGCGACGGAGTCAATGCGGGGACAATAAGGCATGTCAGTTTAGACGAAAAGAAAGGGGGCGAGGTTCACGCCCGCGGGTCTTTTATTGTGAAAAAACGGGAATTTCTAGAAAGCTTTCGCGTTAGCGGGCTCTTTGAAGTCGGGCATCAGTTTGCCGCGATGGCACATATAGCAAGTGGCTTTGGCGCTCTTCTTACCGTCCATGCCATTTTCACGAAGCATCTGAGTCAATTTCATATGCTCTTTGCCTACTTTGAAGGCTTTTTTGTCATCAGCTTTGAAGTTCTGAACATTGTGGCAGGCATTGCAGGTCACACCCAGTTCGCGAGATATCACGATCATTTCTTCGCGGATCTTTTCTTCTTTTGTTACAAATTTGGACACAGACTCGGAGTGAGCCTGGGGAATCAGAAGGACCAGCAAGAATGGAAGGGCGAACCATTTTCGGATGCGCTGCATAGGAATAGCTTGTCCGAGGTCCCGCTCTCAGGCAAGGCAAGACCCCTAATTCTTGACTGGTTCTGGACCCAAGTGTAACCATAACGGTGGCTTTGCCAGACAAGCTTTTTCGGCGTTGCTCGTCGTCGCGGTACGAATGTACAGCTTCCTCCTCGCGCCTTGAAAAATCTTGTCTGGCAAAGCCACTTAGCTTTTCTAAATTTGGAGCCCTGCATGAAAATTAAGCATCTTGAGGACCTAAACACTCTTGTGAGCCTCAGCAAACGTCGTGGTTTTGTATTCCAATCCAGTGAGATCTATGGCGGTCTTGCAAGTTGCTGGGATTACGGTCCTTTGGGCTCTTTGATGAAGCTGAATGTGAAGCGCGCGTGGTGGAATGCCATGACTCGCAGAAACGACATCGTGGGTCTGGATGCTGCTATTTTGATGCATCCGATGGTGTGGAAAGCATCCGGTCACGTCGATGGATTCTCTGATCCCTTGGTGGACTGTAAAGAGTGTAAAACACGCTTCCGTGCGGATAACACGGATTCTTATATCAACGAAAAGAAATGCCCGAATTGCGGCAGCAAAAATCTTTCTGAAGAAAGATCCTTCAACCTGATGTTTAAAACTCACATGGGTCCATTGGAAGATTCCGGCAGCGTGGTTTATCTGCGTCCGGAAACTGCACAAGGTCACTTCGTGAACTTCCAGAACTGTCAGCAGGCATCCCGTTACAAAATTCCATTCGGTATTGCGGCGATTGGCAAATCCTTCCGCAACGAAATCACGCCAGGAAACTTCATCTTCCGCACGCGTGAATTCGAACAGATGGAAATGCAATACTTTGTTGAGCCGGGCACTGACGAAAAATTCTTCACAGAATGGAAAGAGCGCCGCTGGAATTTCTATATCAAGTACGGCATCAAGCCTGAAAACCTGAAATTCAAAGATCACGACAAGCTGGCGCACTATGCGAAAGCTGCTGTGGATGTGGAATTCAAGTTCCCAATGGGCTTCTCAGAGCTTGAAGGTATTCACAACCGTTCAGACTTCGATTTGTCCCAGCACATGAAGTTCTCTGGTAAAAACCTTGAGTACTTCGATGAACCGAACAAAAAGAAATACATCCCATACGTGATCGAAACAGCCGTGGGCTGTGACCGTCTGTTCCTGGCATTCCTGTGTGATGCTTACCGCGAGGAAGTAACGACAGACGAAGCGGGTAAAGAAGACGTGCGCGTGGTGATGGGTCTGCACCCTGACATCGCTCCGTTCAAAGTTGCGGTTCTGCCTCTGTCCAAGAAAGAGGAGCTGAGCTCGATTTCTGAAAAACTGCGTGACCAATTGGCTGAAGACTTCGACGTGAATTACGACGAATCCCAGTCCATCGGTAAACGCTATCGTCGTCAGGACGAAATCGGAACGCCGTTCTGCGTGACTGTGGACTTTGACACCATCAACGATCAGGCCGTGACAGTTCGTCACCGTGACAAGATGACTCAAGAGCGTGTGGCGATCACTCAGTTGAACACTTACATCGCTGCCAAACTGAAGACGTTTTAAACTAAAAAGGGAGTGCATCGCACTCCCTTTTTTTATTCGAAATTTCTATCGAATGGATTCAGACTATTTTCCTGCCTGAGACAATTCCCAGCAGCTGTAAGAACCGTTGTCGGTCAAAAGCACGATGCTATCGTCACCGTTGTGAGCAACAGCTTTCAATTTTTTCGTGTCAAAGATCAAAGCGTAAGGGTTGTCACCTGGATAGGACTTCACTTGCGTGTAAATGCGGCCCGTAACGTTGGATTTGAAAGTGATGATATAAAGATCATTGTAGTGCTGATCGCCGCCTTCGCTGAACAGTGCTTTGATTTCAGCAAAAGTCAGGTTGGCAGTGGTGTATTCTTCGCCGATCAGGTGAGCGTTGGTCATGATCAGTTCTGCTTCAGTCAAAGAACTGATTTCTTTGATATCCAAGGTGGAGACCGTGGTGAACGCATTTTCGTAAGCGTTTTCGTCATCCTGAGCGGCATCCAAAGCGCAAAGCTCTTTCAGGTCAGATAGTTTTTGGCCCGGCACTTTGGCAGAAGCGGTGTTGGCAGCTAGAATCAAAGACAATGCAAAGATCATTTTTTTCATGGGAAAGCTCCTTAATCGTGGTTCGCCGGGATTTCTATCAAAAGCCAATCAGAATAGTTAGCGCATAAAGAATAAAATATTATTCCTTATGCGCATAAATACTGGCTAGTACAGATAGATTTCCATCGGAGTCGCATTGGGGCTGCGGAAGGCAATGCCGTCGATCTGTTCGCCGACTTTTGCATCACAGTGGGCGATAACGCCGAAAGAACTCACTTCATCGATATCCAAAGGGCAGGCATAAGCAGGATTGAACATCCAGCGTCCGGTCCAGGCCATTTTCACACGGCACAGGCGGCTGTTGGCAATAGGCTCTACAGAAGCAACCTTCGCAATTATTTGGGCTTCCAGACTGGTGCATGCAGAATGAGCAGAAGAAACGCTTCCAACGAACAGAACAAGCGTGAACAGAACCTTTTTCATGGGATGACTCCTTGGGTTTTTGAGATGCGCGATTTTCTAGCACAGCCATTCCTGAAAGGCAGGTTAGGATTTGGTCGGGAAGGGGTTCCTGTAAAAACTCCTAAGTGCTCGATAAACGTGTGGTTTTTAGAGAGGAGCGGAACACCCCGGAGCACTCCTCAGGGGGTGGAACGAAAACTCTATAACTCAGAGCATATTGGGCCCCAAAATTTCATTGATATTAAGGGCTTAGGGATGTTCTATGTCTACTAGATAGGACAACTAATTTTACTTTTCCGGTGGGGGAGACTAATGCACCAGAATGTAAACTCTGACAAACAAACATCCAAAACAGCTGTACCACAGAAGTTCGTGTACTTCTTTGCTGCCGGTGAATCCGAAGGCAATGCGGGCATGAAGAACATTCTGGGTGGTAAAGGCGCCAACCTGGCCGAAATGACCTCTTTGGGCATTCCGGTTCCTCCGGGCTTCACGATCTCTACCGAGATCTGTGCTCACTTCTATGAAGCCGGCGGCAAGCTTCCTGACTGGGTTCGTCCTGCAGTTCAGGATTCCATGAAAAAAGTTGAAGCCAAAATCGGCAAAAAATTCGGTGACGTAAACGATCCTCTGTTGGTGTCTGTGCGCTCGGGCGCGCGTGCCTCCATGCCAGGGATGATGGATACGATCCTGAATCTGGGCCTGAATGACCAGACGGTTGAAGGCTTGGCGAAATCCTCTGCGAATCCGCGTTTTGCGTGGGATTCTTACCGTCGCTTCATCCAGATGTACTCTGATGTCGTGATGGGCATGAACTCTTCACTTCTGGAAGTGACTCTGGAAGACATGAAAGAGGAAAAGCATTATAAACTGGACACGGAAATGACCGTGGAAGACCTGAAACTGCTGGTGAAAAAGTTCAAAGATCTGATTCATCAGATGACCGGTCAGTCCTTCCCGGCGGACCCTTGGGAACAACTGTGGGGTGCTATCTCTGCGGTCTTCCATTCCTGGAACACACCGCGTGCGATCACTTACCGTGAATTGCACTCCATCCCGGCAGCCTGGGGTACAGCCGTGAACGTTCAGTCCATGGTCTTTGGTAACATGGGCGATGACTCTGCAACGGGTGTGGCGTTTACACGCAATCCGTCCACAGGGGAAAAAGCCTTCTACGGCGAATTCCTGATCAATGCTCAGGGTGAAGACGTGGTGGCGGGTATTCGCACTCCGCAGCCGATCACCAAGATCGCTGCGGCAGCCGCGGGCGTGATGTCTTTGGAGGAAGCTCTTCCTCAGGCTTACGGTCAGCTGGTTGATATTTATAAAAAGCTGGAAGGTCACTATCGTGACATGCAGGACATCGAGTTCACAATTGAACGCGGTGTTTTGTGGATGCTGCAAACCCGCAACGGTAAAAGAACCGCGGCGGCAGCATTGAAAATCGCCTGCGACATGATCGATGAAAAGTTGATCACGCAGGACGAGGCTATCCTGCGTCTGGATCCTTCTTCCCTGGATCAGCTGCTGCATCCGACTTTGGATCCGAAAGCGGCGAAAACCACTTTGGCCAAAGGTTTGCCAGCGTCTCCGGGCGGAGTGAACGGTCAGATCGTCTTCACATCTGAAGAAGCGGTTGAATGGAAAGAGCAAGGCAAGAAAGTCATCCTGGTGCGCATTGAAACTTCTCCGGAAGACATTGCCGGCATGGTGGCGGCGCAAGGCATCCTGACCACTCGTGGTGGTATGACATCCCACGCGGCCGTTGTGGCACGCGGTATGGGTAAGTGCTGTGTGGCGGGTTGTGGTGATATCGAAGTCGACTATCGCAATGAAACCATGAAAGTGAAAGGTTACGTCCTGAAAAAAGGCGACGTGATCACGCTGGATGGTTCCACTGGTGAAGTTTATCTGGGCGAAGTAAAAACCATCGAGCCAAAACTGGATGGTAATTTCGAGCGCATCATGAAAATCGCTGACGGCATCCGCAAACTGAAAGTTCGCACCAATGCTGACACTCCGAAAGACGCACAAACGGCGCGTAATTTCGGTGCGGAAGGTATCGGCCTTTGCCGTACAGAACACATGTTCTTCGGCGCAGACCGCATCGATGCGGTTCGTGAGATGATCATCGCTGACAACAAAATGGACCGCGAAAAAGCACTGGCGAAACTTTTGCCAATGCAACGTGAAGACTTCTATCAGTTGTTCAAAATCATGGACGGCCTGCCAGTGACGATCCGTTTGCTGGATCCACCTCTGCATGAGTTCGTTCCGCACACGGATGAAGAAACCAAAGAATTGGCAAAACGTCTGAACACGGACTATGAGCGTCTGCGCTCTAAAGTAAAATCCCTGCACGAGTTCAATCCGATGCTGGGTCACCGTGGCTGCCGTTTGGCGATCACTTATCCTGAAATTTATCAGATGCAGGTTCGTGCGATCGCGGAAGCGGCTGCACAACTGATGGCTGAAGGCAAAACACTGGCTCCGGAAATCATGATCCCGCTGGTGGCAACAGACAAGGAACTGGACACTTTGCGTGCTCAAAGCATCGCGGAAGTGAACAAGGTTCAGTCTGAAAAGAACGTGAAGTTCGAATACACCGTGGGTACCATGATTGAGCTTCCTCGTGCGGCGATCACAGCAGATGCGATCGCGGAACATGCGGACTTCTTCAGCTTCGGTACGAACGATCTGACTCAGACGACTTTGGGATTGTCCCGTGATGATTCTGGTCGCTTCCTGGGCACTTACGTGTCTCACGGAATTCTGCCGAAAGATCCATTCATGTCCATCGATCAGGTGGGTGTGGGTTCTTTGGTGAAAATGGGTGTGGACCTGGGCCGTCGCACGAAGCCGGACTTGAAAGTCGGCGTCTGCGGTGAGCACGGTGGTGACCCTGAATCCATCGAGTTCTTCCACAAGGTGGGGCTGGATTATGTGTCTTGTTCTCCGTTCCGTGTGCCTATCGCCAGACTGGCGGCAGCCCGCGCGGCGCTGATGGGTAAAAAACTGCACTAGTTTAAAACTTAAAAAGCCCTCTTGAAAAAGAGGGCTTTTTTTATTTCTCCAGCGATGGATTCCATTTCTGATAGTCTTTTGGGGGACCAGCCTGCAGCGGGAATTTGTGCCCATACTTGGCGATTTCGCCCGCAGGTTCCGGGGTGAACAATTCAACCCCGCCACGCAATAATGTTTCCAGTGAATTGATTTTAAGCTCTGATTTGAACAGCCCCAGTTTGGCCTGCACGCCCACTTTGCGCCAGAACTGAGTGTTGGTGCGCACCAGGCGCGCGTATTTGCTTTGCAGGTTGATCTGCACCAGCAGCGTCTGGGCGGTTTTGCTTAAGGTGACTTTCGTGACGGTTCCCACGTTCATGCCGCGAAAGCTGACATCATCACCGGGGTTGATGGATTCGGCGTTCGGGGTTTCAAGCCGGTAAATCACGGTGTCCACCAGCGGATCTTCGGTTTCGCTTTCCTGCTTTCCCTGAAACTCGGTTTTTTTGTCACCTTCGCCGGGTTGGGCTGCGATGTAGGGGCCTTTGATCAAGGTCTCAAGCCCCGTGATGCCCTGGATGCTGACCTTCGGGGTGACGATCCAGAACTTGGCGCCTTCGGCGGCAAAGCTTTTGGCGTCTTTCTGCAAGCGGGCATGCACGATGACTTTTTTCTGGTCCTCAGAAAGGGTCACGTCAGTGACTTTTCCGATGGTGACCCCGCGATAGTTTAAAAGTGTTTTTTCGGCTTCGATACCATTGCCGTCGTCAAAGCGGATTTCAATTTCCGGCCCTAGGTTCGTCACATACTGGATCAGCAGCCAGCCGGAAATCAGCACGGCAAACAGCGGAAACAGCCACACATACCACCGTGAATTGAAATTGCTAACTTTCTGTTTCAGTTCCTTGTCCATGTCTTTCCTTGTCTTCGCAGGCGGGTCGTTCAAAGTAAGCGGAAGCCAGCATGGTGAAGATCACCACCAAAGCAAACAACAATGCGCCGGGTTTGGGTTCTACCGTGGCCCATTTTCCCAGTTTTAAAATGGCAATCATGATCGCCAGCAGAAAGATATCCAGCATCGACCAGCGACCGATGGCTTCAACAATCCGGTACAGCCGGTCTTGCAGTTGGGGATTGGCATCCGCCGCCCCCAAAGACAGATAAAACAGAATCACCAGCTTTAAGAGCGGGATCAGGATGCTTGCCAAAAACACGATGATGGCTATAGGCCACGAGCCGGCTTCAGCCAGCGACACGATCCCGTCCCAGATGGTGGCGGTGTTGCGCCGGCCATAAAGCTCGATGCTCATGAACGGAAGCAAGTTGGCTGGTATGTAAAGCACCAAAGCCGTGATTGAAAAAGCCAGCGTCAGCTGTTGAGACTGCGTGTTCATCGTTTCATCTTACGCGGCCCAACCTTGGGGGATATTTGTATTTCCACAGACGCTGGTGGCGGGGTTTGTTTTGACTGACACAGCAATAAAATACAACTCGCGGTGATTTAATCTTTGTCCTTATGCTTAAGGGGTTCGTTCCAAAATATCATGAAAGGATGCATGTTATGGCCCGATCCAAAAAGGGTTTGACGACGACCAATGGAGCTCCCGTTTCTGATAATCAAAATTCTCTGACAGTCGGTCCCCGCGGGCCGCTATTAATGACGGATGTCGCGCTGGTTGAAAAACTGGCGCACCAAAACCGGGAACGCGTGCCGGAAAGAACGGTGCATGCGAAAGGCTCCGGAGCCTTCGGGACCCTGACGGTGACCGGGGATATTTCCAAATACACGCGCGCAAATTTTTTGCAGGTGGGGGCGAAGACGGATCTGCTGATTCGTTTTTCCACCGTGGCGGGTGAACGGGGCGCTGCTGATGCCGAACGCGATGTGCGCGGCTTTGCTTTGAAGTTTTACACCGAAGAAGGAAACTTTGATCTGGTCGGCAACAACACGCCGGTGTTTTTTGTGCGCGATCCCTATAAATTCCCGGACTTCATCCACACCCAAAAACGGGATCCCCGCACCAATCTGCGCAGCCCCACGGCCATGTGGGATTTCTGGTCGCTAAGCCCCGAGACCTGTCACCAGGTGACGATCCTGTTTTCGGACCGCGGCCTGCCGGCGTCTTATCGCCACATGCACGGCTTTGGCTCGCACACGTATTCACTTATTAATGACAAAGGTGAACGTCACTGGGTGAAGTTCCATTTCAAAACTTTGCAGGGGATTAAAAACCTGACGAACGAAGAAGCCGCTGATCTGGTCGGGCGTACACGCGAAAGCCATCAAGAGGATCTGTTCAACGCCATTGAATCCAAGGACTATCCAAAGTGGCGGGTGTATGTGCAGATCATGACCGAAGAGCAGGCCAGAAAAACCAGCTACAATCCGTTTGATTTGACCAAGGTGTGGCCGCATGGCGAATTCCCGATGAATGAAATCGGCACCATGGAGCTGAACCGCAATCCGAAAAACTATTTTGCCGAAGTCGAGCAGGCGGCGTTTAATCCGAACAACATGGTGCCGGGGGTTTCGTTCTCTCCCGACAAAATGCTTCAGTCGCGCACCTTTGCCTATGCGGATGCCCATCGCTATCGCATCGGCACCCATTACGAGATGTTGCCGGTGAATAAACCCAAAGTGCCGGTGAATCACTATCATCTGGACGGGCAGATGCGCCTGGATGTGCCTGAATACAATCATGCTTACTATGAGCCGAACTCCTTCGGCGGCCCGGTTCAGCAGGAAGAATTCCGTGAACCGCCGTTAAGGCTGGATGACGCCACCGTGGACCGCTTCAATCATCGTGATGGAAATGATGACTATTCCCAGGCCGGGGCTTTGTTCCGTCTGATGAGTTCTGATCAAAAGCGCCAGCTGCTGGACAATATCGCCGAGCACATGAAGGGCGGTAAAGTCCCGGAAGAAATCGTGCGCCGGCAGATTGATGTGTTCATGCGCGTGGATCCGGCTTATGGCGGTGGTCTGGCGGATCGAATGGGAATAAAGGTTTATACCGACAAATATGAAAGTGGCAGCGCCCATCACTAGGGTCGCTGCAAAAGGGGGGGATGTATGGCAACCTGGGAAGAATATAAAAAAACAATGGTGACGGAACCGATGATCTTTGAAGAAGCCCGCAGCGGCAACTGCGAAGCCCTGATGCAGTATCTGGATCTGGGCGGTGGAATTGAGATTCGCAACTTCAAAGGTCACACGCTGCTGATGCTGGCGGCGTATAACAACCAGCATGAAGCGGCGGAGCTATTAATTGATCACGGTGCGGATGTGAACTCCACCGATGATATGGGGAATTCGGTGCTGATGGGGGTGTGCTTCAAGGGTCATGCAAATATGGCAGAACTGCTTTTAAGCAGCGGCGCCCGCATGGAGGAAAAGAACCCGCATGGGATGACGGCTTTGGATCTGGCCCGGGTGTTTGGGCGCAAGGACGTGGTTTCATTATTAAGTGATCGCCCGGCTTCGTGGACCGATCCGATGGAAGTCGCCTGCCGTCTGATTGCACGCAAGCCTTCGCGACCGACTCCGGAAGCTTGATATTATATATAGAGAAGGCACTGCCAGATTGTGTAAACACTGTGCAGTGCTAAGTGCTTTGTTTCATTGTGGTACGTGATATTTTTGTAGAGACGCTTTTCAGAAAGCCAATTGTCGTCACTGTCGAATTAAAAGACAGCGTGAGCTTAATCCATGATCCTTCCTAAATGCTGTAAGTGTTCGAAATCCGTTGGTGAAACGCGTGCCAGAGCTTTTTGGCCGCTGATTTGCTTTAAGGATCTGCATAGAGAAGGAAACAAATTTATGAAATTCAAAAACTATGTTCTGACGATCTTGAAAGCCCTTGTACTGACTGCTATGACTGTAGGTTTGGCGAACTGTAGCAAGGATGACAATAACAGCGGTACCAGCAATATCTATTACTGGGGTGCTAACAACATCTGTTATCAGAACGTAAACGGGCAGGCGGTTCAGGTGAACCAGACTTACTGCTCTACGAATTCCACTTACGCTTACAACTCTGCCGGTCAGTGCACGATCAAGTCCACAGGTCAGCAAGTGGCACAATCATACTGCACGAACGGTACAACCGGTCAGTACATCATGAGCGGCAACCAGTGCTACCAAGTCAGCGGTACACAGTACATCCCAGTGAACTACACTTACTGCATGGGTAACACAGGTGGTGCGACGACGTCCCAGACTTGCTCCGGTGTTTACTACTACGGTGGTCAGCAGTACAACTGCGGTGTGACTCACAACTGCTCTGGCGTGATCATGCAGAACCAGTACGGCCAATCCGTACAGTGTTTGTAAGATTTCGCGGAAAAATTCCTTCTTGATTCCGACAATCCACGGCGCTCCGGTTACCCGGTGCGCCGTTTTGCATTTGGCTGCGTTGAGTCGATTTTCATGATGCAGCAGGTAAATCGGTTGTAAGTCTGCTTAAGTTTTCAGCGTTAAGCCCTCTTTTAAGAGCCTATGGTTGACATGCTTCCCAACACTCGCGAAATTCTAATGGTCTTTGGTCTAGCTAGACCAAGGGCTTGTGTTTGAGGGGAAGTACTCAAGAGGGGATATACCTTGAGAATTAAGAAGATTGAACTCATTGGTTTTAAATCGTTCAAAGACCGCACTGTCATCCATTTCGATGCTGGTATCACGGGTATCGTCGGACCGAATGGTTGCGGTAAATCCAATATCGTGGATGCTCTTATGTGGGTTATGGGTGACCAGTCCGCCAAGGATCTGCGTGCATCCCAAATGACAGACGTCATCTTCGGTGGAGCCGAAGGTTACGCTCCACTGGGCATGTGTGAAGTGTCTCTGACACTTGAAAATGACGGTGGTCCATTCCCGGCAAAATATATTAAACATTCTGAAATCATGGTGACCCGCCGTTTGCACAGAAACGGTGAAGGTGAGTACTTCATCAATAAAGAACCTGCTCGTTTGAAAGACCTGCAGGAGATCTTCATGGACACGGGTGCCGGTTCCAAAGGTTTCTCCATCATCGCTCAGGGTATGATCGGTAAGATCATCACGGCGAAACCTGAAGACCGCCGCATGCTTATCGAAGAAGCTGCCGGTATCACCAAGTTCAAAGCCCGTAAAAAAGAATCCCAGCGCAAATTAGTAGCGACCGATCAAAACTTGGTGCGTTTGCAGGACATCATCGGCGAGTTGAAACGCCAGATCGATTCCTTGCAAAGACAGGCGCAGCGTGCTGAACGCTATCGCAATATCAAAAATCAGATCGAAGATCTGGATCTGTGGCTGTCCACCGCCCAGTACGTTGAATTGAAACGTGCTGCGGATGAAGCCCAGGCGATCTTCAATGAAGCGCAAAGCATGGAAGTGGAAGGCGAAACAAACCTTTCCACTTTGCAGGGCCAGCTGGAAGTTCTGAAACTGCAGATCCTGGAAAAGGAAAAAGCGGTTGAAGAACAACAGACCGAATACTTCACAAAACAATCCACTGTTCAAAAGAAAGAGATGGAGATTCAGGAGCTGCGCTTCGAGATCGAACAGGCTCGCCGCAATGAACAGATGACCGGCACTATCCTGCAGGAACAGGAAGCCCGTAAAGAGCTTCTTTCCCGCGACAAGGCCGCGTTGGATGAACAGGTGGCTGAACTGAAGGAAGAGTCCGAGACTCTGTCTGCAGCATTCACCGAGAAAAATGAAATCTTCCAGAACTTCAATTCCCGCATCGGCACTGTGGACGAGGATCTGACGACGAAACGTCGTGAGCTGTTCGCTGTCGGTCAGACCGAATCCTCTTTGGATGCGCGTGTGAATTCCCTGTCTTCTCAGATCGCGGACCTGACTGACCGTCAGGACAACGAACAGCAGGTTTTGAACGAACTGCGTGAAAAACAAATCGAGTTCGAAAACCGCCGCAAAAAAGTGATCACCGAGCTGGATAAAGAGCGTCAGATGCAGCTGGATCTTGCCAGCGATGTGGACTCTTTCGAAGCCAATAAAAAAATCCTTCAGGATTCCGTGGCGGCTAAAAAAGCCGAAGTGGATTCCTTCAAAGATTCTTTGAATGAAGTGGCGTCCCGTCTTTACGGCCTGGAAAACCTGCAAAATAACTTTGAAGGTTTCCAAGAGGGCGTGAAGCAGGTCATGCTTTGGCAGAAAACCCGCACTCAGGAAATGATGGCGGATGGTTCTGTTGTGTCTCACTTCCAGCCGGTTTCTGAGGTTGTTGAAGTTCCTGCTGAATACGAAGTGGCGATGGAAGCGGCTTTGGGTTCCCGTTTGCAGATGTTGTTGTCTTCTGACTCCAATATCGCCGTGGACGCTGTTTCCCACCTGAAAGAAAACAAATCCGGTCGTTCCAGCTTCATGGCTGCTGACGGTCAGGGTCTGTCTTTCAACCGCGCTGAAGCCCCAATGGGCCAGGAAGGTGTTCAAGCCATCCTGAAAGACGTGGTTCAGGCTGCTGATAAATTCAAAAACACTGTGTCTTACATGCTTGATGGCGTGGCGATCGTGGATTCCATCCGCACCGCTTTGAACCTGCGCCCAAGTTATGAAGGCTGGACATTCGTGACTCTTGACGGTGACACCCTGACTGCTGACGGCGTTTTGACAGGGGGCTCTTCCGAGTCTGCTGATTCCGGCATGCTGAAGCGTCGTCGTGAAATCAAGGAATTGTCCGAGAAAAAAGACGAATTCGCAGGAAAACTGCAACTGGCTCAAATGGCTCTGAAAAAGACCGAAGAGCAGTTGGCCAACGTATTGAATGATTTCGAAGGCGCGCAAAAACGTAAGATCGATCAGGAGATTAAAGTTGCCGAATTGAGAAAAGACACCGAACGCGCTGAAAACGAAGTTCAGAACGCTTTGGCGGCAGTCGAGCGCCAGGAACGCGAAGTCAAAAAACTGACAGAACAACTGGAAGCTCAAGAGCAGAAGCTTGAAGAATTGAACGAGGCTCTGATCGAGGCTCGCGAAAGAAAAGTTCTGCTTGAGACTGAAGTTGAGACTTTGAATTCTGAAATGAACTCTGTTCGTCTGGGCTTTGACGGTCTTCAGGCGGAAGTGACGGATCTTCAGGTGAAGTCCGCTTCCAAGACCCAGGAATACACTGGTGTTTTGAGACAGCTTGAAATGGTGACCAAATCCCTGACGGATCTGGAAGCTCAGTTGACCCGCATGAGTGAAGAGGCTGAAGGGTACAATTCCCAGATGACCGACACTCAGGTGACTCTGGAAGAAAAGAAAATCGAATTTGAACGTCTTTTGGACGAAGTCGAGACCCTGAAACTTCAGGCCGCTCGCGCGAAAGACGAATACGAAGTGATGTCTGAATCCATCCGTGCGATCGAGGAAGAAGCTACGTCTTCTCAGCGTGCACGCAATGAACGACAGCACAAAATGAACGACTCCCAGTTGAAACTGGAGCAGGCGAAGATGAAAGAGCAGTACCTGATTGATCAGGTGCGCGAGCGCTACATGCTGAACCTGCCTGATGTTGTTGAGAAATACGTGAACCGCGAAGGCGACTTCCTGGAAGCGGATGCTCAACTGAAAGACCTGCGTGAGAAGCTGGCGAAGATCGGTGAAGTGAACCTGTCTGCGATCGAAGAGTACGAAGAGACTGCTCAACGTTACGAATTCCTGACCAAACAGCACGCGGACCTGACCGAGGCCAAAGATCAGTTGCGCAAGGTTATCGAGCGTATCAACAAAATCTGCTCCAAGCGTTTCAAAGAAACCTTCGAGCTGGTTAACGACCGTTTCACCCGCGTATTCCCGGTATTGTTCGGTGGCGGTGAAGCTTGGTTGGAACTTGTTGAAGAAACTGAAAAGAACGAAGCGGGTATCGAGATCATCGCGCGCCCTCCAGGCAAAAAGACTCAGAACGTGTCTTTGATGTCCGGTGGTGAGAAAGCTTTGACTGCGGTTGCGCTGGTGTTCTCGATCTTCCTGGTGAAACCATCTCCATGGTGTTTGCTGGATGAGGTTGACGCTCCACTTGATGACGCCAACGTATTCCGTTTCAACGACCTGGTTCGTGAAATGGCCAAACGTTCTCAGATCATCGTTGTTACCCACAACAAGCACACCATGGAAGTGGCGGGCAAGTTGTACGGCGTGACGATGCAAGAGCGCGGTGTTTCCACGATGGTTTCTGTTTCCATCCAGGACATCAAATAGTCCGAAGAAGACAAAACGAATGCCAAAGACCCCGTTGATGACCTCAACGGGGTTTTTCTTTTTCCGGGGTGTTGCGGGTTGAGACGTTCCGGGAACTGCTGATTTTCGTGTTCCAGATTTTTGCCGGTATTCTGCCACAGGCTGTCTCAATGTGAGAACCCGAGTCGAGTTTCTGATGATTCCTCCGATAAGATAAGGGAACAACGGAACTTCTTTGGGGGAATGACCGTGACCAAGTTAATCTTTGCATTCACGTTGCTGATGGCACCGTTTGCTTATGCTCAAGTTTTGAGTGAGGCAGGCTTGTTCAATCGTTGCTACTCCCACTTGACCGGGAAACCGGTGCCTTTGGGGCATGCGACGATGGCGCAGATTCGTGCCGGTAAAATCAAGGCGCTGGACGCCTGTAATTCTTTGTTGGACAAGGCCGAACTGGATGCTTCCGGTCCACTGGTCAATCGTTCTGACAAGGAAGCCCGTGCCGTTTTGAATACGTTCTATAATTTCCACCGCACCTGGTTCACCGCCAACACGGTTGAACAGATTCAGGAATACAATGAAGAGATGTCCCGCGGGACGATGGATATTTATGACTCCACTGAGCCGGGCCTGGCGCTGACACGTGCGATGTTTGCGCGCAATGCCCAGTACCGTGACGTGCTGACCCTGGGGCAGGGCGTGCGTGCGCAGCGTGAAGAGGACATGGCCGTGCGCAACCGCATTGGTTTCACAGTGAATTTCCCAGGACGTCGTCTTGCCGGAAACAATACGGGCCTTGATCAGAATCTTTTCAATTTCCGCGCGATGAATACGGGCTTTGACGGGAATTCGGACCGCACTCAGGCGACGTTCGTGACTTTGCCCAAGATCGAAGTCGGCGAACTGGTCGGGGTAAGAATTGCCACTGACAATGCGACGATACCAAATCTGTCATTGCAGCCCTTGGGTGCAGACAAGCGCGGCAGTGATCAGCCGGGTTTGAATTTCAGTTTCAACCTGTTTGCCACTCAAGGTGGCGGAGTGCTGGGTACACCTATTTATCTGATGCTGAATTATGGTCATGGCCGCGGTCTTGAAGCCAACGGGACGACCAAGGTTCCGCGTCGCTGGTCCCAGACCAACATGGAATCATTCCTGTGCGCGGAACTTCCGGCCTTGCGTGAAAACGACATTCGCCAGTACGTGGTGGGAAATTCCTCCGCGCCTTTCAGAAATTCCAGCAGCTGCGTGATGTGCCATGCAACTCTGGATCCGATGGCTTACACCGCACGCAATGTCGTTGTCGGAAACTCTGATTATGCGGCACTCAGTGAGGGCAGCAGAACTCATTCCAAAACTGCTTTGCATCTGGCGACCTATCGCGCGGAGCTGGCTTCCGTGGCGGGCTGGCCGTCAGAGCCGGTGGCGAACTTCCACCGTCAGGTTCCGTCAGGCCGTCTGTTCTTCCGTTCCATGACCGGGACTTTGGTTGATCGTCAGGTGACGGGGATTGCGCAGTTGGGTGCGGCGATGGCTGAAACCAAGGATTATTACTATTGCGCGGCTAAAAGATACTTCCAGTATTTCACCGGAATCACGGTTGCTCTTTATGACCGTTCCAATCCGATGAATGAAGAATTGAATAGAAAACTATCCACGGAAGCCGTGGAAGACCGCAAGTTCGTTGAATCTCTTGGGGAAGAGCTTCAGCGCAACCAGTCTGTGCGCCTTATGGTGAAGCAGATCATGTCTTCCAAGTACTATCGTGACGTGAATTATCGGGAAAAATAATCCGGGGGCATTATGGGGGACGGAAAAAATCTGACTCGCAGGGGCTTTATCGCAGGTGGTGCGGTGGCCGGGGCAGCGGCCCTGGTGTCAACGCCTTATGAAAGACTTCTGAATGCTCTTAGCACTGGCTTTATTCATCAAGCCCAGGCTGAAGCAACCGGAAATCTTGGCGCCCGCAACTATATCAACATTCTGATTGCCGGGGGTCCGATGCGCTACACGTTCGATGCGTGGATGCGTACGAACCCGTCCGATGCGCCTTTGGAGTTTAATCCGATGGTGGCAACAAAGTTTGTTCGTTCGGGCAATAATGTCGTTGGAACTGAATACGCGACGTTTAACTATAACGGTGTGATGGTTCCGCACATGTTCTCGCAGTCGGTGACGACTTCAGCAGGTGCCAAGGCTTTGACGGAACTATTGAACAACATGCTGGTGATCCGTGGATTCGGCACCGGTTTTGACGGTCACCCATTCAATGCCACGGTTCAACAAGCGCCGGTGGGCGGGGTGTCTTCGATCATGGGGCTGGCGGCGGACTATTCTCTGAAAACCTTCGAAGCGGTTGAATGGCCCCAGCGGGGTGCTTACGGAAACTATGCTTCCATGAACGGCAAGGCCCTGAATATTCTGACCGGCAATCCGTTGAATTCTTTGTTGGAAGGTTTCGGCGGTCCGGGGGCGAACCGTGCCAAGGGGCGCAGTCTGAAAGACCGCAACCGTGAAGCTTTTGATCTGGCTCAGGCGCGTTTGCGCGCTTATTCGCAATCTGAATTTGCGGGTTCCACTATTCTTTCCAAAAATTTATCCAATGCTTCTGACCTGATGAAAAAAGGCATTGGTAATATCGGTTCTTACTGGGATGGGGCTGTGGCCCGCTATCGTTCTGTGATTGAAGCCAGCATGCGCCAACAGGGCCTTGTCGGTATCAATGATGTGGCGATGATTTCCAGTCAGAATGAATTCTGGCGTGTTCACGTGGCTGATGGCAATCGCGGTCTGGTGGTCAGCAGTAACTCTGATCTTCGTGATTCTATCAAAACCATGGCAGCTCCGGGTTCTTTGGCAGAAGGCTTGGCCCTGGCTGAATACGTTCTGAAAGAAGGCCTGGTCAGCACGATGAATCTGCAAATGGGTGATCCGGCAGGTTTGATGATCAAAGATGCTGCCAACGGCGTCGTTGGAAATCATGTGGCCATCAAAGACATGCACGAAACCGGCGCAATCCCGGGCGTGCTTATCACCACGGCGTACTATCGCGGCCTGTGTGCCGGTATGCTGGAGCTGATTGAACAACTTAAAAAATCCAAAGTGAACGGTGTGGACCTGTGGTCTGAAACCGTGATTCAGGTGATCTCTGAATTCAACCGCACGGCAAGAACCAACGGTTCAGGCAGTGATCATGGTTTCAATCAGATGGTGACCAGTGTGTTCTCGGGCGCAATCCAGCGCGGTCCATTTGTTGTGGGTAACATCTATCGTGCTGGTCACGGTGGCGGTTACGTTGGCACTCAAGGTCGTGCGGCACCGATTGATGGCTACAATCAAAAAGGCATGCCGTCCCCAACGATGGCAGCCTCGACGGTGACGGCCCTGTTGCGTGTTCCTAAAAATCCATACGAGAATCTGGCCGAACCTTTGATTCGCCTCAATGGCGATCAGCTGCAGATTCTTAAAGCGGCGAAGCTGGTGGGGTAAGAACAATGATCACAGCCAAGAACAAAATATTTGTGCTGCTATTATTTGGAACCGTCCTGACCCAGATGTATCAAAACTGCGGTCAGATGGGCGAGTTCGCTGTTCTGGATCAGGCGTCGTTGAATCTTGAAATGGGTTCCAACGGTGATACGGATCAGACTCACCCCAGCCAAAAAGACGTGACACTTCCCACTCAGAAAGTTCAGGTGGTGAACCGCGAATACGTGGCCTCCCTGATGCGCGAGATTTTCACCCGCTCTTCCGGGCCGGTGCCGAATCTTGAAAGTCTGCTGGAACAGTGGATTATCAACCGTGGCGCGCAGTACGGCCTGGGGTGCAATCCTTACAGCACTTACAGCGGGCGTGATTGCGGGGGAGACATCTCGAACTCGAATCTGCCGATCAAGACTGATGACAATACCGTACGTGAATCCTTCCGGGTGCAGTTCTGTGAAAACGTGCTGGGGATGGATGAGGGTGTGAACGCGATTCTGGAAAAAATCTCGAATCGTCCCGCGGCTCCGACGGCCGATGCCGTTCGTCAGGTGTATGGTTTGTTCTATCGTGGCGATGGGGCTTCAGACATCATTGTCGCAAGTTTATTGGACTATGACAAAACTCTGGCGTTGAAAGGGGAATCGGTCATCGAAAGATGGCGGGCTCTTTCACTGCAGGTGTGTGAATCACCAGGCTGGCAGTTACAATAGAGCCCACCCAGGAGGAGGAACCTCCGCTGCCGATGGAGACCTGCAAGGGAAAATCTGGGGAGACTCTTTGCAGATCCACCAAGAGCAGCGGAAATCCGGGTTACTTGATGTATTGAATAAGGTCTGCTTCTTCGAAGCGGACCTTTTTTTGATTTTGAAGGGCATCTTCCTGGTGGCGATAACCTAAAGCCACAGTGGCCACGGTTTTCCAGCCCGAGCCTTCCAGGCCCAGGATCTTGTCGTAAGCTGCCGGATCAAAACCCTCCATCGGAGTGGCATCGATTTTCAGCAACGCCGCAGTTTGCAGCAGGAAGCCCATGGCAATGTAAGCCTGGCGCTGGGACCAAACGCGAATCTTTTCTTCCGGTGCTTTCACCAGATTTTCAATCAGCATATTTTTGTATCCGTCCAAAGCGTCCAGAGGGGCGCTGCGGACTTCAGCCACGCGGTTAATGAACTTTTGTACGAAATCAGCATCCATCTTTTCCTTATAAAGGAAGACCACATAGTGGCTGGCGTCTGTAACTTGTGTTTGATTCCATGAGACCGGTTTTAGTTGATTTCGAACTTCCGGATTTTCAATAACCAGGAATTTCCACGGTTGTACACCGTAAGAGGATGGCGCCAAAGTCAGGGAATTACGCAGGGTTGTCCAATCTGCGTCCGAGATCTTTTTTGAGGCATCGAACTTTTTAGTGGCGTAACGCCACTCCAGGGCATCTTGGATCGTCTTATGGGTCATGGGAAGGGCTCCTTTAAATGTGTCAGATACAGGCACAGTATGCGGCGGATGGAGTTTAATTGCAACTATAAAAGATACATTTAAGGATTTCTCGCGTCTTCAGGGGCTTAATTCCTTGATATTGTTTATTTTTGAGGCTTAGGGTAGTATCTAGACATGGTTGATCAAAGGTTTTCTGTATCAGTTCATATTATGACCGCCCTGGCTTATCACAAGGGTGATCTGATGACGTCTGAAGAATTGGGCGCGAGCATTCGCACCAATCCGACGGTGATCCGCCGTTTGATCTCCAAGCTTGTTGATGCCGGACTTCTTACGTCCTTCAAGGGCAAGGCGGGGGGCGTGAAGCTTGCCAAAACCCCGAAAGAAATTTCTCTGCGTGATGTCTATGTGGCGATCACTGACAAGAAGCTGATTGCGACTCCGGACAAAGAACCATTCAAAAACTGTGTTGTCAGCTGCTCAATGAAAAAGCTGATGTGCGAGCTGGTGGATGGAATTGAAAACAACTCTATGGATTATCTGGGCGGGATCCGTTTGTCTGATCTGACGTCCAAAATCGCCAAATGAAGTCCGTCTATCCTGCCGAAGAAATTCGCGCTGAACGGATCACCTTAAAAAAGCACATAATTGAAATGGCTGAAACCATGTTTCAGTATGTTGATCAGGATCGCGAACGCCTGGGTCGCTTTCTGCCATGGGTGCCAATGATCAAGGGCGTTCATGATGAACGCGAATACATCGAGATGACCCGCGAGCAGTGGCAGGATTTCAAGATGTTCGACTATGGCATGTATCTGAATGATGGCGACATCTATATGGGGAACGTCGGCGTGCACACGATCAGCTGGGACAACGACCGCTGTGAACTGGGATACTGGATCCTTGGGAAATTCGAAGGCCATGGGTATGTGCGCGAAGCGGTGCTGGCTTTGGAAAAGGTCCTGTTTGCCCTTGGATTTTATCGAATTGAGATTCATTGTTCAGGTCTTAACAGCCGCAGCAGCTCTGTAGCTGAAAATTGTCAGTATAAATTCGAGGCCCGTCTGCGGCAGCACGCCATTGAAAACGGCTTAAGACGAGACACTTTGGTGTTCGCCAAACTTCGTGATGAACGATAAAAAACTCGAAATCGAAGAACTTCATCGCACTGCTTGCGAGTCCGGCAAGGACTCGTATGTCGATCCAGCCACCGGATACACTGTATTTACTGAGTTTTTTCACATGAAGCGCGGTCACTGCTGCGGTTCAGGCTGCAGACATTGCCCATGGAAAAAGAATAGTCAGAAAAGTCCAAATGAACCTACCGACCCGACGTAAGTGTTGAAAGCTTCGGCATTTTCGCCGAAAGAAAAACACTCAATTCTGTTTTTGAGCCACCGAAAAGAAGATCGTCACTGTTATGATTTGTGCAGGTGGGGTGCGTTGGTATGTCGTTTAATTATCAAAAAAACAAAGAACATTCGAGCGACAGTTTTTGGACGTCGTATTCGGATTTATTCTTGGGTTTAAGCACGATCTTCCTTCTTTTGTATGTCACATCCAGTTTGCGTACGGGCACCGATGCCTTGCGCGGGCAGGTGGAAAACCAGAAGCTTTCCATGAAAGTGGAAGAACTGGAAAGCCAGTTGAAGATGTACGAGAACGTGAAGAATGAGTATCTGGCCGGACAGGCACCTAAAGATGAGGTGCAGGAGTATGAAGAGCTTATGGACAAGCTGACCTTGCTTCAGGAAGACGCCAAGACTGAAAAAGAGCGTCTGATCCAGGAAGCCCGTGAAAACGGGGACAAAGTCAAAGCTCTGAACAAGTACCAGCAAATGGTGCGCAACGTTCTTAATGCCAACAAGATGGCCAAGTCCAAATTGATCAATCGTGATGATCTGATCAAAGAGCAGGATGTGGAAATCGAAACCCAGGAAACCGAGATTGCTGATCTGAATAAAGACATTCAGAACAAAAAGCAGCTGATCGCTCAGGGTGAACAAAAGATCGCAGTCACACAGGCGCAGTTGCAAAAGCGTCTGACTGAACTGCGTGTGGCTTACAAAAACAACAAACTGTCAAAACAACTGTTTGAACAGAAGATGGCTCAGGCCCGAGCTGACGGCAACCAAAAGGTGGCTCAGCTGAATCAGGTCAATGCCCAGTATCAGATGCAACTGAACCAGGCCAATGTGCAATTGGGTCAGGTGCAGGGTGAACTTTCCAAAACTCAAGGCATGCTGGCGCAGAAGGAAGACGAAGCCACTCATCTGGCAGGCGCTCTGTCCCGCACCAAGGCTGAAACTGGCGCGCGTATCGCGGGTCTGGAATCAGGTCTGGCAGATGAAAAAGCCCGTGGTGCCAAACGTGTAGCATCTTTGCAGGAAGGTTTTGCGGAAGAAAAAGCAGCGATGGCTGCTGGCTTCGGTAAAGAGAAAGCGGCCATGGCGGCAGGCTATGGCAAAGAAAAAGCCGCCTTGCAGGGCGCTTTGAGCGACACGCAAGGACAGCTGGCGAAAGCAAGAGCAGAAATCGAAGCGCGTAAATCCGTGGCGGGTGAAATTCAGAAGGGTTTCGCCAAAGCCGGTATCAAAGCTGATATCGACCTGCAGACGGGCGATGTGGTTCTGGATTTCGGTCAGGCTTACTTTGACAGTGACTCGGACCGTCTGAAGCACGAGATGAAAGGTGTCCTGGAAAAAGCGATGCCGATTTATTCCCGGTCTTTGTTCGGCAATCCGAAAGTGTCTGACAAAATTTCCGCGGTGGAAATCATCGGTTTTGCCTCACCAACGTATCAGGGGCGCTTCGTCGACCCACACAGCTCCAAGCCGGCAGACAAAGCCGCTTTGAAGTACAACATGGATTTAAGTTACCGTCGTGCGAACTCCATCTTCAGTTACATGCTGGATGAAGGGAACATGAGATTTGAGCATCAGCGCGAGCTCTTGGCCCTTATGAAGGTTTCCGGACGAAGCTTCCTGGAAGTCATGAAGGTGCAAAATCGCAATATCGCCACAGCAGCCGAGTTCTGCAAGCAGAACGACTGTAAAAAGGCGCAGCGGGTAATCATCCGCTTTAACATGGATCAAAAGAAATAAAAGGGGTGGGTTGTGACAACGAAGGCATTTGCTGAGTATTTCATTATAAGTTTGCCGTATGTGATGGGCGCCGTCTTTCTGGTCGGTTTGTTCTTCCGTGCGGTTATCTACTACACGGTCCGCCGCCATGAATCTTTCGCGCGTGAATTTGAAAAGCGTGTGAATCGTTTCATCGAAGCTGAGGTTCCGGGCAAGGTCGACAATGTGTCGTTCTATGTTCTGACCAAAAAGCTTCTGGAAAGAACTTACTACGAAGTTTTCGAAATCCGTGACCGCATGAAGCGCAGAAAGCCCGACAACGTGATGTCGGCCAGTGACCGTGTGTTCCTGGTTCGTCAGGGCTGTGCTTGGCTGGTAAAGGATATTCTGAAACAGGTGAAGTTCCTGCGCTGGACGGATGACAATCCGAAGCTTCTGAATATCACCAAGGCGACTTTGCAACATAATCCTTGTTTCAACAAGGTCTTTGGCGTGATCCCGATGGTTGGTATGAACGACCTGATTTCGATTTTGCCGGGCCTGTTTGTCGTGGCGGGGATCCTGGGTACCTTCATCGGTATCGCGGGTGGGTTGCAGGAACTGGGCACGATGAATTTGCAGGATCTGGAAAATACCAAAAACATCATGGATCGCTTCCTGCACGAGATCTCTTTTGCGATGAAAACATCCATCGCCGGGATTATCTTCTCGTTGTTGGCGCACGTGACGAACGTGATTCTTTCCCCGGAAAGAGCTTACGTGTCCATGATCGACCGTTTCGAGAGTTCTTTGGATTTGTTGTGGTATCGCGCTGACAACAATAATTTCCCAGCTCATGAGCGCCCATTTGATGAACATCGTGATGCCGTTGAAGCTTTGGCCGAAGATGCCCTTAATAAGGAAATCGGAAAAACAGCGGCGGTGGTCAGAGGAGCTTAATTGAACAAGTTTATCGTCACAATCCACAGGAAGGATCAGGTGCTAAGCCGTGAGGTGAACAAAGACTCGTTCACCATGGGCCGCTCTTTGGATTGTGACTTGTCCTTGAACGATAACAACATCAGCCGGGTGCACCTGGTTGTGAGTCGTCGCTGGAACCAGATCTGGATTGAGGATAAAAATTCATCCAACGGGACCTATATCAATGGCACCCGCATCGTTCAGGGAACCCCGGTCAACGTGGTTCCCTCCGATCGTATCCAGCTGGGCCGATCTGAATACATTCTGAACCTGGATCTTTTCGTTGAAGAACCAGCGCCCGAACCAGAACTGGAGCCGTCGATTTCCCAATCTGCGGCAGCCATGCCGGAAGACGAAGATGCGCCATTGGAGGCCACGGTGGCCATGCCGGCACCGAACATGGCGCCATTCCAGGCGGAAAAAATCCTGCACGAAGCCAAGCGCAAAGCGGCGCAAATCATTATGGAAGGCGAAACCCAGGCTGAACGCCGGGTGCAGGTCATCTATCAAAAAGCCCGTGAAGCCCAGGCCCAGGCTGAGCTGTTCTATCAGACCCGCATGGCGGAAGCGCACAAGGAAGCTGATGCCATTCTGGCAGATTTCCAGAAGCAAGGGCAAAGCCTGCTGCACGATGCGCGCAATATGTCTCAGGAACTGCGTGAAGAAGTCGATTCTTACGTTCAGGGCCTGCGCCAGAAGGCCCGCAAAGACACTGAAGACATTATTTCTGAAGCCACTTTGGCTGCCGAGAAAATGAAAGACGAAGCCATTGCCCACGGTCGTGAGCTGGCCCGTCAGGAAAGCGAAGCGCTGCTGAAAACCAGCCGCGAGGAAGCGGACCGAATTTTGGATTTCTCGAAACTGCAGATTGAGGAAACTCAAGCCCGTATTCGTACAGACCTGGAAAATTCCCAGGAACTGAATCAGCGGACTTTGCAGGAAGCCGAGGCCGAAGCCGAAAGATTGTTGAATGAATCCCGCACGCAGATTCGCGATGCGGAAGCGCGCCTGCGGGAAGAATCTGAACTAGCACGCAATGATAACGCTTCCTTGATCGCCACAGCCAAGGCCACCGCCGACCAGCTATTGCAGCAGGCCAAGGTCGACGGTGAACAGCAGATTCAATTGGCGAATGATAAAGTTCAGGAAATCACCGCTGTCAGCACTGAAAAACAGACGGTCTTAAATGAGCTTCTGGAAAATGTTGCGGCCCGCACGGCGGAACTGCAAAAAGCCACTGAAGATTTGAGCAAAACCCGTACTGACAATTCCGATCTTCTTTCGCAGGTGGAAAAAGGCCAGGCTTTGCTGAAAGAGCTTCAAACGACCCATGCAGATCTGGAAAAACAGAAAGCTTCTTTGGAAGCTTCTTTAAAAGGTTTGCAGGAAAAACAGGCCCATCTGACCATGGATGTGCATGATATCGAATCCAAGAAAAATCATCTGTTCAAGGAATACGACGCGCAAAAGATTTTCCTGAATGAAAAACTGGAAAAAGAAAAATCCCAGATGGCGAAATCGGAAGAGGAACGCCTGGAAGAACAGCGTCTGGAGATGTCCAAGCGTCTGCAGAAAATGGAGCGCGATCTGCTGGATGACGTGATCCGCAAGAAAAATTCCATGGTGAAGGACATCCACTCGGCGATTGAAAAAGAGATCGTGATGCTGATGGAGCCTGAAAAATGGCGCAATATCAGCCAGTCCGTGGAAAATCACATCACCGAGGCCATCGATGGCAAAGTGGCGACCTTGTCCCAGTCTTCGATGAGCGAAAAGCCAGTGGATCTGATGAAGAAGCGCAAAAACGAAAAGCTTCGCTGGGTCACCATGGGTCTTGCCATGGGGGCCGTGGGCTATTTCGTCAGTCAGATTGTCGTGGATCGGGTTGTAAAGGATCAGACTCCGATGCAGACCATGGTCAGCAACGAGGCCAAGAAACGTCAGGATGAACTGGAAAAACGCAAATTCAATCCGCCTCAGGCGGAAGAGATCAAAGACTCTTACACTGATGCGGTTATCTATACCCGTAACTATCTGGACATCTATACCGATGCCCAGTTCCAGCAGAAGCTTTACAAGGCCGCTTCCCAGTACCTGCTGAAAACCTGGCGCGTGGATGAAGATAAGTCCATTCAGGTCATTTCATCGGCCAATGCATTGGTGAAAGAACTGGCAGACCGCAAAACCAAAATCCATCCGGACTTTATCAAAGAGGGCATAGAAAAAATGCGCGAGCTGGAAAATCAGTCGTTGGCGCGCATGAAAGACGTCCTGGGCACCGAAGTTCGTCTGGAATCCTATCGTCGCTTCGAACGCAATTTCTATAAAGAAGAAGTCCAAAGAAGAAGAATGGCCCAGCACTAGGCCTTTTTAAGGGTCCTTACGGGGCAAACGGGGCTTCGCCGCCGCGTTTTGTTGCTAGTCTCGGCTTCCAAAATACGATACATAGTGGGTGATTTTCTTATCTTAATGACGCACGTTGTTGCGGAGGTTTGTTATGATGTCACCTGGGCATGAGCAGCAGATTACAATTCTTGCTGGCGTGGTTGTTCTTCTCTTTGCGGTTATTTTCGGCGCTCTGATTTTGGGGATGATGAAGAATGCGAAGAAGCGTTCTCAGGAGCTGACCCATGAAGCCAAACGAGAAATGCCGACGACTTCCGAGCAACCGGAAGAACTTCCACTGGCGCACATTGATTCCACGGGCAACGTGGTTTCTGATTTGTCTGTGCCGGATCTGCATGATGCGGCAGTGGTGATTGAAGAAAAGGCCGTCGACCTTGCAGTGGCGCTTAAAAAAACCGAAGAAAATCTTTTCGGCCGAATTCGCAGCCTGTTTAAGTCTGAAACCAGCAACAAGCATCTGGAAGAGATCGAAGAAATTCTTTACACCAGCGACCTGGGCCCAGCGACTGTGCAGCGTCTGATGGGTGCGATTGAAGACAAGCTTTCCAAAAAAGAGCGCGCCGACTACGACACAGTTCGTGAAGCGTTGAAAGAAGAAATCAAAAATATCTTCCAGGGGTCTCATTCCACTTCGGTGGGCACGGGCATCCTTTCCAAGATACAGTTCGCAGCTGAAGGCCCAACAGTATTGATGATTGTGGGTGTGAATGGAGCGGGTAAAACCACTTCCATTGGTAAAATCTCGGCGCAATTGGCAGCAGAAGGCAAAAAGGTTCTAGTGGCGGCCGGTGATACATTCCGTGCAGCGGCAGGCGGGCAGTTGAAAGTCTGGACTGATCGCGCTCAGGTTGAAATCTTTTCTCCGGAAGGTGTGACCGATCCAAGTGCGGTGGCGTTTGATGCCGTCGCTAAGGGCAAAGGTCAGGGCTATGACGTTGTGATCGTGGATACTGCGGGTCGTTTGCACACTCAAGCCAATCTGATGGAAGAGATCAAAAAAATGAAACGTGTGATGTCCAAGGTGATCCCGGAAGCTCCGCACGAGACTTTGATCGTTCTGGATGCGAATTCGGGCCAGAATGCTTTGATGCAGGCTAAAGAATTCCACAACGCTCTGACTTTGACCGGAGCGGTCCTGACTAAAATGGACGGCACGGCGAAAGGTGGCGTGGCTGTAGGGCTGGCGCAGGAACTTCATATTCCGATTAAATTGATCGGAGTGGGGGAGCGTATTCAGGATCTGCGCACGTTCTCGTCCCAAGAATTTGTAAATTCCCTGTTTCAATAGTGTGGTTTTTGGGAATCGTGACAAGGAACTGACAGATTCCTGACGGAATTCCCGGAACAACTCGGTTATAAGAGAGCCTCAAAACCTAAAGGGGGCTCTTATGAAATCCATCGTTTTCGCTTTCGCTCTATTGGCTTTGCCAGCTCTTTCCCAGGCTCAGACTTGTTACCGTGCGACGGAGGCTTTGCCGGCAGGTGTTCCAGCCATTCTATGTATGGATTCATTGGCTTTGTCTGCTGATGAAACTAAACTTGAAATCACCACTGAAGACTATTCTGTTCCGGCTTTTCTGGATGTGGTTTCAACCAGCCGTCACAATGAAGACAAATTGAACTTTAAAGCACAGGGTTCTTTGGTGGATATCTGGCAAAGTGGCTGCGGTGAAGGTCTGTCTGCAAAACTGCAGATCAGCGGCCGCACCGAGTACGGCGAGATTTATCCTCACACTTTGAACGTTTCAGTGGAAGTGGCAGAAACTAATGACACCTGCCACTCCAAACCTTCGAAATACACAGTTCCGTTCGCTTTGATCACTGAATAGTTCAGAAACTATTTTTGATCAGCGATGCGCTGAATATGATCTGACTTATAAACATGAAAGCCCGGGTGAAAGTTCAAGGTGGCAATAGCCATAGCCCGGGCAATCGTGTTGGCTTTGATGGCGCGGTACTTTTTCAATGGTCCTACCATCAGCTTGTTCAGAATCGGACTGAGTTTCTGGGCGATGTCTTCGCCTGTGCGCGATTCTTTGCGTTCACCCAAAATCAAAGACGGTTGAAACACTTCAATCTGCGGGATTTTTAGTTTTCGCAGTTCGTGTTCCATTTCACCTTTGACCCGGTTGTAGAAGATACTGGAACCGGCGTCGGCACCCATGGCCGAAATCACCAGGAACTTTTGTGCGCCACAGGCTTCAGCGACTTTTGCAAAATTCACGACATAGTCATAGTCCACTTTACGGAAAGCGGCTTGTGATCCCGCCTTTTTGATTGTGGTCCCCAGACAACAAATAAAGACCCCGGCCTTCAGCAGATCTTTGCGCTGCTCAAGACTGTCAAAATCCATGATGATGTTTTCGACGTGGGGAGGAATGCGACCCATCGGGCCGCGAGAGATGGCCTTGATAGAGCGGACTTCATCAAGGTGGGCCAAAAGAAGAAGGAGCTCGTGTCCCACGAGCCCCGTCGCACCTGCTATGCAGATATCTGTCGGATAATTCAAAGCTTCTCCTGAGAGGAGCTTAGTTGCCGCCTCTTCTTGTAGAATCGTTTTCGTTTTCAGTTCTGTAGTTGATTTTCGGAGGATTGTGTTTGCCTGAAGTTGCCAGGAACTCAGGAACAGAATCTCTGAAATCAGCCAGACCACTCACGCGGATCACGCCCTTAGTGGCTGCTCTGTCCGGATGTTTGTAATCGATGAAGCGACCTTCGTCCACCAGGAAGTAACCAGTGAAGTTTGTTTTCGCAGCATCTTTTTCCCAACCAGAGTCAATTTTGTAACGGTCGCCGGATTTACCGGAAGCCGCAGATTTAACATAATTCAACTCGTTGGCATTTGGGTATTGGTCAACATCATATGTACCGCGTTCGATCACGTTTTGGCCATCAATAACTGGAATAGCCTTGTCGATGATGTTTTTCGCGTCAGCTGACAAACCACCGCTTCTTTGAGCGCCATCAGTCAGCAGGATGTAGTTCCAAACCATCGGTTTTTCAAAGTTGTGAGCATAACGTGGCATTGGTGTTGTTTTCTTTTTGAAGATACCTGTTGTCACTTCCGCTTCACGAGTGGATTCACGAGCGTAAACACGATAGATGTCAGTGCCCGGAGCCAGGATGGATCTTAGGTAAGCGATCGCACGGTTTTCCAGGCGGGTACAGCCCGCAGAACCTGGATTGGAGAACATGTTCATGAAGAAGCCGCGAGTCAGCTCAATCGCTGCAGCACCGTCTTTACCCCAGCCCATAGTTCCGTGCATCCACTGATAGTTCATACCGTTGATTTCATCAGCCGGAGTGATCTTGGCTGCATACCAACCGAACGCACCATAAATAGTGGAATTACCCTGAGCATCGTCAACCATCCATTTACGGGAGCTGACCAGTTTGGACATACCATCTGTAATCGGACCCGGGATCGTTTTCAGATCCTGACCGGATTTATACCAGTGAGGGTAATGCCCCTGACCGTCCTGATAGAACTTGATCCATTCGGAAATACGCGCATGGCCCAGCCAGGTTTTGAACGCGTGAGGATCTGTTTTGGTGCCTTCTTCCGGACGACCAACAACCATTTCTGTTTCCATCACCAGTTTGTGGGCGCAGCTTGGGGACTCTGTGCAGCGCTCGTAAACGCGGGTTTTTTCAGTCGCCACGTTCTGGATCACGAAGTATTTGGAAGCTGCTGTTTGCAGTTGTTTCGCACTTAAATAGTCTTTGGAAACAAACAGTTCCGCAGCGGCATCCGCTTTCACAGACGCTGACTTGATGATTTTGATCTGAACCAGCGGTGTGGCTTCGTTCAGCAGATCATAGACTTCAACTTCATCATTAATAGACAACTTACCAACAATGTTGGAGGCCGTGGTCGAGTTGCTGCTGCGAACATTCAACGCATCCGCTGAGATAAAGTATCTGCCACCCACTTGCAGGCTGGCTTTGGATAAACCCACAGCCGCGGCATTAACACTTGTATTGGCATCACTGGAAGTGATTTCCTGTGCAACACCCAGCATAGGAGAGCTGGCAATCAACAAACTCAAAACTGCAGAGCAGAGTCGGCGCGTATTAATCTTTGTCATGAACGTCCTCCAGAAACGTATATCTATTAAACTTATGTCATTGACTCAAACCCTCTCAGCAAGAAGCGTGACAGCCTCCAGACCTGCGGTATTTTTGAAAGGATTGTTTTCAGCCGTCAAACTGTTTATCAACGGAGCCCTTTTTGGGCACATGGAGGTTTCATGAAGATGAGAAAGTTTTTGCTGCTGGGTTTGATTCTTTTGCCAGGATTGGCGGAGGCTCAGACGACTTCCAAAGCATGGCGTATTACCAAGCCATCGTGGACAGCAGCCGATGAACAGCGTTTTGGAGAGTTCATCACCCGTTTGGGCAATGCCGTGGAAAATCGCGAGTGTGCGACGGTGGATGCGTGTCTGCGTAGTACGGCCAATCCTTATGCGGGAACAGATCCTGCGGATTTGCGCCTGTTCGCGGACTGTGCGGATCTGCCGTATTATCTGCGCTCTTACTTTGCATGGAAAAACGGGCTTCCCATGTCTCTTGTCAGCAGTGTGAATACGCTGCCGGGATCTGAAAATAAAGACCCTCGCTATTCTAAATTTGGTAATGCCGTCAGCGGTCGCTATGACATCATTCCAAGTCGCACCAGCAATCCCAACGCCGTTCAGTTGTTGAACCGAACTATTGTGGATATGACTTATTCGGCGACCTTCCGTATGATGGGTGACAAAGATGCCGCTCGTTTTACTGATTTCTATCCGGTTAAGCTCAATCGTGAAGGCATTCGTCCGGGCACGGTGATCTATGATCCCGCGGGACATGTGGCGATCATCCATCGCGTTTCTGATGACGGACGGATTTTCTATATCGACTCTCACCCGGACAACACTCTGACTTCGGGAATGTACACGCCGAAATTCACTCGCAGTTTCCCGGGTCATGGTGCCGGATTTAAAAACTTCCGTCCGCTGGCATTGCAGGGGGCAACCCGCAGAGCCAATGGTGAATACTATGGTGGTAAAATCGTCGGGGCTTTGAATACGCAGCTTGCCAATTTCAGTGTTGAGCAGTTCTATGGCAATTCGCCGGACCCAGCCGGGGAATGGAACAAAGGTAAGTTCCTGTATCGTGGAGCGCAGTACCCGTACTATGACTATCTTCGTATCGCGATGGCCAGTGGTGATTTAAAAATTGATCCGCTTCAGGATATGCGCGCGATGGTGGCAGATATCTGCGTGAACTTGAAGGACCGCGTGGTGGCGGTGGATATGGCGGTGAAAGCCGGCGTGGATCGCAAGCCGCATCCAGAGCGTCTGCCGACGAATATCTTTGGGACGACAGGAGAATGGGAAGACTATGCTTCTCCGTCCAGAGATGCCCGTCTGAAAGTGGGCTTTATGGATATCTTGAATCAGTCGCGCACGCTGGTGCAGCGTCAGCGTTCAGGCGATCCGGCGATTGTATATAGCGGCGCCAATATCGCCCTTGATCTTTTGGCGACTTACGAGCGGGAATCCCGCGCTTGTCAGTTCGTCTATCGCAATTCGGCGGGTGGTTCTGTGACGTTGAATCTGGAAGAAGCTCGTCAGCGTGTCTTCGACATCAGCTTTGACCCGTACCATTGTGTGGAACTTCGCTGGGGCGCAAAAACCCCGCAAGAGCTGGCGACGTGCATGGATGATGAAAATAAGCGTCTGTGGTACGACCGCGAAAGATGGTTGCGCAATCAGTGGGAGCGTCGTTATGACGCCCGCATGGATTATTCACTGGACGAGCTGACTGGACCGAAACCAGGTGCTGGGATTGCTCAGCCACCGGATGTGGATATCATCCGCTTGCTGAATTCCCTGAGATAACTTCTTAAAGGGCCCGGTTCCGGGCTCTTTCTCATTTTGAGACACTTTCAAAGTGACCGCCCTTAAATGTCTCTTTGGATAGTGTCTTGACGGCCAAAGGCCTTCCAAAAGCCCCTATTACGGGTATAAGGCTTGCAAATATCGAAGATGATGGAAGTGTCACTTCGTTTTGCCATGTCTGGATTGCTTTGCCTGTTGCTCATCGCAACGGGCGGGTGTTCTTTTAAAAAGGACCCGGCAAGAGGCAAGGGCGCCCCAGTCACCCTGATCGAAGAACAGGCCCAGCCTGAACACGTGGCCAGCCTGGACGAGGTTATTGCCGGGGATGACGAGGAAAAGGCCATCGAAGCCTTGGTTCAGCGTAAAGACGAGCTGGCAGCCCTGTCCCGCGGTGGTGCAGTCAGTGCCCTGGATCTGGCGATCAAACACGGAAAACAGAAAGTCGCGCAATTCCTGCTGATCAGCGGGCAAAGTCCGTTCGTGCTGAATCAGGAAAGCCGGGAGAAGCTGAGCTACGACGGCCCTTTGAATCAGCTGATTGTTTCGGCGCAAACGGATAGTTTTACGGACATTCTTAGAGCTTATCCAAAGAAGACATATGAAGGAATTTCTCCCAATACTTCAATGGAAGAGTTTAAGGATCGTATTATTGAGTATCGGCTAGGTGCCAGAGGTTGTGAATTGTTCGCGGATTTCCTTTTACAACGTCAGTACCTGCGTTCTGATCCAATTGGGCCAGGTCTTTACTATGAGGTCTTCGAAGGACTCAAGCCTCAGGAAGTGTTTTCCAGTCTTCTTAGTGAAACTTCCTGTTCGGCTTTTGTGGAGCGTTTTTCAACTGATATGGTATCGAGCTGGGTTGGCTATGAATTCTTGTACCAGTTTCAGTCAAGTTTCAAGTCCATTGCATTTCTAAAGTATCTAGTAAATTTAAAGCAGGAAGCGAGACTGAGTATTACGCTGCCGGCCGGAGGGTGGCACTCAGATCATCTTGGGCTTAAATCAAGCCAGGTTTCGGTGAGTCCAGTAAGTTTGCTCATGCTTAAAAAGGTGTGTTTATCTGATGTAGGCCTTTTGGATGAGTGGATAAAGCTTGCTCGGATGATTACACGTAATGGAGCTTATGGGGTGTCGTATCCTTACTTCTTTGCGGATGAGTCTGAGGGAACTGATGTAAAATGCAATGAGGAACAAAAGTATTGTTCAGAGAGTTATGTGAACCTACGCAACTTGTGGTCCCTCTATTATTTTGTATTTCCAAATGCCATGATAAGTGAAACAGATTTCATGACCCTTTATAAAGGGAAAAGCGATATTTATCTTTCGCCTAGTTTACCAAAAAAAGAAGATTATGAGAAATTTCGCTCCGACTTATGCAGGACTCCAGAAAGGAGAGACTTTAAATGATGAAGTATTTTTTGCCTCTTCTATTTGCTTTCCTTCAAGCATGCTCTTTTGCAAAAGACAATTTGCAGATTGAGGCTGTGGTCAAGGTGCCTCTGAAGAAAGAAGTTGTGGCAACGAATCAACAAAAGAATGTGCTTGCTGCCGCCAAGTCGCGTGATCTAAATATTTTGAGAGATGCAATTGATGCTCTTCAGCCTTACGAATATTTCTTTGCTGGGCATAGTGTAACTCCGATGAGTGAGGCGCTAGCAGCTGACAACGTGGAAGCTGCAAATCTGCTTTTTGAAAGAGGAGTGGATCCGTATAATTTAGGATCTGCTTCAGAGCAGTATTTTAACGATCTGTTTTATGTAAAACACAAAAAAGCCTTGGTTATGCAGAATCAGATGCTGGCAGCGCAGAAAATTCAAGTTGAACTCAGTCGGGTTGGTGAGCTGATTTCTGGTCACTACTCCACATTAATTGCGGAGACAGTCAAGTTAGGGTCCCGAGTTGGTGTCGCTACTGCAACATCAGAAGTGAACCGGTCTTCACTAAACTGTGACTTCTTTGAAATTTTCCTGGTTCAAGAAGTTCAGTTGGGCCGGGTTGAAGACGTCGCAGGAACTGTGAAGATCCTGAAGGATTTGCGCTGTGAAAGAAAATGGTCTGTATCTGCGGCAAAAGAACTATATCAACTGGAATTGATTCGACAGTTTCGAGTTCTTTTCGCAGAGTCTCAACTTCTTGGTTATTTGAGTCACCGGTCCGAATTGCCATCGACCTTATGGAATATTGATAATTCTGGTATCTGGGTTGCTCCTTCTCTTTTGATGAGGATTGCCTGGTCAGCCGATAATGTTATGAACTTTGAAAAGCGTATTTGCCCTAGTGGTCAGATTAAAAAAGGTGCTTGTGTCTATGATTCTGATAGCTATTTTGGCACTTCGGACAGGGCAATGCGCGAAGGTGGAGTAAAAGAATCCAAATATGAGCTGATTTATTTTAGAAATGGACAGCATGCTGGAAGTTATCGCCGATTCGTCCGACAGGTGGGGCTTGAACACGATAATACTCACTATGATATTCTGTTTTTGACAGTGGGTATCTTTATGTCGGGGAAAGAATACTATAGCTATGACAAGTTCAGAGTTGAGAAGGACCCTGACGGAACTGACAGAACAGAGCCTCTTAGGTGGCGTCTTGGGCTGCAGTTGAAGCCAGAGAATATGATCACCCCCACTGATGAGTTAGACAATGCCCAGTGGGTTGAGCGTGAGGAAGCGGAGATGGAAAGATGGGTAGATCCCTCTGGCGAAGAAGTGGAGGAGCCTGTGGCGGTGCCGATGCCGCCACCGCCACCATCTGAAGCCGCAGAACCTTCTTCTGAAGGTGGCGGTTTCATTTTACCGTTTCCATTGCCTGATTTGCCAGAGGTGGAGTAGCGCCTCACTTTGAGACGGGTGACAAATTGGGGCCCCTGTCTAGTAAACATTTCCCGTACGCAAGTATAGACCCCCTACGGCTGGCACTTTATTTGGATATAAAAGACCTGAAGAGGTTTTTATGTCTATGAAGAGCTTGGTTAAGAAGACTTTCCTGATTGGTATGTCCATGATGACGCTGGCGCCTCAGTTCGCTACTGCGGCTTTGGAGTCTCAGATCAATTACTACCTAAATAGAGAAGATACCAAGGACATCCCGTTTATGTTTGTTCGGGGTTCTAACTTTTATCTTCATAAAAATACATTGAGTGCTTTATATGAAAAACGTGGTTTTTCTGCGATTTGGGTCGACGCAAAAGGTCGACCGAATGCAATGGCAGCGGCAGTGAAGGATGCCCTTAAGCAGGGAGCAATTTTGAATGGTCTTAATCCCGATGACTATTGGGATAAGATGATTGAAAGTATTTACGTATCCAATACGGATGGTAAATTCGGTCCCACATTTGAGTTGGCAGTTTCCGAGGCTGTTATCCGTTATGTAACTCATCTGTCCACGGGCCGCTTTGATCCGATGGAGATTGATACTGACATCAAACTTCCAAAGAAAAAATTTACGGAGTACGCAGAGCTTAGTCAGGTCATTTCAAGTGTTGAAGGACGGCCTGATGTTAAAGCTCTTGTTGCAGGTCTTGACAAGTTTGCACCTGTCCATACCCGTTACGTGGACCTGAAAAATTTATTGGCTTACTTCCGTGATATTCAAGGGAAAAATGGCTGGTCGCAAATAAGTTTGTCAAAGAAGTCTCTTCGTCTCGGTGATGACGACCCTGCAGTACCAGCAATTCGTATTCGTTTGCAGAGCCTCGGGTATTCAGTCCCGGCTGCAACTGCGGACAGTCAAAGAAAGTATGACTCTGGTCTTGAAAGTCTTATCCGCCAGGTTCAGGGGTTAAATGGTTTGGATGCTGACGGTATTATTGGCGAGCAGGTTCTAAGCTTTCTGAATGTGACAGCGGCCGACCGTGCTTTTCAGATTGAAGTGAATATGGAAAAGCTTCGGTGGTTGCCTAAAAACATGGAACCTAGGCACGTGTTTGTTAACCTATCGACTACAGAGTTTCAACTGTTTGACGGCGGCAGAGAGGTCATGAGCTTCCGCACGATCAATGGCGAGGGGTACCGCAGGACGCCGGTATTAAGAAATATGCTTAGTTTTGTTGAGTTGAATCCGACATGGACGGCTCCAGATTCGATTGTTTTCAAAGATAAACTCCATATCTTGCGACAGGGTGAGGCCGGTGTAAAGTACCTCGAGGATCAACACATGAAACTCGTAAAGAAAAGTAACGGCGAGGTTGTGGACGCGACGGCTTCTTTGCTAAAGGGTCTGTCTCGAAGCAATTTTCCGTATTTATTGAGGCAAGATCCATGGAGAAAAAATGCTTTGGGCTCAATTAAGTTTCCGTTGCCCAATGAATGGTCTATATATTTGCATCACACCAGTGATCCAGATCTGTTTAAGAAGGACGCTCGTCATCTGAGTTCCGGTTGTGTGCGACTGGAAGATCCGTTCAAATTTGCTGAATATATTTTGCGTGACAATGTGGCATTGAAGTCCAATCAACAGCAGCTCCATTGGTCGGCGGATGATTTAGAGAGTCTGGTGCCGCCGAGAGGTTCTAATGACGAAGTGCCTAAGGAATTGTGGGAAAAACGTATTCATTTGAAAACACCAGTACCAGTTTATTTGATTTACTTGACCGTGGCGCGATCTCAAGATGGTGCGGTTCGATTTGTAAACGATATCTATGGTCAAGATTTGCGAGTGGCGAAAACAATGAAATCAGTGAGACACGGTAATGAACTATTCTAAAGGAGCCATGAGTATGAAAAAGCAAATATGGACAGTGATGTCTGTTATATTGTTTGCCGGTTCCGCCTGGGCGCAGGCCATGGGATCACTTGCGGTCAACGGAGCAGGTGGTGAAAATCAAGGCTTCCGTAAAGTGAAGGCCGTTCGTTGTGACGTCTCCAAGCGCGGCAGTTGTGACAATCCGGTTTTCTTTGATTTAAATAAACCGACAGCGGTTCCGGCTGGAATGTACATTGTTGGATTCGAAAACTCGATCAATCCTGATTTGGTTCAAGTGAGAGAGGGGTCGACCACGACTTTGCAGTTGGAACGCATTGATATTCCCGCAAATATGCAAAATCAAAATGTTCGCGTCTACCGTGATATGGGTCGACTTGTAGAGCAGCAAAAGATCTATATGACGATGTACTACATGAAGCGTCACTTCTTCTTTCTGGATAAGGACAACTTCGGTGATTTGTACCTTGCGGGTTTGTGGGAGCGAGATTTTGTACAGCGATTCACCTATGAAGCATGTTCCTCGGTTAAGCTCCCTTATAATCCCCCAGCGACTGCAGAGCAGGGGAAAGCCCTCTGTGATGTTTGGAATTCAGCAAAGCGTCCTTCTGACCTGAAAGTTCTTTTTGATTTTGGTGTTGGCCCTAGGGATAAGGATGGGTCTTTTACTCAGTTATGGGTTACATCGCCTACAGACACATTGAAAATGAAACATCCTCCTTACTTGGTTGCCGTGCCTTTGAAAGACTCGACCTTCGTGTCTGTTTTTCCGGGTGCGTATCGCCTCAGTGTCGAAGGCAAAGATGCTAATGGGAAAACAATCAAAAACGTCTCAATTGAAGTCGGAAACTACTCCAAATCCGGCAGTACTTTGGGTTTTTCATTGAACGTGGATGGCCTTTTCACTAACCTAGGTGAAGGGGATTGCGCATCGGCACGTACATGGGAAACTGAATCCCGTGCGTATTGCACGAGTGATGATCAGGAAGGTTGCGACCGTTCTGCCGCATCAAGCTGCACTCCCATGTAATGGGAAAAGGGAATGCATAAAATTGTTGTAAGTTTATTGTTTGTTTTTGGGCCTCACTTTGCGGGGGCTCAAGGCATAAAACCAGTCTCTGTTTCGTATGAAAACCTCATGCGTTGCTTCCCCGAGCTTCAAGATGAAAAGCTGTCATTCAAGGTCGACCTCAACCGGCTGAAGGACATCATGGACGAAAAGTTCGTGACCTCCCAATCGCAGCTGCGTCAAAGAAAGATCCACTATCTGAACGCTGACAAAGAGCTGATGAACCTGATCCTGCGAACCAAGTTTGCCGGGGCCAAGAAGGTCGAAACTGAACTTATTTTGCAGCAAGTCGACGAAAAGGGTGTCATCACCGATATCAAGCTGACAAACAATCAGCGTCTGAATCCAAACCAGGACACGATCAACAACTTCCTGCTCAATGGAGTGATTAAATCAGACGAATACTCCTATAATGACACGAAGCTTAATAACGTGTTCTCGACCTATCGCCGGAACTTTAAAGACGTTCAGGAGATCGACCTGACCGACCGTGACGGCAAGCGTTCCGTACACTGCGAAAACCAGAAGAATCTCGGCATTATATGCACCTGTTCTAAAAAATAAATCTGTTGAATATCGACCTTTTAGATATATACTTTTCCTTGTGTTGATCTAGGATTTTTCTAGAGTTTTAAAAGGTTTAGGCATTCGAGGTCGAAAAAGTTCTGAGGACTTAAAGGTCCCAAGACATCTAGACCCATAGATTCTGCAGCTGTTGAGGTGCTAGTGACATCTGAGAAAAAAACCTACAATTTCCTAATTGCGGGTGTCCCTTACAAATTAAAAACCTCTCACGATGATGCGACCGTTGAGGAGCTCATCGAATTTGTAAATTCCAGAATGAATCAAGCCATGGCTGTCACCAAGAATGGCTCTTATCAGAATGCGGCCGTACTCACGGCGATGAATCTTGCCGAAGAACTTATTCTATTGAAACGCAAAGCCCACCGCGAGTTGGAAAAACTTGAAGAAAAGGCATTGCAGCTTTCAATGGATCTGGAAAATTCCAAGAACAACAAGGTTTTGAACAACTGACTTTGTTTTGATTTCTTGGAGTGTCCATGCCAGTTTCCTGGAGCTCTAAAAAGGACTGCCGGTCCTTCTTTAAATCTCTTTGTGCCCAAGAGTTTGCACAAGGTCTAGTTCAACAACAACAGCAGCTCGACGCCCATCTGCGTGATTTTATGAAGTCACAGACGGGGGTTTGGGGAGCCTACCGGGCCCTGCCCGAAGAGGCGCAGGTCGAAGAGGTGTTTCACATCCTTCACCTGACATGGGCCTTCCCCAAAATGCGCGAGGGTCTTTTGGAATTCTATGAGACCCGGGATTTTGATCTCGGGCCCTACGGAGTGCGGGAACCAAAACCCGGCTCTTTCCAAAGATCCCTGGCCGAAATGTCCGGTCTGCTGGTTCCCGGTTTGGTTTTTAATAAGAATGGCAATCGCCTCGGTAAAGGAAAAGGGTTTTACGATAAAACCTTAGAGTCCTTCCCGGGGGTGAAAGTCGGAATTGGCTTTGATTTTCAGATCACTGCCGATCCGCTTCCCACCGAGCCTCATGATGTGAAAATGGATTTCCTCATCACAGAATCAGGACTGGTCGATTGCAAGAAGCATCAGGAGTAAATGAATCATGGAGATCGTAATCAGCGCCATTATCGGCCTGCTCATCGGCGGAACAGTCGTCTTCGTTATCAAACGTCTGCAGGACAACAACAAAAAGAAATCCGCACGTTTTGAAGCAGAACGCATTGTCAACAAAGCCAACTCTGAAGCTGCCAAGCTGAAGAAGGAATCTGAAAACAAAGCCAAGGATTTCGAAGCCCGCGCCCGCAAAAACGTCGAGCAGGACATTCACAAGCAAAAATCCACAGTGAAAAACAAAGAATCCCAGCTTGAGCGCCGTTTGAAAGAGGTCGAAGACCAGTTCAAACAAAAGATGGAAGAAAACGAGCGTTATCTGAACTCTTTGAAAGACCGCGAAGAAAAAATCGCGATCTCTGAAAACCGCATCAAGGATCTTGAGAAAAAAGGCGAGACTCACATCGGTGAGCTGAAACAGAAGCTTGAGGCCGTGGCAGCAATGAGCCAGGACGAAGCACGCCGCCAGTTGCTGACCGCTTTGGAAGACGAAGCGAAACAGGAAGCAGCGAAAAAGATCGCTCAGATCGAAGAAGAGGCAAACAAAGAATCCGAGAAAAAAGCCAAGCGCATTCTGGCAACAGCTTT